>JANQIR010000082.1 GCA_028282065.1 Aestuariivirgaceae bacterium
TCTTCTAAAAACCACGCAAGGGATCTTCAGGCCTAACGCCTGAGACCAAAGAACGGCCCGCGGAACACCACCGCGGGCCGTTTGCTTTTGACCGAGCGACGGCAAGAGACAGTCGGGCGCGGTGGGTCGTCGGAGTGTTTGTTTGAAATTGTGAAGACGACGAAAGCAATCTATGGTGGCATTGCGTCTGGTAAAACTCCAAAAAGCTTGTCGTGATGAAACTTCTGAAGGTGTCGATTTTACTGTGTGTCTTGCTGCCGTCAGCTAACGCAGTCGCAATGAAAGCGGTCGGACCGGTTCAATTTGGAAAGTCCGATGTATTGTGGCACGGCGGTGGATGCAGAAAAAGTTCGCCGCCGGGCCAATGCTGTCATATGGACCGGAAAAAGGGATCGGTTCACTGCCATTGACCCTTGGCAGCGCCATCCGGACAATGAGAAGCATGAAAGGCGCATGCGGTGGTGCGTGCTGTTGGGTTACGGAATTCTTCTGGCTTTTGTAGTTCATAGGGTATTGGCCAACCTGCCGAATATCAATTTACCGTCTCGGCGATCCCGTCCCGTCCCGTTTTGCGCAGGGCACTTTCACAGCGGGCATATTGCAATCACACAGGCGGTCAATGAACACGGATTAGTGATTGTACCTGTTTTGCATCTGGTCTATGGTATACCAGATACAATATCCAACCAGACGTCTGCCGCATAGTCATGTAAGGCAGACGCGGAACGGGGAAATGGCCGGCAAGCTGATACTCACGCCAGTGGGAAGCAATTTCAGCCTGAAGGAGCACATCTACGAAGTGCTCAAGGACGCCATTACCGGCATGAACATCTATGCCGACGATGCGGATTTACGCCTCGACGAACGCCGCATGTCCGAGCAGTTAGGCATTTCAAGAACTCCGGTCCGTGAGGCCCTGGCACGACTCGAGCAGGAAGGGTTTGTAGAGATCCTGCCCCGCAAGGGCGTCTATATAAAGCGTAAGACCCTGGACGAAATCCTTGAGATGATCGTTGTTTGGGCCTCGCTTGAAAGCATGGCGGCGCGTTTGGCGACGCGCGAAGCATCCGACGAGGAAATCGCGTCGTTGCGGTGCATGGCCAGCACGTTCGGCGACGCGGACCTTCGTGCCAACATTGACGAGTATTCCGAAGCGAACGTTGAGTTTCATCAACGGATTCTGGAGCTGTCCAAGTGCCGGATGCTCAAGGACATCGCTGACGGCCTGTTCCTGCACATGCGGGCCATCCGCAACCGGGCCATGTCGGAAGCGGATCGGATCAATCGGTCTATCGTCGATCATATGCACATCATTGAAGCGATCGAAAACCGCGATGCGGATCTGGCCGGTGAGTTGGTGCGCGAACATACAATGAGACTGCACGCCCATGTGGCACGCACATGGGAAGAGTTCACAAAGCTTGCCGCGCAAAGTGCCAATTGAGCGGCAGGGATGCAATCAGGGAGAGCCTTGAAAATGGCGATTGCAACAACGGCGAAAGACAGCCCTCAGGATGCGGCCCACACAAGCCTCGCCTCGCACAACGACGAAACATCCGCAGCCGAACTGACGGATGGGTTTCATCTCGTCATAGATGCGTTGAAGCTTAATGATATCAATACGATATATGGGGTTCCCGGCATTCCGGTCACCGATCTGGGGCGCTTTGCCCAGGCAGCGGGCATGCGGGTCATTTCATTCCGGCACGAACAGCACGCAGGCTATGCGGCCTCGGTCGCCGGTTATTTGACACAGAAACCGGGTGTGTGCCTGACCGTATCGGCACCGGGATTTCTGAACGGCCTGACGGCGCTGGCCAATGCCACCACCAACTGCTTCCCGATGATCCTGATCAGTGGGTCTTCGGAACGTGAAATCGTCGACCTCCAGCAGGGCGATTATGAAGAGATGGATCAACTCGCCATCGCCAAGCCGTTGTGCAAGGCGGCCTATCGCATCTTGCATGCCGAAGATATCGGTATAGGAATTGCGCGCGCCATTCGTGCCGCGGTGTCCGGACGGCCCGGCGGGGTTTATCTCGATCTGCCGGCGCAGTTGCTCGGCCAGACGATGAGTGCGCTGGAAGGCGAGAAGTCGTTGGTCAAGGTGATCGATCCGGCGCCACGGCAGATTCCGGCGCCAGAATCGGTGTCCCGCGCGCTCGATGTGCTGAAGGGTGCCAAACGCCCGCTCATCATTCTCGGCAAGGGCGCTGCCTACGCCCAGGCTGACGAGGATATCCGTGTGCTCATTGAAAAGAGCGGTGTGCCCTATCTGCCGATGAGCATGGCCAAGGGGTTGCTGCCGGACACGCACCCGCAGTCGGCCGGTGCCGCGCGCTCGCTCGCACTCAAGGACTCCGATGTCGTGATGCTCATCGGCGCCAGGCTTAACTGGTTGTTGTCACACGGCAAGGGCAAGACCTGGGGAACCGCACCGAAGCAGTTCATCCAGGTAGACATTGAGCCGAAGGAGATGGATTCCAATGTGGAGATCGTGGCTCCGGTCG
This sequence comes from Aestuariivirgaceae bacterium, assembly GCA_028282065.1. GTDB lineage: Bacteria > Pseudomonadota > Alphaproteobacteria > Rhizobiales > Aestuariivirgaceae > JANQIR01. The sequence goes on from JANQIR010000082.1 coordinate 2,511, forward strand.
TCGGCGATATTGCGTCCTGCGTCTGTGCTCTGCTCGACGGCATGGGCGATGACTGGGCGTCCCCGCCCGCCGAATGGACCGATGCGATCAGCGCCAAGAAGGAAACCAATCTCGCCCGCATGGCGCCAAAGCTCATGAACAACAATGTGCCGATGGACTTCCACGGCGCGCTTGGCGTCCTGCGCACGATTGTCAAGGAGCGTCCGGACGCGATCCTGGTGAACGAGGGCGCCAACACGCTCGACTTCGCCCGCAGCATTATCGACATGTATCAGCCGCGCAAACGAGTTGATGTCGGAACCTGGGGCGTGATGGGGATCGGTATGGGATCAGCCATCGCCGCTGCCATTGAAACCGGCAAGCCGGTCCTGGCAATAGAGGGTGACAGTGCCTTTGGATTTTCCGGCATGGAGATCGAAACGATCTGCCGCTACGCCCTGCCGGTCTGCGTGGTCGTCTTCAACAACAACGGTATCTACCGCGGAACGGACGTAAACCCGACCGGAGGCGCTGACGTGGCGCCCACCGTCTTTGTTAAAGATGCTCGCTACGACAAGATGATGGAAGCGTTCGGCGGTGTGGGTGTTTATGCGACGACACCCGACGAACTGTCGCGTGCCGTGAACGAAGCCATGGACAGTGGCAAACCGACACTCGTCAATGCGGTTATCGACGAAGCGGCCGGTACGGAGAGCGGCCGCATCGGCAATCTCAATCCGCAAAGTGTCGTGGCCAAGAAGTAATACAAGCTGCGTTGATCAATTCTCACCGACAGGAACATCAGATGAAAGCTCTCGAAGGCGTCAAGATCCTGGATTTCACCCACGTCCAGTCAGGGCCGACCTGCACGCAGTTGTTGGCCTGGTTCGGGGCGGATGTCATCAAGGTCGAACGGCCGGGCGTTGGTGATGCCACCCGCAAACAGCTTGTCGATGTGGAAGGGGCAGATTCGCTCTACTTCACCATGCTCAATCACAACAAGCGCTCGATCACGCTGAACACCAAGAACGAAACCGGCAAGGAAGTGCTTGAGCGGCTTGTGAAGGAATGTGACGTGCTGGTCGAGAACTTCGCCCCCGGCGCGCTGGACCGCATGGGTTTCGGCTGGGAACGGATCCAGGAACTTAACCCGCGGATGATCATGGCGTCGGTAAAGGGTTTCGGTCCGGGGCCGTATGAGGACTGCAAAGTCTACGAAAACGTCGCGCAATGTGCTGGTGGCGCGGCTTCGACGACCGGATTTTTGGGAAACCTCCCGATGGTGACGGGTGCCCAGATTGGAGATTCCGGAACCGGCCTCCATCTGGCACTCGGCATCGTTACGGCGCTGTTCCAGCGGGAGAAATCTGGCAAGGGACAGCGGGTGCTGGCGGCCATGCAGGATGGCGTCTTGAACCTGTGCCGGGTCAAACTGCGCGACCAGCAACGGCTGAAGGCAGGTCCGCTGAAGGAATATTCCCAGTATGGTGAGGACATACCGTTCGGCGACGCCACACCGCGCGCCGGTAACGACTCCGGTGGCGGCCAGCCGGGCCGCATCCTCAAGTGCAAGGGTTGGCAGAGCGATCCGGACGCCTATACCTATTTCATCACCCAGGCTGCGGTTTGGCCGAAGATCTGCGACGTGATCGGCAAACCGGAGTGGAAGGACGATCCCGATTATGCGACACCGCCGGCCCGTTTGCCGCGCCTGAACGAAGTCTTCGATGCGATCGAGGAATGGACCAAAACCAAAACCAAGTTCGAGGTGATGGATATCTGCAACCCACTCGATATTCCGGTCGGTCCTATCCTGTCGATGCAGGAATTGGCGCAGGAAGCCTCATTAAGGGAAACGGGAACCATCGTTGAAGTCGACCACCCCGAGCGCGGACCTTATTTGAGTGTCGGCTGCCCGATCAAGTTGAGCGAAAGTCCTGCCGATGTGAAGCGTTCGCCTCTTCTGGGAGAGCATACAGAAGAAATCCTCACCGAAGTCCTTGGCTATGCCGGGGAGGAATTGGACAGGGTCAGAAGTTCCGGCGCCATCGGCGAGGTCAAGCAGGAAGCGGCGGAATAGAGCAGAACGTAAATGGGCCGGGGTTCGACAGTTCGACAGGAGGTGGCATGCGAGTGATCTTGATGGGCCAGCAGGCCTTCGGCAAAGCCGTGCTGGAGAACATCCTGGATGACGGCCGCGACGAGATCGTGGCTGTCTATTGTGCACCGGACAAGGACGGCAGGCCGGCTGATCCGGTAAAGCAGGCGGCCCTTGAGCATGGTCTGCCGGTGTACCAGCCGGCCAATTTCAAGGACGAAGATGTCTTGGCGCAATTGCGTGAGCATGATGCCGACCTGATGATGATGGCCTATGTCATCATCTTCGTGCCGGAAGCCGCACGCGATATTCCCAGGCAAGGATCGATCTGCTTTCATCCATCTTTGCTGCCCAAACACCGCGGCCCCAGCTCAATCAACTGGCCAATCATGTGGGGCGCAAGCGAGACCGGGTTGACCTGGTTTTATCCAACCGACGGCCTGGATGAAGGGGATATCCTGCTGCAGAAGCATGTCGGCATCGGCCCGGACGAAACGCTCGGCGATATCTACTTCAAGAAGATATTTCCCTTGGGCGTGGACTCGGCAATCGAAGTGTTGGATGCTTTCAGGGCAGGAAATCCGCCACGAACCAGCCAGAATGAGGATGATGCAACCTATGAAAGCTGGTGCCGCAAGGCCGATGTTGAGCTCGATTGGTCTGCCGATGTATCTGATGTTTATAATAAAATCCGTGCGGGCAACCCGCAGCCCGGTGCCTGGACAACGCTCGATGGTACCGAGGTGCAGGTTTATGACAGCGCCAAGCGGCCTGGCGACGGCACGCCGGGTGAGATTGTGAGCGTGGGTGAAGACGGTGTGGAAGTTCAGGCCTCAGGCGGGCGCGTGCTGATCAAGCGGGTCAGGCCCAAAGGGGGCGACAAGGTTGCGGCCGCGGAATGGGCGGCGCAAGCAGGTTTGGTATCGGGTCAGCGACTGGGAGCCTGAGGGCACGCGAGGCGGACATGACGGTTCGGCGAATTTTTGTTCCGGTACGTGGAGACGGCAAGGGCGAGAACGTCCTTGACCATGCTGTCATGCTGGGGCGCAGGTTCAACGCCCATATTGAGGTCATCCACTGCCGTGCACAGCCTGAGGATCTTTTGCCCTATGGTGTGGTCGTTCCCTTATTTGTGAGGAAGCAGATCGAGGAAGCCACCACCAATCTGCAGAATACCGAAGAAGACCGCTTGCATGAGCTTTTCAATCAGTACGCAGATAGTCACGGCATTGAGGTGACGAAGAGCGCGCGTGAAAGAACCCGTCAATTGACAATGTCATGGCACGAGGAGCGCGGGAAGATGGCTGCGGTCGTGGGCCGCAACGGTCGGCTTGCCGACATTGTCGTCATTGCTCGTCCAGACCTGGAGCGCGGCATCGGCCGCAATACCCTGGAATCGGCATTGATGGGCACTGGCCGTCTTGTGCTGATGTGTCCACCCGAACCGGCGGGGACCGTTGCCGGGCACATCGCAATCGCCTGGAACGGTTCGCTGGAATCATCACGCGCTCTCGCACTTGCGCTGCCGCTCTTGGGCGCTGCGGACAAGGTTACGATTTTGTCTGCGGGCGGCGGTATGCCGGAGGCTTTGGACGCGGAGAATCTCTGTGATTACCTCACTGACCACAGCGTCGGTACGGTTGAGGTGCATGAATTCAAGGAAGGCAACAATATCGGAGCGACGCTGTTGTCGTCTGCAGCCTCGGTTGGAGCCGACGCGCTGCTAATGGGTGCCTATGGCAAAAGCAAAGGGCGCGAAATGGTCCTGGGAGGTGCCACTCAGCATATTGTGGACCATGCTGGTCTGCCGGTTTTTCTGGCGCATTGAAGGGAAGAGAGGATTCAACGGCGATGCCAACATCCAATGACGGCGCAATACGGTGCTTTCGGAACGCCAGCCGCGTTGAATTCGTTGCCGCATATGTTAGAATTAAGAATGTGGTATACCAAATGCCAGTGCCAATGCACTGACACCTGGCGCGGCTGTCGCAACGAGTGGATGAACATAGTCAAGCCGGACCAATCAGGCGCTGGAGGCCAATTGAGAATCCTGCGGGTGAAAGGCTAACAGGCCCCGCGGAATAACCGCCACATCAACCTAGGGAGGTAGAAGAGATGGGCATAACTAGACGATTGTTCACAGGCATAGCCGCCGCTATTGGCATGACTGCCATGGTCGCGGGTGCGCCGGGTATGGCTGCCGCAGAGTGGTCGCCCAAGAAGCCGGTTGAGTTCATAATCATGGCCGGCACAGGTGGTGGCGCGGATCAGATTGCCCGCCTGCTGCAGGGTTTGATCGAAAAGAAGAAGCTGTCGCCGAGACCGTTTATTCCGATCAACAAGCCCGGTGGGTCGGGTGCGGAAGCTCTGCGCTACTTGAAGGACAAGGCAGGCGATGATCACACCGTACTTGTGACGCTGAACTCTTTCTACACGACACCGATCATCCAGAAAGACCTTGGCGTGGATATCTCGACATTCACGCCGATCGGCAGGATGGCTCTCGACACGTTCCTGCTGTGGGTGAACTCCGATCGCAAGGAGATCTCCAACCTTGAAAGTTATGTCAAGGCGGTGAAGGAAACCGGGGGAACCTGGAAAGTCGGTGGTACCGGCAGTGGTCAGGAAGATTCGATTCTGACCGCGATGATGGAAAAGGAATTCGGTTACAAGGTAACCTATATTCCATTCCCGGGCGGTGGTACCGTTGCCAAGAACCTTGTCGGTAATCACATCGACTCCACGGTGAACAATCCTGCCGAACAGAATGAGTTCATGCGGGCCGGTGAGACCAAGCCTCTGGTACAGTTCACGCCTGAGCGCATGGCTGCCTACCCGGATGTCCCGACGGCCAAGGAACTCGGTCATGACATCGTGTACTTCATGCAGCGTTCGATCAATGGCCCTCCCGGCATGTCCAAGGAAGCCCAGGACTGGTACATCAACCTGTTCAAGACGCTGTTTGACTCCGAGGAATGGCAGACCTTCTGCAAGGAAGACGGCCTGACGTGCGATGAGTGGGTCGCAGGCGATGCGCTTGCCACATTCCATACCGAACAGGCAAGACGCCACAAGGAGTTGATCGAGGCTGTTGGTGCGGCCGCGATAACTGGCGAATAAAAATCACCACAACATTTGGAGTGGGAGTGCGGATACCCGCATTCCCCTCCAAGAGAATGCGGTAGCAAGTTTCGCTAACGTCCCGAATGCGCGGCACGGCGGGTTCCCGGCCGGGTCACAGGACGAATGTGTCTGAATTCCTGACGGAAACAGACTGGAACTGGATGAGGGAAGAACACGATGACCGTGCGCCAAGCGGAACTACTCATGGCCATAGCGACGGTACTCATGTCGCTGGGGCTGATGTGGTCATCGACCGACGGCCTGTCGATCAGCTGGGTCAGCGGCAAGGGCCCGGGCTCTGGTTTTTGGCCGTTCTGGTTGTCGCTCGGAATGCTCTTGGCGTCCCTCGCAACGCTGTTTCGATGGTTCACGGGGGCTACGCCCGAATCCCGATCCGAAGAACCCTATATTTCTCGTGAGGCCCTTACCGTCGTCGGCGTCTCGGTCGGCGCACTTCTTGCCCTCCTGATCGGCATACACCTTGTCGGTATCTACGTATCACTTCTGCTGTTTCTGTTCTTCTACATCAAGTTTGTTGGCCGGCATGCATGGGCCATTACCATTCTTCTGGTGATTGGAACGCCCGTGTTTATCTTCGCGCTGTTTGAGTGGGGGTTGAAAATTCCCCTGCCGAAGGCAGTCACCGAAGAGTGGTTTTATCCCGTGTATGACGTGATGTACGGCACGGATCATTTCTGGATGTACATCTTTGGTATCTTTGCAACCCTCGCCGCGGTTTCCCTCGCGATCCACAAATTCGCCCAGCCGCAGAAGGGATAACAGCAGCTATGGAAACCATCCTCGTAGCACTTGCCGGTGGCCTGGTAGAAGCCTTTCAGCCTTTGAACCTGATGATGATCCTGCTTGGTTGCACCGTGGGACTGTTCGTCGGTGCCATGCCAGGGCTGGGTTCTGTAAACGGGGTGGCGATCCTGTTGCCCATTACGTTTCTGGTTCCGCCGACGGCGGCCATCATTTTCCTGGCAGCGGTCTACTATGGTGCGATGTATGGCGGCGCCATCAGCTCCATAACCTTGGGCATACCTGGCGCCTCGACCGCCGTAGCCACCGTATTCGACGGACGGCCACTGGCGACTTCGGGCAGGGCCGACAAGGCGCTGACGGCGGCCGCGATTGCCTCGTTCATTGGCGGCACCATTTCAGTTGTCCTGTTCACATTGTTTGCACCGCCACTAGCCGATTTCGCGCTGAAGTTCGGGCCTGCGGAAGAATTTGCGCTGATGGTGCTGGCCTTCGCGACATTCATCGGACTGGGCGGCGATGATATCCCGAAGACGATCTTTTCGATCCTTGTGGGGCTCGTACTGGCGACAATCGGCCTGGACATTATTTCCGGCAAGCCCCGGATGGTGTTCTTTGATATTCCCGGGTTCCTACGTGGAATAAACTTTCTGGTCCTCGCCATCGGCATATATGGCATAGGCGAGATGTTGTGGACGCTGGAAAAGACCGGCGGCAATGTGATCGTTCACAAGGTCAAGATGACCTGGGCCGGGTTCGTCGAGAACGTAAAGAGCGTCAAGGAATACATCAAAACCACCACATTGGGTTCTGTGCTTGGTTACTTTGTCGGCACGCTGCCTGCGGCTGGCGCAACGCCGGCATCCTTGATGGCTTACGGCCTCGCAAAGACCTTCTCCAAAGATCCCGACAGCTTCGGAAAGGGCAATGTATCCGGTGTTGCTGCACCGGAGGCCGCCAACAATGCGGCGTCCACCGGATCCATGCTGCCGATGATCACGCTCGGCATTCCAGGTTCACCGACAACAGCCATTCTTCTGGGTGGAATGATCATCTGGGGTCTGCGGCCTGGCCCACTGCTGTTTACCGAGAAACCGGATTTCGTCTGGGGCCTCATTGGATCGCTCTACGTGGCAAACGTGTTCACCGTGCTGATCAATCTCGCATTTATTCCGATCTTTGTGCGGGTGCTGACCCTGCCGTTCACGATCCTTGCCCCCATCATATTCGTCCTGTGCATCGTTGGTGGCTATGCGCCAACGCAGACCATGCACGATGTGTGGTTGATGCTGTTGTTCGGTATCATGGGCTATCTGATGCGCAAGCTGAACTATCCTGTTGCGCCTGCCGTTCTGGCAATCGTTCTCGGCCCGCTTGCCGAACGGTCCCTGCGCCAGTCCTTGCTGGCCTCTCAGGGTGATCCGCTTGTGTTCCTGGAACGTCCGATCTCCGCCATTTGCATAGCGCTGGCCGTCGCATTGATGCTCTATCCGGTTATCAACGGCATGTTGAAGCGCAGGCGTGCAGCGCAGGCGGAATGAGACGCCGAACTGGGTTGATGCGCAGGAGTTCCGAAAATCGCTTGCACATATCCGGTTGCGGCCAGCAAATCGGCTGATCCCGGACATTGACGTCATTTTCGCACTAGGTTCGTTCTGCTAGAACTGAGTTTGAAGCAGTGAGTTGTGAACGGAGATGACGCCATGCGCCTTGACGACGAACGCGAAAGCGAGAATGTCGAAGACCGCCGGGGACGCGGCGGCGGTTTTGGATTTCCAGGCGGCGGCCGTACCCGGCGCATCAATATCCCGATGGGACGCCGCAGCGGCGGCCTTGGCATCGGCGGTATCATCATCCTGCTGATTGCGGCCTTTGTCTTTGGCATCAATCCAATGGACATGATCGGTGGCGGCGGTGGTCTGACACCGCAGACCTACGAGCAGACCGGTACGCAGCAGGTGCCCCGCACGCCCAAAAGCGCATCCCAGGACCAGCTTGCGGTCTTCGCAGGCAAAGTGCTGAAAACGACAGAGCGTACCTGGGACAGGATTTTCAAGGAGCAGTTCGGCCGAAGTTATCAGCGGCCGGTTCTGGTGCTTTACACCGGCAGAACGCCGACCGGTTGCGGCCAGGGCCAGGCGGTCATGGGACCCTTCTATTGCCCGGCCGACAACAAGCTCTACATCGACTTGTCCTTCTTCCAGGACATGCAGCGCAAGTTGGGCGCATCGGGAGACTTCGCCCATGCCTATGTCATCGCGCATGAGGTTGGCCATCATGTGCAGAACCAGCTTGGCATTGCTGGCAAGGTCACGGCAGCCCGCATGCGTGCGTCCAAGGTGCGTGCCAACGAACTTTCAGTGCGCATGGAACTTCAAGCCGATTGTTTCTCAGGCGTATGGGCGCACGACAACCGGGATGTCCTGGACCGCGGCGACATCGAAGAGGGCCTAAACGCTGCCAGCGCCATCGGTGATGATCGCCTGCAGCGAAGGTCAAGGGGCGTGGTTGTGCCCGAGAGCTTCACGCATGGGTCTTCGGCGCAGCGGGTCCGGTGGTTCAAGCGCGGCATCGAATCCGGCGACGTGAAGGCCTGTGATACATTTGCTGCAAGACGATTGTAGCAAGGCGCCGCCGTGTTGCAGGAGGCGGCGAAACGATCACTAAAACGGGCAGGGAAGACGACATGTCGAAGGTGAAGTTGAGCCTGGAAGAGGCACATGATCTGGCATTGAGGTGCCTTTTGTCGAACGGGTGTGACGAGCGCAATGCAAAGGCCGCAGCGGATCGAATGATCCAGGCCGAGCGCGATATCTGCCCATCGCACGGCCTGTTCCGGCTGCCGTGGTATGCATCGGGCGTGAAGTCCGGCCGTGCCAACGGCAAGGCGAAGCCGTCCGTTGAACAGCTTGCACCCGCCGTCATCCGTGTCGATGGCGACGCTGGGTTTGCTCCCATTGCCCAGGAAGCCGCCCATCGCCCGCTTGCCGACAGCGCCCGGCAGAACGGTATTGCTGCCGCTGGCATCGTCAACATGTTCCACATCGCCGCCATGTGGCCCGAGGTCGAAAGACTGGCGGATGAGGGACTGTGCGGTATTGCGGTGACGGCCTCCTACCCATATGTGGCCCCGGCCGGCGGTATCAAACCGCTGTTCGGGACAAATCCCATGGGCTTTGCCTGGCCCCGCAAGAACGCCCCGCCGCTGGTCTTCGACCAGGCGTCTTCGGCCATGGCGCGTGGTGAAATCCAGATCGCCGCACGAGACGGGCATTCTGTCCCGGCTACGGCGGGGATAGGCCCCGATGGAGAGGAAACCACCGACCCGAACGACGTTCTGAAAGGCGCTCAGCTTGGATTTGGCGGTTACAAGGGGGCCTCATTGGCCTTGATGATCGAGTTGTTGGCCGGGCCGCTGATTGGTGAGTTCTTGAGTATCGAGGCGGCGGAGGATGACGCCGGCAAGGGCGGCCCGCCGAAGGGGGGTGAGCTGATCATCGCCCTCGATCCCGCGCGCTTTGGTGACGCGGGCGGCTTCATGGCGCATGGTGAGAAGCTGTTCCAGGCGCTGCTTGAGCAGGAAGGCGCCAGGCTACCCGGCGCCCGGCGGTTCCAAAACCGCGAACTGACACCTCAGAACGGAATTGAAATTCCCGCCAGCCTTCACCAGACCATTCTGGGTTTGATGTAGTGGGTAGGCCTCAATCCGAAATCATTTCCTCCCCTAGAAAAGGGGAGGACCAAGGTGGGGATTGATAGCGCGAGCGCAAAACCGAACTGCTGAGTATTGCGGCACGGCGTTCAACCCCCATCCCGACCTTCCCCCTTTCTGGGGGAAGGAGACTTTCGCGGTTTGGCGCGTGAAGTAAGACGACCTAACGCAGGGCTGGTCATGGAGGGGGAAACAGACCAGCTCTCTAGTCCACCTGATTGATCGTATAGCTGCCCGGCTCTGCGGTTGCATCGAGCCTGAAGTTCAACGTATCGCGTGAGCGCGTGCGGTTGACTTCGATCCTCAGCCGGAAAACGTCAAATTCACTCTCGTCGTGGACAACCTTCAGCACGTAGCCTTCCGCATGCCCGTCGTTTATCTGCTTGATGCCGAGCGAATGCACCACGGAGCTGCCGCCGGTTTCCGGGTCGACCTTGATCCATTGCAGATAGAGGTCGTGGTTGATGTGCTCGACCCCTCCGGACAGAACCACCACGCGGAAAGATCCCTCCGCTCCGTCCTTGCTCCAATACCCGCCTGACACAACCTGGTGAACCGCAGCCGGCAGCGAAGAAACCTCCGAAGGCAGCGCGTTCTGGCTAAGTGCCGGTGTGCCTGCAAGGCCTAGGAGAATCATCATACTCGCAGCGGTGATGGATTTTCGTCTTCTCATCGTGACCTCCTTCGTCCCAGCTACCGGTGCCAGCCATTGTGCAGGCGGTGGAAGGCGCAAAGCAAGCGGTGTGGTCACATGGTTTGCGGCAGGAACAGCGCCAGTCCCGGTATCATTACCAGCAGGATCAGTCTGATGATGTCGACAACCCAAAACGGCGTTACGCCCTTGAAGATCGTTGCCGTTGAGACATCCCCCAATACGCCTCTCAGCACGAAAACATTCAGCCCGACAGGTGGCGTGATCAGGCTGATCTCGGTGACGACGACGACGATGATCCCGAACCAGACCGGGTCGAACCCGAGACTGGTCACCAGCGGAAAGAAGATCGGTACGGTCAAAAGCAACATTGACAGGCTCTCGAACACGCAGCCAAGCACGATATAGACGCACAGGATCATGAAGATCACCACCATCGGAGACACGCTCCACTGGGTGACCAGGCCGGACAGGGCGGTTGGCAGCCCGGCCAGATTCACGAAATTCGAAAAGATCCAGGCACCGATCAGCACGGCGAACAGGCCGGCCGTGGTATGGGCCGTCTCGATTAGCACCTCGAACGTGTCCTTTACCGACAAGGTGCCGCGGGCGACAGCGATGATGAACGCGCCCGCCGCGCCCATGCCGGCCGCCTCGGTCGGCGAGAATGTCAGGTTGAGCGGATAGAAATTGAAAACGCCGTAAAGCCCGCCGATCACGATGAAAAAAAGCAGTAGCACCGCCCAGACACCGCCAAGGCTGGCAAGCTTTTCGCCCCAGTCCGTTGGATGTCCGGCAGGACCGGCATCCGGGTTACGCATCACCGTGAAACGTACTGCGACAAGGTACAGCAGGATGCCGAGGATGCCCGGCACAACACCGGCGAGGAACAGCTTGCCGATGCTGGTCTCGGTGAGCAGGCCGTAGATCACCAAAATGACGCTTGGCGGGATCAGGATGCCAAGCGTGCCGCCGGCCGCGATGGAGGCAGTGGACAGGGAATCCGCGTATCCGAACTTGCGCATTTGCGGCATGGCGACTTTCGACATGGTTGCCGCGGTTGCAAGCGAGGAGCCGCAAATGGCCGAAAAGCCGCCGCAGGCAACGATCGTTGCCATCGCAAGGCCGCCCTTGAAGTGTCCGAGGAAGGCATAGGAGGCCCGGTAGAGCTCCCGTGACAGGCCACCCTTGTTGACGAACAGCCCCATCAGGATAAACAGTGGAACAACCGACAGGCCATAATCCTGCGCCGTATCGATGATCAGTCGCCCGGCCATGGAGATGGCTGCACGAAGTGACGTTTCCTGGGAATAGCCAACGATCCCGACCACTCCCATGGCAATCGCGATCGGCATGCGCAGCATAACGAGAACAAGCACGGCAGCAAAGCCGATGATCGAAGCCGTCATGTGCTCTAGTCCGTCATCTGTGGTTGCTCATGTCGCCGCGGCAGCAAGTGTGGCGCAAAGGCGAAACACAGGCCCCGCACGATCAGTACGACAGCCGTGATGGAGGTCGCCACGGCGATGAAGTAAGCAATGTAGAACTGCGGGATCTGTAGATATTCTGTCACATCGCCATAATTTTGCGCCCGTGCAGCCAACTGCCAGATCCGCACTGCCGGCCAGATTAGCAACCCGCCACTCGCCAGATTGACCAGGCAGTCGCGCACCCGCGCCAAATCCTTACCGAATAACGGATCCAGCAGATCGACAACGATGTGCTCGCCTTTCCACGATATGACCGGAAGCGATGAAAACACGACAATGGCCATGAACAGCCGGGTCAGCTCCGTTGCCGACTCGATCGGATCATTGATCGTGCTGCGCAAGATGACATCGAAGAACGTCATGGTCATCAAACTGAAGAGCACGACGGCTGCCAGCAAAGACGGAGCGCGGCCTGCCCAGTGAGCAAACCGCGCCACAGGTGTTGCTTGTGTTTCGCGCGTCACGGAACTCGCCGGACCGGCCCGTTAACTTCCGTAGCCGGACATTTCCTTGGCGATGAAGTCGGCCGCAGCCTTGGCATCAATACCCTTGGCGGAGACCTCTTCCATGACTGCCGCGCGGATCTTGTCGGCGATTTCACCATAAGCTGCCTTGTCGGCGTCCGAGGCTGTATTGATGGAATTGCCTTCTGCCTTCTTGGTGACTTCGACGCCGATAGCATCGATTTCGTCCCAAACCTTGCCGGCGGCCTTCGAAGCGGGCTCACCGAAGACGGTCATCAGCGCTTTCTGGTCAGCTTCCGACAGGCTGTCGAACTTCTCCTGATTCATGATCAGCGCGAAAGATCCGCGATAGAAACCGCCCGGCATCATGTAGACGTTCTTGGCGACCTCGGTCAGCTTGAACCCTTTGCGGCCTTCCATTGGCATCATCACGCCATCAGCGGCTTTCGATGCGAGCGTTTCGTAGACTTTCGGCGCCGGAACCCGGATGCCTGTGGCACCCAGGAGCTTGCCGACATCGCCGGACACGCCACCGCCCAGGCGCAGCTTCATGCCCTTGATCTCGGAAAGCTGCGTAACCTTCTTGTCGCTCTGCAGCTGGCCTGGCCCGTGCGTGTGCAGCGCGACCAGCTTGACGCCCTTGTGCTCGTCGGCCTTGGCCAGGAATTTCTCATAGGCCCGCCAATAGGCAACCGATGCGGCCTCGGCATTTCCCGTGTAACCGGGAAGTTCGATCAGCTTGGTGGCAACGAAGCGGCCGGGATTGTAGCCGTGGAAAATCCAGGTCAGGTCTGCGGCGCCATCCTGGATCAGGTCGAACTGTGCCGGCGGCGGGGCCAGCTTGTACTTGATTTCCGCGGTCACGCGGCCATCGGTGGCCTTTTCGATCATTTCAATGATCCGCGGCCACATCTTGGCGTTCATGCCATGGGTTGGCGGTGCCCAGCTTGAGATTACAAGTTTGGTTGCAGCATTCGCCGCGCCGGCCGGCAGCGCAATCGCCGCGGCGGCGACAAGGCCCAGAAACAGTCTCTTGAATTGCATGAATTATCCTCCCCTGCTGAAGGTATGCAGCACTTGCATTGATCATATTAGCGCAGCGCGGCGGCATGCACATACCCGCCGCAGCTGGCCTGCAGCCTATTTGAGCCGAAAACCGTCCGCAAGCAATTAGTTGCGTTTGTAACTTTTTTGCGTTTGGATGCGCCATGCCAGTGCAGCCCGCATCAACGGCCCGCCAGTTGCCGCAACGCCCTTCATGGCCGGATTGGACGGCATTCGAGGCCGCCCGGATCGCGGCCGTCTTTGACCCGCGCGATCCGCCCGAAGGCTTTCTGGACTATCCGTTCCCGTTCTATCAGGCATTACTGGACCATGATCCGGTGCATTTGTGCCCGGATGGGTCCTATTTCCTCAGCCGGTACGAAGACCTCGACGGGATTTACCGGGATACCAGGCGCTTCAGCTCTGACAAGCGCGAGGAGTTCTATCCGAAATATGGCGATACGCCGCTATATGAACATCACACGACCAGTCTGGTGTTCAATGATCCGCCATTGCACACACGGGTGCGCAAGCTGATTGTCGGTGCGCTGAGCCCGCGCGCCATCGCCGGCATGGAGCCAGGCCTGGTTTGCCTGGTGGATGGCCTTCTCGACCGGTTCGAGGAACAAGGCCAGGGGGATCTGATCGAGGACTTCGCATCGGCCATCCCGATTGAGATTATCGGCAACTTGCTGGGTGTGCCGCATGACGAGCGCGATCCCTTGCGTGGCTGGTCCCTGGCGATTCTCGGTGCTCTCGAACCGGTTCTGACCAAGGAGCAGGAGGATTTGGGCAACCAGTCCGTGCGCGATTTTCTGTTTTATCTCAAAGGGTTGATTGCCGACCGCCGCAAGAATCCGGGGGATCCGGCAACCGATGTGCTGACACGTCTCATCCAGGGCGAGAGGGATGGCGAGCGTTTGAGCGAAAAGGAGCTTCTGCACAACTGCATCTTCATCCTCAATGCCGGCCATGAGACGACAACGAACCTAATCGGCAACGGCCTTTATTGCCTGTTGGAGTTCCCTGACGAACGCCGGCGGCTGACTTGCGAACCGGAACGGATCGGCACGGCTGTTGAAGAGTTCCTGAGGTTCGAAAGTTCCAACCAGCTTGGCAACCGGCGCATCGTCGAGGAAGTTGAGATCGGCGGTATCACCATGCCGCCGGGAACGCTGGTGACACTATGCATCGGTGCGGCAAACCGCGATGCGGCGCAGTTTCCAGATCCACACCGGATGGATATAACCCGCACGCCGAACAAGCATCTCGCCTTCGCAGGCGGGCCGCATCTATGTGCCGGCCTGTCACTTGCCCGGCTTGAAGGCCGTATTGCGATATCCAGGTTCGTAAACCGCTTCCCCGACTATACCTTGAACGGCACCCCGGTCCGCGGTGGCCGCATGCGGTTTCGCGGTTTCCTCAGTGTTCCGGTGTCGGTGCGGTAAGCTGCGACGCACCGCTGTCGCCATTGTGGTTCGCCCGTGCAAAACCTGACCTCAGAATGGTCCAGTATGACCGGAAAGCGCTCTATGCTCTAGGTCCAGCTCCAGGACCATGCTTCCGGAACCGGCCCGCCCTTCCGGTCGACAGGCCCGGTCTGCAGGTTTTCGATCAGCAGACCCTGGCGTACGATCTCCGGAATCATCACAGCGCCGATGGCCCGGCCGAGGCATTCATGCAAGCCCGATCCGAAATGAAATGCGTTGCTGTGAGAGCGGGCTGGGTCGAACGTTTCAGGCGCTGGATAGGCCGCCAGATCCTGCATCGCCGAATGTGTCACGGCCAGCACGGTCGTGCCGCTGGGAACGACCGTTTCGTGATCGCTGTTCCTGGCAAGCACAGTCTCTTGTTCGCAGACGCGGAAGAAATATGGAAATGCCGGTCTGAAACGAAGGGCTTCGAAAACATATCCGTCGAATACGGCAGTATCGCCGTTGCGCGCCGCCGTCCGCGCCGCCGCCGCCCGGTCGGCATCGGCAAGCAGGTAGTCGAGCGCGTTGACGGCAGCATGCGAGGTTGTCTCGACCGCGCCGATCAACAAATGGCCGACATTCAGTACGACACGTGTCACATCGAATTTCAAAGCGCCCGAAAAGGCAAGACGCAATAACCGGAAAACAGGGTCGTTTCCGCCGCCGCCATCCTGCAACTCCTTGGCGCGACGCTGCACGAGTTCAATCAGATATCCCTTGAGCGCGGCGCCTGCTTCCTCGCGTTTGGCAATGATATTTGCCGGATCTTGCACGGCAATCGCGTCAAAGGGCTGATTCCAGAGTGCATCGAGCTGGTTCCAGTAGGACCACTCGACGAGCAGATCGGCATCACTGTCGGCATAGCCGAATTGCTCCTGCACAAGGCAGATCGGAACGGCCCGGGTCAGGCCTGTCACGGCATTCATGGAGCCGCCCGCCTGGGTGATGAGTGATTTCGCTTTGCCTGCCACGAACGCCCGGATTTGTGGGATGTCCTCGCGGTCCAGAATCGCCCGCATGACCGACTTGTCGCGCCAGTGTTCGGCCGTGTCGTCCTGCGCCATCCAGTAATCGCCCTGTTTGGATCGGTAGAGCGCGACACTGAACAGGTCGTGACGCCGGAGAACCTCCGAACAATCGGAAAACCGTGTGACCAGAGTAACCTCCGGCAGGACGAGAACTGGCCTGTGGCGGCGCAATTCACTGAAGAACGGCAGCGGCTCTTCAAACAGCCATTGACGCGCGAGAGACCACCTTCCCTCCGGTGCCGTTTGTTCGAGTCGGTCCAGATAAGACGGCATGGGTCCCTCTACAAGGTCTTGAGATACTGGATGACCGCCAGCCGCTCGTCTTCCGAAAGACCGCCTGCGGGATAGATGTGGCCGGTGTTGCGATTGCCGGGAAGGGTGGTGTCGAAGCGGAAGCGGCCCGGAGCATCGTCGCTGACATATCCCAGACGCTTCAGGTCCAACTCCTGTCCGCCGGTCCAGAACACCTGCCGCCTTTCCGATTCCGGCGACAGCAACTCATAGATTGTCGGGACTGAACCGTTGTGCAGATAAGGCCCCGTGGCCCAGACGCCCTCAAGCGGGCTGGCCTTCAAATCGGTGAAGGAGGGCGGCAGATAGGGGATCGGGCTGCCGTCCACGGACCGCCGGAACCGGTAGCCATGCATGTCCAGCTGCTTTTGCTCATCGATACCGGCGTCGGTCATGGCCCTGGCAACGGAGGCACCGACAGTGCGTAGAAAATAAGCGGCGGCTGGCGCCACGGGCTTGTTGTCAAGCAGCCGCGCCGTCGCCGGATTGGTGATGGCCAGCCGCTGCAGCAACGACGTCACATAGGTGGGGTCCGTACCCACTTTGAGATAATTCACACGCCCGATCTTGATGAACGTCTTGTTGAAGAAATTGTCTGCCGGATCCGTCTCGCGATAGGGCGTGGTCAGCGTCTTCATGTTGTGGCAGCCGGCACAATGTTCGGCAAACAACGTTTCGCCCTGCTTTGCGAGATCCTTGTCGATCGGCCCCATGACGGACGTATCCCACTTGGGTGCTCTCAGTTGCTGTATCCACGTTTCCAGCTCATGCAGCTGTTGCAAGAGCATGCTTGAGGAATACCAGGACCCCGGCGAACCGGTCAGTGTGGTGCGCCCGAACACACCCAGGACCTGTCCGCCATTGCGGGCGATCGGACTGGCCGCGATCGGATTCCATTGCACGAACTCCAGACGCGGTGTCAGCCAAAGCGCCGGATAGCTGGTCGGCGCGCCGACGGGACGAAGATTATGCGGTTCCTTTTGGTCCCGCGCGGAAATCGAATTGACGATCTGCGTCAGTGCATCAACCCGCCCGAAACCCGATGCAACAGCCGGCCGCCGCATCACGCCCTCACCGGCCATCCGGCTCTTGAACGCGGCAAACGCCAGCTTGAGCTCGGATGCTCCGGTGAGGCCCGGTTCTGTGAGAACGCGTTGTGCAAATCGTGCAAAGCGCTGCTCGTCTGCCACCGTGGCGACGACAGCCTCCACCAGATCGGCATAGAACACATCAAAGTCAAACCGCGCCGGTGCGCCATCAATTCGGATCTTGCGGCCACGAACCGTCACATCCGCTGTGTGGCATGCCGCGCAAGTCAGGCCGAGATAGGCCATCCCGGACGTGGCGCCGGCACCGCTGCTGCGTTGCGCGGTTTCTTCGGCACGTTGGGCGATGTTTCCTTGCTGCGGTGCCGATGCGGTGCGATGAATGGCAAAGCCGACCGGCAGGTTTCCGGGGTTCAGGCTATGCGTGCCATCCGCAGGGAGCAGGCCGTATCTCTCAAGATTGCTCGTGTCTGAAAACAAGTCGCCGGTCTGCGGCACCTCCAATGCCATGAACCACTTATACGGAATCAGCAATGAGCCCTGTGGTGTGTAATAGAAGGCTTGGCGAAGCTCGGCGGACCACCCCTGGTCGAGGTAATCTGGACCATCGGCGCGCGCCCGTTCAATTAATCCCGTGATACACAGTGGAAACAGGAGAATGCAGATAATTGCAAAGGAATAACGCATGCAAAATGTCATTTTCATAGCGGTTCCAAATCATAATTTTTGATAGTATGGAGTGTGTGCCTGAAGATATTTTTGAACAATACATAGATGCAAATGAATCGTAAATACAATTGTGCAGCATATATTATTTAGTGAGAAATACCGTATTATATCGGCATAGTTGAAGTGTTTCTGGAACTTTGGGGTGGCAATGGGGCAACTGCAAAGCGCAGTCATTGCAGCTGAAATGTCCTTGCTGAATGACGAAACTGACGAGGCCTCGTTATTCAGTACCGAAACACCCCGGGGCCACCATTCAGACGGGTGATTGTTTCGCCGCACGATCGCCCATGAACGCGTCTCGTTTCAAGCTGGCTTCAAACGTCACACATCGACCGACACCTTGCCAATGGGATTTGAACAACAGGCAAGGATGTAGCCATCGGCAATGTCATCGTCGGAAATGCCGCCGTTGTGGACCATGTGCACTTCACCTTCGCTCTTGCGGATCTTGCAGGTGCCGCAGACGCCAAAGGTACAGCCTGAAGGGATGTTGAGGCCGTTTGCCTTGGCGGCTGCCAGGATCGTATCGGTCTCGGCAACTTTGGCTGTGATGCCAGAGGCTGAGAATGTGACCTCGGCCCGGGTGTCTTCATCCGGCACCACATCATCCAGTTCGGGTGCATCAGCCTCGGTTTCCACCGGTGCGTGAAAGCTCTCTTGATGATAGCGGTCCATGTCGAAGCCCAGCCCCTGCAGCGCCTCGCGCACGGCCTGCATGAAGGGTTCGGGGCCGCAGCAGAAAACCTCGCGGTCAAGGTAATCCGGTGCCATGAGCCCCAGCATGAGCTGGTTAAGCTGGCCCTGGTAACCGGTCCAGGGAGCATAGCGGTCAGGCGTTTCCACGACCCATTTCAAGTCGATCCCCGGCACGCGGGACGCCATATGTTCCAGCCGTTCGCGGAAGATTATCTCACCGGGTCTGCGCGTGCAGTTGACGAACACAATGTCTGTCTCGCCACCAAGGTCGAACATAAACGTCGTCATCGACATCATTGGCGTGATGCCCGACCCTGCGGAGATGAACAGGAACTTGTCTGCGTCGTGGTTGAGATGCGAAAACAGCCCCGCTGGCCCAAACGCCTTGAGCCGTACACCGGGCGCCAGGTTGTCCAGCATCCAACGTGTGCCAATACTATCGGCTTGCGCCTTGACAGTGATCGATATCGACCTGGGACGCGACGGTGAAGAGGAGATTGTGTAGGTTCGGTGCACCGGTCCGTCGGGCACCGGGATCTCCAGCGTCAGGAATTGCCCGGGCAGGAAATCGAACAGTGCGCCAGATGGCGCCCGAAATGTGAATGTTGCGGTGTTCGGCACCTCGGGGATGACCGAGACGCATTCCAGCATCTCGTCATCCGACCAGACCGCGCGGGTGGGAATGTTTGACAGATCGTTCATTGCTCTACTCTGCCGCCACGAAGACGGGGGCCAGCCGCCGCGTCATGGTGTTGCAATACCAATCGACAAAGCCCATCACACCTGTCTCGTGGACCGGTGAGTAGGGGCCGGGCTCGTAAGCGGGCGAATTGATGCCTTTCTGGTTGTCTTCGACCACCTGACGATCTTCGTCGTTGGTGGCAATCCACACCTCGGTCAGGCGCTTCAGATCGTAGTCGACGCCTTCCACCGCATCCTTGTGTACCAGCCACTTGGTCGTGACCTGCGTTGTCGTAGGGCTTAGCGGCGTGACTCGGAACACGATGGAGTGATCCGGCAGGAAATGATTCCAGGTCGTGGGATAATGGTACTTGAGCAAGGTTCCTGCGGTATCGTCCTTTACACGGCCGAGGATCTTTGCGGTGGCAGGCGCAAGATCCATTGTGAAGCTCTTGGCCCCCGGCAATAGCGGCATCCGCGCAAAGCGGTACTGCATATCGCCGGACATGCGGAACTGAGATGGATACCCTTGCGCTTCCATCTTGTCGAAATGTGCTTGCAAGTGCGGCGGGCTTGCCCCGTCCTCAATTCCCGTAACTTTCGGATCGTCGGTGTAAGAGCGGCACAGACCGGGATGATTGCCGCCGCAGTGGTAGCACTCGCGGTTGTTCTCCCAAACCAGCTTCCAGTTCCCGTTCTCGATAATGCTTGTTTCGTGCGCAACCTTGGCGTCGCTCAAGTCATGCACGGCCAGATACGGCTGAGCCGTTTCGGCGAAAGCCTCGAAATCAGGGGCTGCCTGCGCCAGGCAGATGTAGATAAGGCCCTGCAATTCGCGACAGTGAACAGGTTTCAGCCCATGCTGGCTGGCGTCGAAATCCTCACCCATCTCGCGTGCCCAGAGCAGGCGGCCGTCGAGCTCATAGGTCCATTGGTGGTAGGGGCACACGATCTTTGGGTTCGTGCCCTTTGAGGCTTTGCACAGGACCGATCCGCGGTGGCGGCAAGAGTTGTGGAATGCCCGGATCGTTCCATCCTGCCCGCGCACAATGATGACGCCGTAAACACCAACCTGATGCGTGATATAGCTGCCGGGCTTGGGCAATTCGCAGGCCGGTGCGACAAACAACCAGTCACTGTAGAAGATTGTCTCCATGTCGATCTGAAACACGTCCGGATCAGTATAGAACGCCTGTTCCAGCGCGTAGCCAGGCCTGCGCCGCGCCAACATCTCGCTGATCGGGTTGTTATTCATCGTTGCCTCCTGCCGCGCCCCGCGGCGATGATAGGCAGGCGGAAGCCACAGGCAGCCTACAGGAAGTAGCATCGCAAGAGCTGTTCCCGAAAAAGCGCCCGCACCGCCACCCGCGGTTTGACGTCTTTGCAAGGCTGGTTTCCGGACTTCGGCGCGGCCCTTGCAGACCCAGGCGCGACACCTTCCTAGAGCTCCTCTACCCCAGTGGTCTTCGTCGCGCCCTCAGCATCACCGTTACCGTTGCGGGGGCAGTGCCGGATTTTAACCGGCTTCCCAATTCTTCGCCCGAAGGCGACACCTTGCATCGCGCTGGTTAAATGCAATCGAAGCAGCGTGATCTGCAGATTGCGACATTTGCCGGAAAGAAAAAGACAAAGCGCAGCGCCCCAGATGACTACATGGCGTGGGCGACCTGGCCGATCCTTCTGACCTTAATACGCCGCGTCGGCGTTGTCCCGCTTCAGCAGCGCAAAGGGTGTCTTGGCGATGATGTAGAGGTCGAACCACAAAGACCAGCGGTCAATATATTCCAGGTCGTACTTCACCCGGTTTTCGATCTTGTCCCGCGTGTCCGTTTCACCACGCCAACCGTTTATCTGCGCCCAGCCGGTAATACCCGGTTTGACTTTGTGCCGGGCGAAATAGCCATCGACCACCGTTTCGTAGAGTTTGTCTTCGGCCTTGGCCTGTGTGGCGTGCGGCCTTGGGCCGACGAGTGACAATTGACCTGTAAGCGCATTGAACAGTTGCGGCATTTCGTCGATGGATGTCTTTCGTATGAAACGTCCCACACGCGTTACGCGCGGATCGTCCTTGGTAACGAGCTTGCTGGCGTTTACATCGCTCATGTCCGTGTACATGGAGCGGAACTTGAAGACCTCGACCAGTTCGTTGTTAAAGCCGTAGCGTCTCTGCCGGAAAATGATCGGGCCCGGGCTATCGATCCGGATCGCAATGGCCGCAGCGAGCATGACGGGCGACAGGATTGCGATAAAGACGGCGGCGAGAACCTTGTCCATCATGGTCTTCAGCACCAGTCCCCAACCGGTCAACGGCCGTTCGAAGACCGACAGGAGTGGCAGGTCGCCCAGATATCGGTATGAGTTCGGTGACAGCTTGAGCTTGGATGCCTGTCCGGAGATACGAATATCGATTGGCAGTTCCCACAGCCGTTTCAACATTTGCAGCAGCCTTGCCTCTGCCGACAGTGGGATTGCGACGATGACCAGATCAACCCGGTTTTTCCGTGTATAGGCTTCCAGGTCGGCGATTTTGCCGATTTTCCGGTAACGGCGAACAGATGCCGGACTGCGGTTGTCATAACGGTCGTCGAACAGACCGACGATTTCGACATCGAGCCCCTTGGACGATTCCAAGAGCCGTATCGCGTCTTCCGCCGCCTGACCGCCACCGACAATGGCAATCCGCCGCCGGAATGCACCGGCCTGCGCCAGCGGCCGTGCCCAGGCCGCGCAGACGCCGCGCGTGAGGCCAAGATGGGCCAGAGTAAGGATTAGCCAGCCGGTAAACCAGGCGAACGTCACAGGAAACAGCAGTACATGCGCGAAAACTGCGCCGGCCGTGCCGGTCAGCGCGACGGCGGATGCCGCAAGCAAAGTTCCTCTGATCGGATTGACCAGCGCCCGGGTTTCATACAAACCCATAAGCCGCATGGACAATATGCCCGTCAGTCCAACGATGATGGCGAGAAATCCGGCCGCGGCGGCGTGTTCACCCGTCATGTGCGACGACATGAAAAACAGCCACACTGCACCGAAGAACAGCACAGTAAAGTCCGAGGCCTTCAACAGCCGTTGAAGCACCGCCGGATCAATGTAGCTCACCCGCTGATTAGCCGCGGAAACGCTCATCCCCTGTTACTCCAGCCCCCTGGAAGACCCTTTGTGGTGCTTGGTGCACCGGTCATTGCCTACCTATTTAGGTGAAAGGGCCTTAAATGCAGGTGAAAATACTTGAGTGGACATGCAAATCCGGCGCGCATGGTTAATCGTCCGTACTCTGCCTTTCACTGTCAGGTGACGGTCGCCGGCAGGCAAGGCTACCTGAAGCGCTACAACCCCTCACGCGCCAGGGTGAGCGCTTCCTCCAGCACGGCCTGATTGCCGATATGGTTGGCGAGAATCAGGACAAGTCTGGCGTTGAGCTCCTGGCTTTGCAAATCGTCGAGGCCGCGGTGGGCGTCGATGATCGCCGTATAGGCCGTGTCCGGATTTGCCAGATTGGTGTCGGTCGTCAGGTTGCTCATGATGTTTTTCCAAGGGCCTTGTCTCGCGCGGCAGCGACGGCATCGGCATCATACTGATACCAGCGGGCGCACATATATTGATCGGGGCGGAACAGCCACGCAGCACCCGGTGCAGCGTCATAGCGTTCGTCGAACAGCCCTTCTGC
>JANQIR010000115.1 GCA_028282065.1 Aestuariivirgaceae bacterium
CAGGATGGCGGAAGCATGAATGCCAGCCTTTGTAGCAAAGGCGCTTTCGCCAACATACGGTGCCTGGCGGAACGGTGCGCGATTGAGGATCTCATCAAAAGCTCTCGATACATGGGTGAGCGTCTTCAGTTTTTCCTCATCGATTCCGGTTTCAAACCGGTTGGCATAGCCGTGTTTGGTCAGCAAAGTGGGAATCAGGGAAACAAGGTTTGCATTGCCGCAGCGTTCGCCTATGCCGTTCAGCGTGCCCTGTATCTGCCGTACGCCAGCGCGCACGGCAGCCAGCGAATTCGCCACCGCCTGTTCGGTATCGTTATGCGCGTGAATACCGAGATGATCGCCTGGCGCCCGTTGACACACGTCGGCGACAATCTCTTCAACCTCGTTGGGCAGGGTGCCGCCGTTCGTGTCACACAGGACGACCCATCGCGCACCGGCTTCATACGCCGTGCGGGCGCAGGCCAGCGCATAGTCGCGATTTGCCTTATAGCCATCGAAGAAGTGTTCGCAGTCCACCAGGACTTCCTTACCGGCCTTTGCCGCAGCCTGCACAGACTCCCGGATGCACTCGAGATTTTCTTCGTTGGTGCAACCAAGCGCTATGTCGACATGATAATCCCAAGCCTTGGCGACGAAACAGATGGCATCGGACCTGGCGTTGATCAGTTCCGTCAGGCCGGGATCATTGGCGGCCGAGCGGCCGGCGCGTTTGGTCATGCCGAATGCGGTGAAGGCGGCCCGCATCGGACGGTCTTTTGCGAACAACTCCGTATCGGTCGGATTGGCGCCGGGATAGCCGCCTTCGATATAATCAAGCCCGAGCTTGTCGAGCATCTGTGCGATGACCAGCTTTTCTTCAACGGAAAAGTCTATGCCCGGCGTCTGCGCCCCATCACGCAAGGTCGTGTCGAAGAGATAGAGGCGTTCGCGGACTCTGCTCGCCCCCTCTTCCTTGGTGTCAGGGGTGGGGGGAGAAAGGCTAGACATCACCGCTTCACCTCCCAGGTCGTGACCAGTTCACCGGTACCGGAGTCCTTGGCATCCTTGAGCTGTATGCCCATGGCGTCCAGTTCATCGCGAATGCGGTCTGCTTCGGCCCAGTCCTTGTTCGCACGGGCGTTGGCGCGCGCATTGATGAGCCCGAGCACCTTGCCGGCGTCCACCTGCCGCTCGCGCGGATCGGTCAGCTTGCCGGAAAAACCGAGCGCGGCCAATGTGCCAGCCAGCGCATCGCCATCGAGTTTGTGCAGTTCAGCAATGGCCATCGGCGTGTTGAGATCATCTGCGAGCGCACTCAAAACCGCATCGGAAAAACCGGGGCGTGCCGTGGCCAAATCGGTACGGCCATACCAGTTGCGCAGGCTCGCCCAGCTTTCCTCGAGGCTCTTTTCCGTCCAATCGATCGGCTGGCGATAGTGGGTCTTCAGCATGTTCAGGCGCAGCACCTCACCCGGCCAGTCCTGCAACAACTGATGGATGGTGACGAAGTTGCCCTCAGACTTGGCCATCTTGCGGCCTTCAACCTGCAGGAAGCCATTGTGCATCCAGTAATTGGCCATCGCGCCATGGCCGAAGGCGCAGCGCGATTGTGCGATTTCGTTCTCGTGATGGGGAAACTGCAGATCGATGCCACCACCATGGATGTCAAACATCTCTCCCAGGTGCTTCCAACTCATAGCCGAGCATTCGATATGCCAGCCGGGCCTGCCCCTGCCCCAAGGGCTGTCCCAGCCAGGCGTGTCATCGTCGGACGGTTTCCACAATACGAAGTCGGTCGCATCCTTTTTGTAGGGCGCAACATCCACGCGGGCACCGGCGATCATTTCGTCAAGGGAACGCCGCGACAACGCGCCATAGTCCGCCATGGACGGCACGTTGAACAGAACATGCCCGTCCGCCTCGTAGGCGTGCCCCTTGGTGACCAGACGCTCGATCAGCTCGATCATTTCCGGAATGGTCTCGGTCGCGCGCGGCTCTACATCCGGCTCAAGCACCCCGAGTTCGGCAATATCAGCGTGGAACTGATCTGCGGTGCGCTCTGTCAGGTCTCGTATGGAGCACCCTTCCTGTGCCGCCCTGGCATTGATCTTGTCGTCGATGTCGGTGATGTTGCGCGCATAGGTGACCTTGTCCGCGCCGAAAACGTGACGCAGCAGACGGTAAAGCACGTCGAACACGATGATCGGGCGGGCGTTGCCGATATGCGCAAAATCATAGACCGTCGGTCCGCAGACATACATGCGGACGTTTTCCGGATCGATGGGCCGGAATTCTTCTTTGCTGCGCGAAAGCGTATTGTAGAGCTTCAATGTCATATTTTCCCCTGCCCGCCGGCGGGGGTTGCTTTCGTAACAGAATTTCGTGAAAGGTGAACCGCTGCCAGCGCGTTGTCGAGCTAACTGATAATAATGCCGCAAGTGTTACGGCAGCGTTTCGAAGCGGTCTTCATGGGTCGTGGTTATGCGCTGACCGGCGGCCGAGGTCAAGCCCCTTCACGAACAGATCGTGGGGTGGACACATTACTCGGCCGCTTCGATCCCTTCCAGCAGATCATTGACCGTGTCAGGCTGTTCCTTCTTCAGTTCCTCAGCAACCAGGAATGCCAGTTCCAACGCCTGATCAGCGTTCAGACGCGGGTCGCAATGGGTATGATAACGATCGTGCAGGTCATCGTCGGATACAGCATAGGCTCCGCCCGTACACTCCGTGACGTTCTTGCCGGTCATCTCGATATGAATACCTCCGGCATGGGTGCCTTCGGCCTGGTGAACCTGCATGAACGAGCGCACTTCGGAAAGGACCTGTTCGAACGGCCGGGTCTTATAGCCAGACGTGGCCTTAACGGTGTTGCCGTGCATCGGATCGCACGACCAGACGACCTTGCGACCCTCGCGCTGCACCGCGCGCACCATGGCGGGCAGATGGACGCCAACCTTGTCCGCACCAAAGCGGGCGATCAATGTGAGCCGCCCGGCCTCATTCTCAGGATCCAGGATGTCGATCAGCTTCAGCAACTCATCGACGTCCAGGCTGGGACCACACTTCAACCCGAGCGGGTTCTTGATGCCCCTGCAAAATTCAACATGGGCATGGTCGGGGTCACGGGTGCGATCACCGATCCAGACCATGTGGCCGGAGGTGTCATACCAATCGCCTGACGTTGAGTCGACGCGAGTCAGCGCCTGCTCATAGCCAAGCAGCAATGCTTCATGACTGGTGAAGAAATCCGTCTGGCGCAGCTGATGGGCCGTATCGGGGTTGATGCCGCATGCGCGCATGAAGCCAAGCGCTTCGGTTATCCGGCCGGCAATCGCCTTGTAACGGTCCGATGCCGGGGTATCGTGAACGAAACTCAGCGTCCAGCGGTGCACATGCTCGAGATTTGCATAGCCACCTTGAGCGAACGCACGCAACAGGTTCAACGTTGCGGCGGACTGGCGGTAAGCCATGATCTGGCGCTCGGGATCTGGCTGCCGTGATGCGTCTTCGAACTGGATGGAATTGATAATGTCGCCCCGGTAACTCGGCAACTCGACATCGCCCTGCTTTTCAATATCGGAGGAACGTGGTTTGGCGAACTGCCCGGCAATCCGGCCGATCTTCACGACCGGCTGGCCGCCGGCAAATGTCAACACAACCGCCATCTGAAGGAATACCCGGAAGAAATCCCGGATGTTATCGGCATTGTGCTCGGCGAAGCTCTCCGCACAATCGCCTCCCTGCAGCAAAAAGCCCTTGCCTTCCGCCACCCTTGCGAGCTTGCGCTTCAGCTTGCGCGCCTCTCCGGCAAAGACCAATGGCGGAAACTGCGACAACCGGTCCTCGACAACCTGCAGCGCTTCCAAATTACGGTAGTCCGGGACCTGGCGGATCGGCAGTCCGCGCCAGCTGTCCGGCGTCCAAGTCGAAGACATATCGGTTACTCCTAAATCGCGGGCACAAAACCGTTGACATCGTTTGCCGCGCTTATACACCCGGCCCACCGGCAAGACCAGACTCTGTCGGCCAGGAGCGCGCATCCCTACGTGCAAAATTGACGTGATGTCCAGCACGGAAGCAACCCCAGGTTAACTAAACCGCGCTATATACTGAGCGCAAGGACCAAAGCATAAAGGTGGGTGTGGGGTAACAAAGCGGTGTTTGATTTCATCAATTGGAGCGAATACTATGATTTTTTTGCGCGCGGAAATCCACCGCTGGCGTTCCAACTTCTTGCAATCAACACGATATTTCTCGTTCTCTTGATTATTCGCAAGGCCGGTTATCAGTATTTGGGCATGAAATCCTCGCGGACGCTCCAGTTCCTATTGATCATATCCAATTTCATGATCGTGCTGAATGCGAACGCCTCCTCCGGCTGAGGCTTGCAACAGTTTCTCAACCGACCGGTGTCCACGGCGCCAGTTTTAACGCACAACAGGCGCTTGCATTGCTGAACCGTGTTCGGGCACACTTGCGGTCATGAGTGTCGCAGAACCCAGTTTTACGATCGGGATCGAGGAAGAATATCTTCTCGTCGACAAATCAACGCGCGATCTGGTGACGTCCGCGCCGGAAGATCTGATGAGCGCGTGCCAGAACGAATTGCACGAGCAGGTATCGCCGGAGTTTCTGCAATGCCAGATTGAAGTCGGCACGCGTGTGTGCAAGACCGTCAAGGACGCGCGTGCGGACCTCGCTCATTTGCGGCATTGCATTTCGGAAATTGCCGGCAAACACAACCTTGCACCGATCGCGGCTTCGACACATCCGTTCGCCGATTGGACCAGCCAACGTACCACGGACAAGGAACGCTATGCCTCGCTGGCCCGCGACCTGCAAGGAGTGGCGCGTCGCATGCTGATCTGCGGCATGCATGTGCATGTGTGCATCGAAGATCCGGAACTGCGCATAGATCTGTTCAATCAGCTCCCCTATTTCCTGCCGCACCTGCTGGCATTGTCGGGGTCTTCGCCCTTCTGGCAGGGCCGGGATACCGGTCTTCAAAGCTACCGGCTGACAATCTTTGACAATCTGCCGCGCACCGGGCTGCCACCACGGTTCGACAGTTACTCAGAATATGAGCGAGCCGTCTCGACGCTGACCAAGATCGGCGTCATTGAGGATGCAACAAAGATTTGGTGGGACCTGCGTCCATCGCACCGCTTTCCGACGTTGGAAACGCGCATCTGCGATGTAACAACGCGGCTCGATGATTGCATCGCCATTGCCGCGATGGTCCAGTGCATGACCCGTATGCTGTACAGGCTGCGGCGCGACAATCAGCGCTGGCGGCAATATGACCGCTTCTTGATCAATGAAAACCGCTGGCGGGCACAAAGATACGGCTATTCCGAAGGGCTGATCGACTTCGGCCGGGGGGAATTGATCGCTTATGCGGATCTGCTTGATGAAGCAATCAACCTGATCATGCCGGATGCAGAGGCGCTGGATTGCGTCGACGAGCTCAATAGTGCCCGCACCATTCTCAAAAAAGGCACTTCAGCTGACTATCAGCGCAAAATCTACGATTCACACCTGGCGGCGCGATCCTCTTCGAAAGATGCTCTGTGCGCCGTCGTCGACGGGCTCATTACGCAAACCGTGGAAGGGCTGTGAACGGGCCAGCCATAGCATGACGCGGGCCAACCGTCCTGCACCGCAAAACAGGCCCCGACCGAAGCAGAGGCCAGGAGACGCGGCCGAAAACCGGCTATTTGTTGCCGGAGTTCATTTCCAGATGGCGGCTCATGGCCACCTGCGCGGAAACGTAAGCTTCCTGGCGCTCGACACTCCAGTAACGAAGCTCATCCAGCCTGATGGCCTGCCCGGTAACCGCACACCTCACAAAGTCTCCACGCTGTACAATCTGGAAATCTGCATCCAGGAACCGGATTCTGGCTTCGCGGCCGGGTGTGAAATTGCTCTCAAAACGGTTCATCATAGTGGACCTTAAGTAATCTCTCTGTCGAACAATTTCCAGAATTTTTGCCCCAATGGTTGTGGTTTTCGCAACTTGTCGACTTGCTCACGGCGCTCAACTGCGGCCAGGCCGCGCGATACCGGCGGATACTCCGGCCGCAAGGGCCTGAGACTTCCAAATCTGCATCAAAACAAATCGCCTTGCGCGGATGACGCGGACCGCTGCGGTTTTGATGATTTTCTGGACGGTTTTTCGCCTCCATCTGCTGTCGCGCCGATCCGGCCGTCCTGAAACTCCACCGAAAACCGGCTGCCGGGCGCGAGCGCCGAGGCCAGATGTACCGGACTATCCTTGTCGTCGCGCACCAATGCAAAACCACGTTGCAACACCGATTGATATGACAGGCTGGCCAGTAGTTTCGTGACCGAAACCAGGCCGTCGCGCCTGGCACGCAGGGATTGATCAATACCGCGCCGGGCCTGCGCACCTAGACGGGCCAGCGCATCGCGTTGCAGCGAGATCTGCTGATAGATGGTACGGACCGACACACGCCCGGCAACAGCGGTATAACCGGCCCGTTTGGACCGGGCACCTGTCTGCAGCCCCCTTATCAGTCTACCCGTGGCAGAGTCGAACCGTTGGCGCGCAAGAGCGAGCACGTCATCGGGTCTGGGCAGTGCGCGAGAGGCAGACACGATGCGGGCGCGGCGGTCCGTCATAGAACGCATCAGGGCACGCCGCTTGCGGGCCGCGAGGTCGGCCACCAGCGCTTCAAGCTCAACCTTCACCGGCACGGCCCGTTCTGCAGCAGCGGTGGGCGTTGGCGCACGCCAATCGGCCACATGATCGATGAGGGTCCAATCGGTCTCGTGACCGACGGCGGATATAAGCGGTATGGCGCTTTCAGCGGCAGCCCTGACCACCTCTTCTTCGTTGAACCCCCACAGATCCTCCAGGCTGCCACCGCCGCGCGCCACAATGATGAGATCGGGCCGCAGACTGTCTGCATCATCACCAAGTGCGTTGAAGCCCCTGATGCCGGCGGCGACTTCCGCCGCGCTGGTTTCGCCCTGCACGCGCACCGGCCAAACCAACACCCGGCGCGGAAAACGCTCCCGCAGCCGGTGCAGGATGTCACGGATCACGGCGCCGGTCGGTGACGTTACGACACCGACGACGCGCGGAAGGTATGGCAATTCCTGCTTCCGGCTCTCGTCGAACAGACCTTCGGCTGCAAGCTTCTTTTTGCGCTCTTCCAGCAGCGCCATCAACGCGCCGACACCGGCCGGCTCCATGGTCTCGACTATGAGCTGGTATTTGGACTGACCGGGATAGGTCGTGATCCTGCCGGACACAACAACCTCAAGACCCTGTTCGGGCCGGATCTTCAACCTTGCAGCCGTGCCTTTCCAGATCACCGCAGCCAGCACGGATTTTTCATCCTTCAGATCCAGATAGACATGACCGGAGGCAGGGCGAGACACACGGCCCAGTTCGGCACGAACCCGCACGTAACCAAAGCGGTCTTCAAGCGTCTTCTTGAGCGCAAACGAGAGTTCGGAAACCGTGAACTCCGCGACATTTGCCTGCACGGCAGGTTCATCGAGAATCTCAC
Source organism: Aestuariivirgaceae bacterium (assembly GCA_028282065.1). Classification (GTDB taxonomy): domain Bacteria; phylum Pseudomonadota; class Alphaproteobacteria; order Rhizobiales; family Aestuariivirgaceae; genus JANQIR01. The sequence goes on from JANQIR010000115.1 coordinate 7,518, forward strand.
CCGTTTCGGGATCAAATGGCCAATCGCTAGACATGTTTGCTTCCCTGTCGCGGCTACGCCGCTCCTCGCCTCTTGGTTGACTTCCCGGTCGGGCCAATCCTTGTCGCTCACGCCAGTCCGGCTTACGCTGGACGGCTCCGCGGGGGCGGCCGGGCCGGCGCGCAGTCGCGCTTGCCTCGCTGCGCTCAGAGCCCTCCTCGCCTCTTGTTGGTTTCCCTGTCGCGGCCTAAGCCGCTCCTCGCCTCTTGTTGGTTTCCCGGTCGGGCCTTCGGCCCTCCTCGCCACTTGGTTATCTTCCCGGTCGGGCCTGCGGCCCTCCTCGCCTCTTGGTTGACTTCCCCGTCGCGGCTGCGCCGCTCCTCGCCTCTTGTTAACTTCCCGGTCGGGCCTTCGGCCCTCCTCGCCTCTTGGTTTTCTTCCCGGTCGGACCGCACCCACAGATGTGTCTGGGCTGTCGCCGATTCCCGTTCTATATATCACGCGAAACAGCATAGTTGGCCCGAGGGACGGCGAAAACACACAATGAACATACTTTTGATCGGCTCCGGCGGGCGCGAGCACGCGCTGGCCTGGGCGATATCGGCAAGCCCGTTGCTGGACAGGCTCTATTGCACGCCGGGCAATGCCGGCATAGCCAGCCTTGCGGACTGTATCGCCCTGGATGTCAGTGATCATGCGGCAATCGTGGCATTCTGCGAAAAAAACGACATCGGGCTGGTGGTTGTCGGCCCGGAAGCGCCCCTGGTGGCGGGGCTTGCCGATGATCTGGACAAGGCCGGCATCAAGGTCTTTGGGCCCAGCGCAGCGGCGGCCCGCCTGGAAGGCTCGAAGGGCTTCACCAAGGACCTCTGCGCCAAATACAACATTCCCACCGCAGCCTATGCGCGGTTTCGCAACGAAGCCGCCGCACAAGACTACCTGTCCGGCCAAGATGCGCCCTACGTGGTGAAGGCAGACGGACTGGCGGCCGGCAAGGGTGTCACGGTTGCCGAAACGCTCGATGACGCGCGGGCAGCTGTGTCGGACATATTCGCCGGACGCTTCGGCGCCGACGGAGCGGAGGTTGTCATCGAGGCGTTTCTCGACGGTGAGGAGGCCTCGTTCTTCGCCCTGTGCGACGGTGAACATGCCTTGCCGCTGGCAACCGCCCAGGATCACAAGAGAGTGGGCGAAGGCGATACCGGGCCCAACACCGGCGGCATGGGCGCCTATTCTCCCGCCCCCATCATGGACGAGGCTCTGTGTGCGCGGACCTTGGACGAGATCATTCAACCGACTCTCAAGGCGATGGCCGATATGGGATGCCCTTACAAGGGTGTGCTTTACGCCGGGTTGATGATCGGCAGCGACGGGCCACAGCTGATCGAGTACAATGTGCGTTTCGGAGATCCCGAGTGCCAGGTCCTGATGATGCGGCTGAAGGATGATATCGTTACACTGCTGCTTGGTTCGGCTGACGGAACGCTCGACAAGATGTCAGCGCGCTGGCACGATGAGACGGCATTGACCATCGTCATGGCGGCCAAGGGCTATCCCGGCACGCCCCAGACCGGCGGAGAGATCAGCAATCTCGATGAGGCAACCAGCGATCACAAAGTGGAGATCTTCCACGCCGGCACCAAGGCTGAAAACGGCAAGATCACCGCCGCCGGCGGCCGCGTGCTCAACGTCACGGCGCTGGGCGACAGCGTCGCCGAGGCTCAGGCCCGGGCCTACAAGGCCGTTGACAAGATCGATTGGCCGGACGGATTCTGCCGACGGGACATCGGATGGCGGGCCATCTCCAGGGGATCATGATGATGAGCGATCAATTTTTCCGATTTTCCGTTCCCGGCCGATCACCGGCGATTGCGGCAGGTGAACAACAGGCGCAATGGAACGGATCGACAGACAAAGGGAGTTCTCAGGCACCAAACCCGTGGTCGATGCGCATCAGTTCGACGTGGCGGGGCTGGAGCGCTATCTGTGCGATTACATTGACGGATTTTCCGGTCCGCTGAAGGTCGAACAGTTCAAGGGAGGACAGTCCAATCCGACCTACAAACTGTCAACGCCGGACCATGCTTATGTGCTCAGACGGAAACCGCCAGGCAAACTGTTGCCCTCAGCGCACGCCGTCGATCGCGAATACCGCGTCATATCCGCCCTTCATCCGCTAGATTTTCCGGTCGCCAGACCGCATTTGTTTTGCGCGGACGACAGCATCATCGGAACAGCATTTTACGTCATGGACTTTGTCGACGGCCGGGTCATCTGGGAGCCGCATGTCCCCGGTGTCGCGGCCGACGAACGCGCCGCCGTCTACGATAGTCTCAACGAAACAATAGCGCGGCTGCACTTGGTGGACGTTGGCGCGGCAGGCCTGGCGGATTTCGGCAAGCCGCAAGGGTATGTCGCACGGCAGGTCGCGCGCTGGTCCAAACAATACAAGGCTTCACAGACATCAAAGATCGCGGAAATGGACCGGCTGATGGACTGGCTTCCCGATGCGGCCCCCGCATCGGGCGATGTTGCTCTCGTGCATGGCGATTTCCGCCTCGACAACTGTATTCTCGACCGGAGGAAACCAAAGGTGCGGGCGGTGCTTGACTGGGAACTTTCGACACTTGGCGATCCGCTGGCAGATTTCACCTACCATCTCATGCAATGGATGATGCCACCGTCGGATACGGGCGTCGGCGTCGGTTCTCTGGTAGGTCACGAAGACGATGCGCCGGGCCTGCCGCGCCTTGAAGACTATGTGGCAGCCTATTGCGAACGGACCGGCCGGCGGGATATTGGCAATCTTGAAACGTATTTGGCCTACAATTTCTTTCGGATGGCAGCCATCTTCCAAGGCATCGTCGGCCGGGTGCGTGACGGCACGGCCGCTAACCCGAACGCTGCGCGAATGGCAGAACAGGTTGAGCCGATGGCCAAGGTGGCTTGGAATTTTGCGCGCAAGGCGGGGGCTTAAGCAGCAATGACAAAGATTGGACTGGCACTAGGCGGCGGCGCGGCGCGCGGCATCGCACATATTGCGATGCTGGAGGTGTTTGACGAATTGGGGCTTAAACCATCGGTAATTGCCGGGTGCAGCATGGGCGCCCTGGTCGGCGCGGCCTATGCCTCCGGCCTGGACGCCAAGACGATCCGCAACCATGCCGAAGACGTTCTGGGAAATCGGGTGAAGGCCGCGCGCAAGCTGTTCCAGCAGAGCAAAGGCAATCCGCTGGACCTGATTAACTTGCGGCTGTTCAGCTCTATTCAAATCGACGGTCCGACACTCACGGAACTGGTGCTGCCAACCGGTGTCGCAGAGCATGTCGAAGACACCAGCATCCCGTTCAAGATCGCGACGACGGATTTCTTCGGCGCGGAAGAGCTCGTCATTACCAAAGGACCGATGGCGGAAGCCGTGGCGGCAAGCATCGCCCTGCCCGGCCTGATCAGCGGTCCTCCGATCGGCGGGCGCGTGGTGATAGACGGAGCAATCACGAACCCGGTTCCACTTGAGCACGTCCGCGAGGGCATGGATCTGACCGTAGCCATCGACGTAACCGGATCTCCGTTGCCGCGCGACAACAAACCCGCCAGCAACACGGAGTTGGCCGTGGGCGCGTTTCAGATCATGCAGCGCAAAATCGCCGCATTGAAGCGGGCGCATCAGCCGCCGGACATCTATATCGAACCGGATCTTGGCGAACTTAGAGCTCACGAGTTCTTCAAGGTGCACGAGTTCCTGGAAGCAGCTCGCCCAACTAAGGAGCAGTTAAAACGTGAGCTTGATTTACGATTTAGTTCAACCAGTTAAAGCCTTATTTTCATAGACTGAATCATGTTTGATTCAGGCGCATGTGTTGCCCGGTGACAGCCATTTGACCGGCCTGCCTGAAGAGATCTGTGTTCAACCATTACGCGATCAACGCCCCACGCCGGCACGAGAGCGTGCCGGTGCGGGACAATGGCCAGGGCGGTTGAAAATTGCCGTCAAAGCGGCAGCTACCGTATGCGCCTTCTATGCGTCTGCTGGATAATGTCACACGGGTCGGTCAGCAAATCCGTTGACAGAGCACCTGTCACATCGAAACGCTTCAGTCCGACGTCGCGCAGTTGACGGTCGCTCAACTGTGCCAGTTCGCTCACTTTGCCACGGTTCATGACATTGCGGCACACGGTGGCCAGCAGTCTGAACGGCCCACCGAGCGCAACCGAGCCGGTTGCCATGGGCCGGGACTTTTTCTGCGTGGTGGTCGTCATTTTCGGCTCCTTAGATCCTGAGCTGATTGAGGGTCTTTTCCGCCGTTCGTGGAGGGCTCGTTCGGCGTTGGATCCAATATGGAACATGCCTCCTGACAGCCTGATGTCATGAGCCCTGACACCCTCCTGACAACATGGTGTCAGGAGCGTTAGACTATAACCGCGCCATAAGTTGAGGAGAGACCCGTTGCGCCGTGCCGACCGCCTGTTTGAGATCATTCAGTTCATGCGCCGCCGCAAGCTCGTGCGTGCCCAGGACCTTGCCAGATCACTGGAAGTGTCCGAGCGGACGATCTACCGCGACATCCAGGACCTGATCGGCAGCGGCGTTCCAATAGAGGGCGAAGCCGGTGTCGGCTATGTGCTGCGTGCAGGCTTCGACATGCCACCGCTGATGTTCACAGAGCAAGAAATCGAATCCCTGGTATTGGGCGCGCGGATCGTTCAGTCCTGGGCAGATCCTGAATTGGCGGAAGCCGCCGGCAACGTGATCGCAAAGGTCGAAGCGGTTATCCCCGAGCGGCTCAAGGCCTATATGGCCAATACGGCCCTGCTGGCACCGGAGCACGCTTACATGGAGCCGATAAGTTTCGAGTTGGCGGACCTGCGCCATGCGGTACGCAGCCGGCTCAAGGTGCATTTTCACTATCAGAACATCTATGCGGAAGCCTCCGAACGTACGGTGCGGCCGCTCTCATTGGCCTATTTCGGGCCGGTCTGGCTTCTGGCGAGCTGGTGTGAACTGCGCGATGACTTCCGCACTTTCCGGCTGGACCGGATCAGGAATTTCACCGTGCAGGAAGATCGTTTCAGCGACGAGACCGGCAAAACACTGCACGACTTTCTGCAGCGAGAACATACCTGGAGCCGAGGGGTACCAATGCCTGACAGCATCGCACAGCATTAGAGCGCTACGCGCCGCTGCTGGAAGAACTCCTTGAGAATTCGCGCGGCCTCTTGCGCTCCGATCCCATCATAGACATCAGGCCGGTGGTGGCATGTTGGCTGGCTGAACATCCGGGGGCCATGTTCCACCGCACCCATCTTTTCATCCGGTGCGCCATAGTAGAGCCGCCGGATCCGCGCGAACGAAATCGCCGTCGCGCACATGCCGCACGGTTCAAGCGTGACATAGAGATCGCAGTTCACCAGCCGTTCCGAGCCCAGTTTCCGGCATGCCATCCGGATGGCCAGGAGTTCGGCATGTGCTGTCGGGTCCTTTAATTCGAGTGTCCGGTTGCCGGCAGCTGCAAGTATTTCTCCATCAGGACCGGTGACAACCGCGCCGACCGGTACTTCGCCACGGCAAGCAGCGGCACGGGCTTCCTCAAGCGCTCGGTCCATATGAACGCTGGACACGATGTTTTTTTCTGACACGCACACCCCTTCGCAAAAGGCGTATACCGGATACCGATTTCCTGAAATTGAGTAATCTGCGTATGCTCGGCCCGTCAAATGGATATTTGATAGGTGACGGCAGACGATCCAACCAAAGAGGCGCAGGAGCATGACAGGAAGACTTGCCGGAAAAGCAGCCATCGTCACCGGCGGAGCCTCGGGCTTCGGCATGGGGATCGCCCGCAGTTTCGCCCGGGACGGCGCAAAGGTCATTGTCGCCGATCTGAACGGTGATGCGGCACAGAACCTGGCCGATGAAGTCAACGACGCGGGTGGCACGGCAGCCGCCGTTCAGGCCGACGTTACGGATATTGCCTCCAATGAAGCCATGGTCACCGCGTGCCTGGAGCAATTCGGCGGACTCGACATCCTGGTCGCCAATGCAGGATTGGGCCAGCGCCCCTGCGCCCTGGAAGAGACCAGCGAGAACGAATACAACCGGCAGTTCAACGTGAACATGCGCGGGGTTTTCTACAGCTGCAAGGCGGCCCTGCCGCATTTTCGCAAACAGGGATCCGGCAACATCATCGTGACGGTGTCCGGAATTGCTTTGCGGCCACGGCCGAACCTCGTCATTTACGGGGCGACCAAGGGTGCGGCGATGAACTTCGCCAAGGGCCTTGCGCTGGAACTGGCCGGCGAAGGCATCCGGGTGAACGGCCTTTGTCCCGGACCGGGCGACACGCCGATGCTGGCGGAATTCATGGGCGGCACCGAAACCGAGGCCGGCCGGGAAACCTTCCGGTCCAATCTGCCGCTGGGCAAACTGATCCGGCCGGAGGACATGGGTGAGGCTGCTCTGTTCCTTGCCGACGATGCCGCATCCAGCCGTTTGACCGGCGTCATGCTGCCGGTCGACAGCGGCCGGACCGTCTGACACGAGATGACGGCAACAGACGCAAAAACACAACGGCGCGGCGGTGGACGCGCAGCACGTCGTGCGGCCCGACGTGGGCCGGATGCCGAGAAGCCGGCTGCCGCACCGCCAGGCCAGCCTGGCGGACAATACATGCCCCTATCGCAGGAGAACTGCACAAGAATTGCCGATGCGGCCTTCTCGATCCTTGCAGATATCGGCATCGGCGAAGTGCCGCCGCACGTTGTTGACCTTGCCAAAGCGCGCGGATGCAACAGCAACGCCGATGGCCGACTGTTGTTCTCGCGCGATTTCGTCGAAGATGTGATCGACGAGACACCCAAATCGGTGACCTTGCACGGGCAGGATCCCAAGCACGACTTTGAGATCGCCGACAAACAGGTGCGGTATGGAACCGGCGGCGCAGCCGTTCAGACCGTCGATCTGGACACCGGGCAGTACCGGCCTTCAACGCTGAAGGATCTGTATGATTTTGCCCGCCTGGCGGACCAGCTCGACAACATCTGCTGGTTCACGCGCTGTTGCGTTGCCACGGATATCGAAGACACCTACGACCTTGACGTCAACACGGCCTACGCCATTGCTTCAGGGACCACGAAACCCATCGGCATGAGTTTTGTGATTGGTGACTACGTTGCGCCAATCGTGGAGATGTTCGACACGATCCTGGGCGAAGGCGGCGCCTTTCTCAAGCGACCGTTTTGCAAGGCACATATCTCGCCGATCGTATCGCCGCTTCGCTATGGAGAAGATGCGGTCAGCGTGACGGAGGCCTGTGTCCGGCACAATATACCCATCAACGAGATTATTGCCGCACAGGCCGGCGCGACAGCACCGGCAGCACCTGCCGGTGTTCTCGCCCAGACAGTCGCCGAAGCGCTCGCCGGTCTGATCCTGGTCAACCTGTTCAAGCCCGGCCATCCGACGATCTTCTCCAACTGGCCATTCGTCATCGATCTGAGGACAGGGGCCTTCACCGGTGGCGGCGGCGAGATCGCCGTGATGAATGCAGCTGCGGCCCAGATGGGCAACTATTTCGGGCTGCCTTCGGGCGTTGCCAGCTCGATGGCGGATGCGAAACTCTCCGATGCGCAGTCGGGCTTTGAAAAGGGTATCACGGCACTGGCCGCGGGACTGGCTGGCGGCAACATGATCTACGAAGCTGCCGGCATGCATGCCAGCCTGCTTGGCGTTTCGTTCGAGAGCTTTGTCATCGACAATGAAATGCTGGGCACCGTGCAGCGCGTCATCCGCGGTATCGAGGTCAATGAC
>JANQIR010000209.1 GCA_028282065.1 Aestuariivirgaceae bacterium
TCCTTGAGAACGAGATCCTCTATGGCAAGCGGTTCGACGTTCCCGTTGCCGAGGACTGGACAGTGCCAATTGGCAAGGCGCGGATTGCTCGTATCGGCGGTCACGTAACCATCGTCTCCTTTGGCATCGGAATGACCTACGCGCATGAGGCTGCTTATGAGCTTGCTGCCGAAGGAATTGAGGCCGAAATTGTCGATCTGCGCTCGATCCGGCCGATGGATCTGGAAACTGTCCTTGAGAGCGTGCGAAAGACCAACCGCTGCGTAACTGTGGAAGAGGGATGGCCGGTGTGTTCCGTCAGCTCAGAGCTGGCCGCTCAGATCATGACCCATGCCTTCGACTATCTCGATGCTCCGGTCGCCCGCGTGAATGGCAAGGACGTGCCGATGCCTTATGCGGCCAATCTCGAAAAGCTGGCGTTGCCGTCATCGGCTGACGTTGTAGCTGCCGCCAAGTCAGTCTTGTACGTATAGACACAAGGGGGGCACGCACACCATGCCGACACCGATTTTGATGCCAGCCCTATCGCCCACCATGGAAAAGGGCAAGCTCTCCAAGTGGCTCGTCAAGGAAGGCGATGAGGTTCGATCCGGCGACGTGATCGCCGAGATCGAGACGGACAAGGCCACCATGGAGGTGGAGGCTGTCGATGAGGGGCTCGTCGGGAAGATCATGGTACCTGAAGGCACTGATGACGTGCCGGTCAACGAGACGATCGCCGTGTTGCTTGGCGATGGCGAGGATGCAAGTGCAATCGCTGAAACGCCTCCTGCTGCGCCGGTGATTGCTGCGTCGGCGCCACCGGCTCAGGAGAGGCCATCCGCGCCCGCTGCCGGAAACGGAGCCGCCGCCCAGCCATTACCTGCTCCCGCACCAACTTCTCCGCCGCAGTCTGCGCCAGCTACACCCGCCGGCGAAAGGATTTTCGCCTCGCCACTTGCGAGACGTATCGCGGCCCAGAACAGCATTGAACTTTCGGTGATTTCGGGCAGCGGTCCTCATGGCCGGATTGTCAAGCGTGATGTCGAGGCCGCCATCGCCGGCGGCACTGCTGCGGCACCACGCGTCGAGCCAACAGCGCCCCCGGCCGCCCCGGCCCCTGCTATCAGCGACGAAGCCGTGCTGAAACTGTTCGAGGAAGGCAGCTACGAAATCGTACCGCATGACAGTATGCGCAAGGTCATCGCCAAGCGCCTGACGCAGGCCAAGTCGACAATACCGCATTTCTATCTGTCGGCAGATTGCGAACTCGACGAGTTGCTGGCGCTCCGTGTCAAGTTGAACGGCAATGCCCCAAAGGGTGCCGATGGCAAACCAGCCTACAAGATCTCCGTCAACGACTTCGTGATCAAGGCGCTTGCGGTTGCATTGCAACGGGTGCCGGATGCCAACGTGACCTGGACGGAAGAGGGCATGCTGGTGCACAAGACCTCCGACGTTGGTGTCGCGGTCGCCATTCCAGGAGGCTTGATCACGCCGGTGGTGCGTGAGGCTCATTCCAAGGGGCTGTCGGTGATTGCTAACGAAATGAAGGATTTCGCTGCCCGCGCTCGCGAACGCAAGCTGCTTCCGCACGAATATCAAGGTGGCACCACTGCCGTGTCTAACCTCGGAATGTTCGGTATCAATAATTTTTCCGCCGTCATCAATCCGCCGCACGCCACAATCCTGGCGGTGGGCGCCGGTCAGAAGCGACCCGTTGTGCTGGATGACGAGATCAGCATCAGGACCATCATGACGGTCACTTTGTCGACCGATCATCGCGCCGTCGATGGTGCCCTGGGGGCAGAACTGCTCGGCGCTTTCAAGAACTGCATCGAAGAACCCGCGATGATGCTGGTCTGACAAATCCGCTCTTTTCGTTTCCGTAAATCAAGGAGCTCGCCTGGATGGCAAATGAATACGACGTGCTGATTATCGGTGCCGGCCCGGGCGGGTATGTAACAGCGATCAGATCCGCTCAACTGGGCCTGAAGACTGCTATCGTCGAACGCGAACATCTTGGCGGTATTTGCCTGAACTGGGGATGCATACCGACCAAGGCCCTGCTTAGGTCGGCCGAAATCTTCGATTACATGAAGCATGGCAAGGATTACGGTCTGATTTGCGAGAATCCTTCGTTCGATCCCGCAGCCGTCGTGAAGCGGTCCCGAGCCGTTTCCGGCCGGTTGAATGGAGGCGTTGGCCATCTCCTGAAGAAGAACAAGGTTGATGTCATCTGGGGAGAAGCCAGGCTCTCCGCGCCGGGTAAGATATCGGTCGAGAAGGCAAGTAAACAGGCCATGGAGCCGCAACATCCGGTTCCCAAGAATGTGTTGGGCAAGGGAACCTATTCGGCGAAGCATATTATCGTTGCAACCGGTGCGCGGCCGCGTGTCCTTCCCGGGTTGGAACCGGACGGCAAACTGATCTGGACCTACTTCGAGGCCATGGTTCCGCCGAGCATGCCGAAAACGCTGCTTGTCGTGGGCTCTGGCGCAATCGGGATCGAGTTTGCGTCCTTCTACAACTCGATGGGGAGCGATGTGACGGTTGTCGAGATCGTCGATCAAATTCTGCCGGTGGAAGATGCCGAAATCTCCGCCATTGCCCGCAAGCAACTGGAGCGTCACGGTTTGAAGATCAAGACCGGCGCCAAGGTATCGAAACTCGACAAGTCAGCGGACAGCCTTACGGCAACCATTGAGTTGTCCGGCGGAAAGACCGAAACCCTCAACGTCGACCGCGTGATTTCCGCCGTCGGAGTTGTCGGAAACATCGAAAACCTCGGCCTTGAGGAGCTTGGCATCAAGACAGATCGCGGTTGCATCGTTGCGGATGGTTTCGGCCGCACCAATGTTCCGGGTGTTTATGCAATCGGCGATGTCTCAGGACCGCCTATGCTGGCACATAAAGCCGAACACGAAGGCGTCATCTGCGTGGAGAAGATTGCCGGCCTTGACCCGCACCCCCTCCAAAAGAACCTGATCCCCGGATGTACCTATTGTCATCCGCAAGTCGCATCCGTCGGATTGACACAGGAAGCCGCCAAACAGGCGGGCCACGACATAAAGGTCGGCCGGTTTCCCTTTCTTGGAAACGGCAAGGCCATAGCGCTGGGTGAGGATCAAGGGCTGATCAAGACGGTTTTTGATGCCAAGACCGGTCAGTTACTGGGCGCTCATATGGTCGGCGCGGAAGTGACGGAGCTGATCCAGGGTTACGTGGTGGCGATGACGTTGGAAACGACAGAGCAGGACCTTATGCACACCGTGTTCCCGCATCCGACCCTGTCGGAAATGATGCATGAAAGTGTTCTTGATGCCTACGGCAGAGTCATTCATATGTGACGGTATTACGAGAAATAGTTTGCACAGTTGACGTAAGGGAGACTGGAAATGGACGCACGATCATTGGTTATCATGTTGTTGGTGGGACTTGTCGCCGGTTGGCTGGCCAGCTTCATTGTCGGCGGCGGCGGATTGATCCGCTACCTGATCAGCGGTGTCATTGGCTCGTTTGTCGGCGGCTTTCTGTTCCGCCAGCTTGGTATCTCCCTCGGTATCGGTAACGAGATCGTTCGAGACATCATCGTCGCCACCGTTGGGGCGATTGTTGTGGTGATTCTGGCACGTTTGGTCGCCTAGAAATCCCCGCAGGGTAACAGACGGAGCTGACATGCAAGCTGCAATGGATTTGGGAGGCGGTGTCGGTTTCTTCGGCACTTTGCTCATCGGCGTTCTGGCCGGTTGGGTTGCTTCGAAATTTATGAGTGCCAATCACGGTTTGCTGACCAACCTTGTCGTCGGTATTCTGGGTGCTTATGTCGGAGGGTTCCTGGCCAACGTAATAGGTCTGAGGCTGGGCGAGATATTTGATGGGTGGTTTTGGGGGAACCTCATTGTGTCGGCGGTGGGCGCGGTGATACTAATTGCGGGCTACCGTGCGCTTCGCGGCAGGTAGCGCATTCGGACTGTTAAAATGGCGACGACACTTGTTGACAATTTGAACCAGCCGCGGCCCCGGCATCCCGAAAAGGCACACAGGCCGGACAATCCTATCCAACGCAAACCGGATTGGATTCGGGTAAAGGCACCTGGTTCAAAGGTGTATGAACAAACCAGAAAGCTGGTGCGCGACAACAACCTTGTGACAGTGTGCGAAGAAGCCGGCTGCCCGAATATCGGCGAATGCTGGTCAAAGAAGCACGCGACATTCATGATTATGGGTGACACGTGCACGAGAGCCTGTGCGTTTTGCAACGTGCGCACCGGCCTGCCGGATGCCCTGGATATAGGTGAGCCCGAGCGCGTGGCGGACGCCGTGGCACGCATGGAATTGTCGCATTCGGTTATCACATCTGTTGATCGCGACGACCTTGAAGATGGTGGTGCCGGACACTTCGCGCGCACGATTGCCGCGATCCGGTCCCGCTCGCCCAAGACGACCATTGAAGTTCTGACGCCGGATTTCCTGCGGAAGGATGGCGCGTTGGAGAAGGTCGTTGCTGCGCGGCCTGATGTATTCAACCACAATCTCGAAACCGTGCCGCATCTTTATCTGAAGATCAGGCCCGGTGCGCGCTACTTCCATTCCCTGAGGCTTCTGCAGCAGGTGAAGGAATTGGATCCGCAAATGTTCACAAAGTCCGGCATCATGGTCGGTCTTGGCGAAACACGCGAAGATGTGCTGCAGGTCATGGACGACATGCGTTCGGCCAATATCGACTTCATCACCATTGGTCAGTATCTGCAGCCGAGCGTGAAACACGCACCGATTGACCGGTTCGTCCCACCGGAAGAATTCGAGGCCCTCGAAAAGACCGCATATGCAAAGGGTTTTCTGATGGTGTCTTCAAGCCCGCTGACCCGCTCGTCGCACCATGCAGGAGATGATTTTGCGCGGTTGAAGGTGGCGCGCGCCGCGAGTGCATGACCCTTGCCGCAATTTACACTCACGCGCCGGCTACCTTACAAGGCAGAGCATGTCTTTAGCATCGTTGAGGACGTAGATGCCTATCCGCAGTTCGTTCCCCTGGTAACGGCAGCGAAGATCTGGGATCGCGAAGACCTGGAACTGGGTAAAACGCGGTTCCAGGCTGCGTTGGATGTGGCATACCCGAAACTGCGCATTCGCGAGACGTTCGTGTCGAGCGTGACTGTAAACGCACCGAAACTGACGGTACGGGCCGTTGGTTCGACAGGCCCGGTCAAACATCTGGACAACCGCTGGCAAATTCGTCGGATCGGCGAGGACCGTTGCGATGTTGAATTCTATCTCGACTACGAAATGTCGTCACGCATGTTGCAAGCCGTGATGTCCGGCGCATTCGATTATGCGACGCGCAAAATCATGAACGCCTTTGAAGAGCGCGCCCGGCAACTGGAATCTGGCAAAGTCGGATAGGCGACAGGCCGTGCTGTTGCTGCATGTGGCAGACAGGCACCACAATCAACTGGACCACCTCTTCTTGCCGGTCGTGAGATCAGCGTGTGAGGCGTGCTGTATGGACCTGATCCAGATAGCTTCGTTGGCCTGGTATTTTTCCCCGCTTCCGTCGAGCTTCGGCATGGTTTTGCTGCCGGCATGATGCAGGCCGATCACATCAAGGTCCGAATTCATCGCCGGGCTGCCCGAATGTCCACGCTGCGTCGGGGTGAAATAGTGCAGTTTTTTTGGGGTTGGCGTTTGAACCGGAGGCACGGGAACAGGCCCGTTGTGGTTGAGTAACTCGTTGTTCTGCATGGACAGCGACAGCTTACGCCCTCCTGGATGGCCGATAATATAAATCCGCTCGGGATCAGCGGCATCGGGCAAGGGCAACGAAGTTCCGATGGGCAACGCCGGCACCTCAATCGGCGGCGAGACACGCAGCAACGTCGCATCGTGGTTCCCCGCACCGGACGACCAGATCAACTCTGTCACGCTATGTTCCTTACCACTGGCTTCGAAGGTAATTTCCGCCTTGTCCGGCGCAATCGGGTCGGCCTTTGTATATTCCTCCGGATGGGCCGAGACCACATGATCGTTCGTCAAGACCATGAGTTCATCGCCAAAGCCATTGTGAAAATCCCCGCCGCGCACGACGAAGCACGTGCCAATACCATCGCCAAGCTTCTTGGACACGAGGCCCACGCTGTGCGCACGTTGCGTAAACTCGGTAATCCACGCCAGGCTCTTTGGAACGGCGTCTGCGAACACCTTTTCGAAGTGCTCTTCGTTTGGCGATACGGACTGCAGCATATCCTCCGGCGTAACATCTACCTCGCCGCTGTCTGAGAACAGTGACTTCGCCTTCAGGCCGGCGATCATCGTGGCGCCCCATTCGTCCTCGTTCAGTTGCCAGATTTCCTTGAACTGCCGGGCCGTGCTCGCCAGGGCAAATGCATCGACCCCGGGTGACTCCACATAGTGTTTCAAAGCGTCCTCAGCGTCTTCGCGGTTACCTAACGCCATTTGCGCTTCCGCGAGAGTCGCCCATGCCCAATGATCTGGATCGTCCATCTCCTTGATAAGGCTGACAATGGAGCCTGCGATGTCATTGGCGGCCGGTGCGCCGGCAATGGTGACACCTTCCTTTTCCGCGCGCTTGAGCAGTGCCGTCAGGTTGATGCCGTGCCAATACTGATTGGTATCTTTCTGATAGACCTCTCCATAGGCCTTGATCGCCTCGCTCAAGGCGCGTTTCGCTATAGGGGAATCCTTGACGGCGCTGTCAGCAAAGACTTGCTTGGCCGCCCGCCCGACAAGACCAATGGCTTCGCCCCATTCGGTTGTCCCTTCCGGTACGCTTTCAGCCAGGTTCTTGAGGCCATCGATTGCGGCAGTGGGCGTGCCGGTGTCGATCAATGCCTGACCAAGATAATGCTTGATAATGAAGTCCTCGCGGCCGCTGGCGATCAGGCCGTTGGCAAGTGGTTTGATAGCTTCGAACTTCTTATCACTGCGCAGAGCCTTGAAGATGGCATCGACATCCACATTCGAAATTTCGTTGGGATTTCTGCGCACATAGTCGATGAGCTCCAGACCCGCGTTGATGACGGGTCGTTCCTCCTCGCCGGCAGCCAGCTTAACGAGTTTTCCGGTGATATCAGATAGAGATACCATAGTAACGTCTCCCCAGGTGCGCCGAGGCGAGGCACGGCACGCCATGATGAACTCAGGTGAGCGCGAAAAGCGCTCTCAGCGCTTGTCTGGTTTTCGACCCGGCCAGATATTTCGTGATCGAATGTGTCCATAGACCGGGATTATCCTGCCGTGTGTCGGTAATGACTTCGGTACCCGCTTTGCGGAAGTCGTTCGCCAAATGAGTGTCAGGCCGCGACACGATATCGATCGGGTCGTAGACATTGACCCACCTGCCAGCAACTTTCGCCGTCGGAAATCCATCTTCACGTGTCCATCCGGGGTGAAGCTTGTCCTGCACCTCGTCAATGCCGAGCGGACTTCCAAGTGTCACCAGCGCGTCTACCTGCGGACAATCCGGAACGCGCTTGAGGCAATCATAGGCGATAACCGTGCCCATACTGTGGGAAACCACCACCAGTGGTGACCCGTGCTGCGCAGCCGCTGTCAACTTCGACACAAACCTCTGGCGGATTTCATTCTGCACCTGATAGGTCGTGCCCGGTCTTGGTGAATGCGTGGTGTTGAAAAGATAGTGATGCGTGTCACGGACAAACCGTCTCATGAAACGCCGCTTGATGACCCAGGGCAGCGGAACCCGTTCAAATGTTCCATCGGCGCCTGCCTCAGGGGCGACAAACTCGTCATCGCCATCAGGCGGAGGCGCCTCAAAGCCATACCGTTCGGCCAGGTTCTCCATCCAACGGGAATCGCTTCCCTGCAGTTCCGTCTGCCAGGCTTCGTCTGCATCCGGAGCATTGCGCAGAGCAGCCGTTTCATCGGCGCTTTCGTGTGCCGCCACATCTTCGTCCGGGCTTTCGTATAGAACATCGGCCCAGTACACCATGCTGGAGTGGATGCCGGAGGTCGTGAGGTTGAGGCCTGGGTCGCCGCCTTCATCCCGGCTCAGGGCGCGTTGCCAAATTCTCAGGAGTTCCTGTTCTTCGGGTTTGTTTGCAATGCCATGAATGAATAATGCATGCGGCATTTATAAGACCACCTCTTGTCATAATAAGTACTATGGTGGCGCAAACCTATAACAATCAAAGTTTTAGGGTCCATGACAAAAATCACATCGGTGCGAACTTACAAACAGATTGCGTCAGTTCAGTTCGCAGGCGGCGTACCGGATTAGGGTCCTGACCCTAGGGTGACAACTGTTCGGAGAACACCGCAGGCGTACACTTGATTGCATATTTGATAAGATCCCGGCATTTCCGAACTGCATCCTGTCTGTCTTGGAACGGTCCGGCCATCAGCCGCACGCGTTTTGCACCCGAAACGGTCTTGCGCTCTTCGTAAAGAGGTTTCAGCCCCAGCAGTGCTTTCGAATACCGACTGCGCAACAGGCGCCATCCGATTTCGGCGGTGGTCCTGTCGGTAAAATCGGTCAGGTGAACCGCAATGACGCTGCCGTTGACTGCCGTGACCGGTTGCAATGTTTCAGATGGTGATGGCCGGGTAGGTGCGATTGTCGTGGATGGGATTTGGGCTGGAGATTGGGCCGGAAAGTGGCTTTGCGTTGTAGGGGATTGGCTTGCTTTTGACGGAGCGTTGCTGCGAAGCGATTGGACAGCAACGGATATCGCAAGCACAACGGCACCAGTGGCGCAAACTGCCACGAGCAGGTCGGCAGGCCAGCGCCGAGCCCATCGGCGTTTCGTTCGGCGTACCCCCTGCTTCCTGGATTGCCGCCCTGGCATCGAACTTCCAGTTGCCCAAGTGCCTACAAATCATTCATATGTCTGCTTGAAATACAGCAAACCGTTATGATTGTCATGAACAGCAAATGGAATTCAAGGCCGACACGACCGGCAAAGCTCCTACGGAAACGCGTTGCATGACCAAACTCGCCTGCATAGTCCTCGCCGCCGGAATGGGTACACGCATGAAATCCGGTATACCCAAGGTTCTGCACCAGGCAGGTGGACTGAGCTTGCTCGGCCACGTGCTGGGAGCTGCCGGTGAGGTTGGTGTGAACCATGTGGTCATGGTTACCGGACCGGGCATGGAGGCGGTTCGCTCGGAGGCGCATGCACATTTCCCGCAAGCCCGAATCGTGGAGCAAACCGAACGGTTGGGAACGGCTCATGCTGTTTCGATGGCGCAACCTGTATTGCAGGATTTCACCGGCATCACGGTGGTGCTGTATGGCGATGTACCACTCATTCGTCCGGAAACCATTCGGTCAGTTTGCGCAGCAGCAGCTGGTGAGGCGGTGCGGATGGCTGTCTTGGGGTTTGAGGCGCGTGATCCGTTTGGCTACGGACGCCTGGTCACGGGGGACAGCGGAATGTTGGAAGCCATTCGCGAAGAGCTGGATGCCAGCCCGGCTGAAAGGGCGCTTCGGCTTTGCAACTCCGGTGTCATAGCAATAGAAAATGAACTGCTTTGGCAACTCATACCTGAAATCGGTAATGACAATGCCAAGGGTGAATACTACCTAACGGATCTCGTCGGGCTCTGCAGACAGTCAGGTCACGGCGCGACGGTGACAACATGTGATGAAGATGAGGTACTGGGAGTAAACGACCGGCGCCAGCTGGCAGAGGTTGAGCGTCTGTGCCAGGTGAGATACAGGCAGCAGGCCCTGCTGGCGGGCGTAACGATGGTCGCGCCGGAAACTGTATTTCTTTCCGCGGATACCCGGATTGCAGAAGATGTTGTCATCGAGCCGCACGTGATCCTGGGGCCCGGCGTGTCGATTGGGCGAGGGTCGATCGTTCGTGGCTTCAGCCATATCGAAAATACCGAAATCGGCGAAGGCGTGTCTGTCGGACCGTTCGCCCGTTGCCGACCTGGCGCCCGCATTGGCGACAAATCGCGCATCGGCAATTTTGTCGAAGTCAAGAATGCGACCGTCGAAGAAGGTGCAAAGGTCAATCATTTGGCCTATATCGGCGATGCCCGCATTGGCGCCGCCGCTAACGTTGGCGCTGGAACAATCATCTGTAACTATGACGGCTTCAACAAGAACTTCACTGACATAGGCAATGGTGCGTTTATCGGCTCCAACAGCGCGCTGGTTGCACCGCTTAAGATAGGCGAGGGCGCTTATGTCGGCTCAGGCAGCGTTGTGACGCGCGATGTGAAGGCCGATGCGTTGGCCGTGGCGCGTGGCAAGCAGGTTGAGCGCGAAAACTGGGCAAGCCGCTATCGCAAGGCGAACATGGCGAGATCCACGAAGAAATCGGGAGAGAAATGAGACATGTGCGGTATCGTCGGTATTCTCGGCCTGGAACCTGTATCATGGCAGCTCGTCGATGCCCTGAAACGGCTTGAGTATCGTGGTTATGATTCCGCTGGAATTGCGCTGCTCCACGACGCAAAGCTGAAACGCATTCGAGCTGCCGGTAAACTCGACAATCTGGCGTCCAGACTCAACGGCCGCGACGAACCGGCAACAGCAGGGATTGGCCATACCCGCTGGGCGACACATGGCGCCCCGACTGAGGGGAATGCCCACCCTCATCATGCCGGGCGTGTGGCGATCGTACACAATGGAATTATTGAGAACTTCCGGGAATTGAAGGATGAACTGGCCGCTCAGGGGGTCGGTTTCGAAACCGAAACGGATACCGAGGTCGTCGCGCATCTGATTGATCAGGCGATGTCTGCGGGCCTGATGCCTCTGGATGCGGTGCGGAATGTACTTGCCAGGCTGGAGGGGGCATTTGCCTTCGCCATCTTATTTGACGGTGAGGACAACCTTATGATCGGCGCCCGCCGGGGCAGCCCCCTGGCCATCGGGCATGGCGACGGGCAGATGTATCTCGGCTCTGATGCGATCGCTCTGGCACCCTTCACAAACCGGGTGACGTACCTTGATGACGGTGATGTCTGCGTGCTGACACGCGACAGTTCGGGGATATTCGACAGCGCCGGCAATGCCGTGGATCGACCCGTAAACTATACGCAAGCTTCGACAATGCTGGTGGACAAGGGCAAATACCGTCATTTCATGGCCAAGGAAATTGCCGAACAACCCGATGTCGTCAGTCACACCATTGCCGAGTACTGCGATTTTGCGGGAGGTAGAATCTCCATACCGCAAACACTGCCGTTTGATTTTAAGGACCTGAACCGTTTGACGATTACCGCCTGCGGAACGGCATTTTATGCGGGACTGGTCTCGAAGTACTGGTTCGAGCAACTTGCCAGGCTTCCGGTCGAGGTGGATTTTGCGTCGGAGTTTCGTTACCGCGAAGCCCCGCTGGAGAAAGGCGGCGCAACGATCGTCGTATCCCAGTCGGGTGAAACTGCCGACACGCTGGCCGCCTTGCGGTATTGCAGGGAACAGGGGCAGCATGTCGCGGCGATTGTCAATGTGCAGGAATCAACCATTGCCCGTGAAAGCAGTGTCATCCTTCCGACATTTGCCGGACCGGAAATCTGCGTCGCTTCCACCAAGGTCTTTACATGCCAACTGGCTGCCCTGGCATCTCTTGCGATTTATGCCGGCCGCCAACGCGGAACCGTATCGGGGGAAGAAGAGCAACGTCTCGTGGCCGCGTTATCCCGCGTCCCAAGGTTGATGGTCGATGCGCTGCAGCGTGAACAGCAGATTGCCGAAGTGGCCCGCAAGATCGCCCATGCACGTGACGTGCTATATTTCGGGCGTGGCATAAACTATCCGATTGCCCTGGAGGGCGCACTCAAACTCAAGGAAATCTCCTATATCCATGCGGAGGGGTATGCAGCGGGTGAGCTCAAACATGGACCGATTGCGCTTATTGATGAGGACGTGCCTGTGGTGGTAATCGCACCACACGACACGCTGTTCGACAAGACTGTCTCCAACATGCAGGAAGTGGCGGCGCGTGGTGGTCAAATCGTTCTGGTGACCGACAGCGCCGGCGGGGCCGGCCAGGAAGGTGTCGTGCAGGACATGATCACGATTCCTTCCGATGATCCGTTCGTTGCGCCGATGTTGTATGCCTTGCCAATGCAATTGCTGGCGTATCATGCCGCAGTGTTCCTTGGAACGGATGTCGATCAACCCCGCAATCTCGCCAAATCTGTAACGGTCGAGTAGGCGCATTCGCGGCTCGGCATATCGGCCGTGAGAGCTACAATTTCTTAACCCTAATAGATCATGATCGAACCATTATGAGAGTTCGGTCAGTTGTTTTTGCGTCTGTTTGTTCCGCGTTGCTCGCCGCGAGTGCGGCTGCGTCCGGTGCGTCAGCCGCCCAGTCCACCCCTGCAATCGCGAAAACCACCACGGCGTATCAGGCGCTCGCGTCCGGCCAGCTTAGGCCAGCAATTGCAGGATATTCCGAGGCAATCGAATCGCGCACCCTGCCGCCCGAACATCTGGCGAATGCGCTCCTGAACAGAGCGCTGGCATATCAGCGCCTGATGCAGCACCGTGATGCTATAGACGATTATACCGCCGCGTTGCGGGTCGATGCTTTAAGCTCCGACATTCGCGCAGTTGCGCTATATAATCGTGGGCTGTCGCATCAGAAAATCGGCAAGGCGCCGCAAGCCATAGAGGATTTCACCAGCGCGCTCTTTCTGAAAGTTCACTTTCCGCAGGCATACTACAGCCGTGGCAATGTCCTTCGGCGTAGTGGTCAGTATCTCTTTGCCCTGAGTGACTATGAAAAGGCGTTGAAATACAAGCATCCGCAGCCGCATCTGGCGTATTATGGCGAAGCGCTGACATATCAGGCGCTCAAGCGTGATCGCGACGCACGGCAGGCTTTGGTGAAGGCTCTGTCTATCAAGCCGGACTACAAACCAGCCAGAACCAGACTGTCCCAGATGCTGGGAGGAACGCCACAAAAGGCAGCGGCCGCCACTGGCACCGGTTTTGTTCATGTTCAACCAACATCTGCAAACAGCAGTCACAATGCAAAGCTCGCGACAGGATCGTTGGTGGACGGCACTGCGGATCTCAA
Organism: Aestuariivirgaceae bacterium; assembly: GCA_028282065.1. Lineage (GTDB taxonomy): Bacteria > Pseudomonadota > Alphaproteobacteria > Rhizobiales > Aestuariivirgaceae > JANQIR01. The sequence continues at coordinate 13,011 of JANQIR010000209.1, forward strand.
CATCCGTAAGACCGGCTTGCCAACGCCCGTTCAGCCACCAAAGCAAATTGCCGCGCTTGCGGCGCCCTACGTGCCGGCTGTTGGGACATCAACACCAGCGCAAGTACCAACGCCTAAGGTGGCGGAACCCGTCGTGACCGCCAAGGTGCCTGAGCCGAAGATTGCTGTAACCGAGCCGATCACCGTATTGCCCGCCAAGACCGAACAGCCACGGTTTGATGGTTGGGCTGTGCAGATTACCGCACAACGCAGCGAAGAATCCGCCTGGGAAATCTGGTCCAAGCTGAAGAAGCGCCACGGGGGTGTCTTGCGCAAACGCAAGGCGCACGTCCAGCGCGCTGATCTTGGCAAACGGGGCATCTATTACCGGCTGCGGGTTGTGGAACTGAATAACAAGAATACCGCCAAGAGACTCTGCAGCAGGTTGAAACGGCGCGGGACGTCGTGCTTTGCCACGCCCGCAAGCTGACAGAAACCGAACGATCAAGTTTGCAAGGGGCAGGATCAGATATCTTG
>JANQIR010000236.1 GCA_028282065.1 Aestuariivirgaceae bacterium
TCCAGCACACATCTTGAATCAGATCCCAGATGATTTGGGAATCCCAAAAGATTCAGTCAAAGGCGGACCTGCTCTAGGACACGGGTGACAATCTCGTGCCGACCGGATTGTTGGTTGTTTGCAAAGTGCGTTGCCCAAGTGCCATGTTCAATGCATCAAGCACCAGCTGCGCCTTGAATCGGTTGCCTATGGCCCAGCCGACAATGCGCCGTGAGAAGGCATCGAGAACCATCGCCAGATAGAGGAAGCCTGCCCAGGTCGGTAAATGGGTGATGTCGGCAAGCCACAGGATGTTCGGCCTGTTGGCACAACAGTCCCTGTCCACCAGATCACTGGCCGGGCGCGTCCGCTCCTGCTGCGTCCGCAAGCTGTGCCTGCTCTGCGGCGATGCGTTTGAAGTCATTCTCGCCCCAGCCAAGTATACGCGCAGGCGTGTCACGGACCATTTTTCGGATGTCTGCCTCGCTCATGCCGAGCATGAGGAAGCTTCCGATCAACATGCGCAGCGTTTCCGAAGCCGGTGGCGCCCATTCGAAGAAATAATCCGTTGTGAGAATGGCTTTGTCGGCGCTTATCTCGGACAGGATATCGACAAAATCCCCAAGACCAATGCGCTGAAAGTACGGCAAACAGCCCAGTGCGCAGAATTCCGCCACGGCGCCGAGCTGGGCCATGTCGCGGATTTCCTCGCGCGTCGCGCCAACAGAATTGCTGTCAGGGTGCGAGAAGATGACCTCGTCGATGCCATAGTCCTTGGCGCCATCGGCGAGCGCGATCGATTCCTGAGGCGATACGTGGGCGGTGCACACCACCATGCCGAACTGCCGTGCCGCATCCAGGCATTCCTTGGTCTGCTGGGTGAGCTTGCCGTCGGCACCTGTGAGCCGAATTCCCTTTTCGGGTTTCAACCCCTTTGCACGGTCAATGAAATGAAGCAGATGGGCGCTCATACCACCGCGCTCCATGTCATGGGCAGCGCTCCAGGTCGGCATAAACACCATCTTCGCCCCCTGGCGCGCCGCGAACTCGATTGCCATCGGATTGAGGCCGCCGACTGAGTAGTTGAGTGTAATGCTCGGAAGAATTTCGATGCCCGGTACAAGGTTCTTCAGGTGGTAGGCACGCCCGACGGTCGGGAAAACGTGAGACTTCAGCACAAGGCCTGCCATCCCGGCGCCACGTGCAATCGCAATTTCGTCGGCGTCCTCCATCCGCGTCAGCGCATCGAAGCTGATCTCGGGATAACCATGATGGTGAAAGTCGATCGCTCCTTTCAAAAGGTCGTCCGTGATGGTCGGACCACCGGGCGGGTGTGGGAAATGGTGGTTGCATGGCATCGGTTCAGTTCCTTGTGGCTATCGATTGGTCAAACGCATGGATCGCATCCAGGCCGAGCGCGCGGTTTGTGCTTTCAAGCGACGCCATTTTCTCGACCCATTGGCGTGAATCGCCGGTCTTCTTCAGGTCCATAAGAAAATCTCCAACCGCGCGGACGGTGAGCCTCACCGTGCTGCTTGGAAACAGCGCGATTGCAAAGCCAAGCGCTTCGAGTTCGCGGGCTGAGTGAAGCGGCGTTTTTCCGGTCTCCGACATGTTGGCCAGAAGCGGGCCTGGCAGTTGGGTTCCGATCCGGGAAAGTTCTTCGTCCGTTTCGGGTCCGTCGACGAACAGCACATCGGCGCCGGCCTCTTTGAACATCAGGCAGCGCTCTATCGCATCGTCGAGGCCGTGTGGCCCACGAGAGTCGGTTCTGGCAATTATAAGAGTGTCCGGGTCGCGGCGTGCGGCAACCGCTGCCCGCACTTTTCTAACCGCAACCTCTCGAGGCTCGACATTCTTGCCGTCCATATGGCCGCATCGTTTGGGCCAGGTTTGATCCTCGATTTGTATGGCGGCCACGCCCAGCGTCTCCATGCCCTGCACGGTGCGGCGGACGTTGACGACATCGCCGTAGCCAGTGTCGCAATCGACGATGAGCGGCAAATCGGTGACGCGTCGCGACGCGAGTACGACATCCTCGATCTCGGCATAGGCCACAAGACCAACGTCCGGAACGCCGAAGCGCGCCGCTGCCGTTGCATACCCGCTGACGTAGGCGGCCGTAAAACCGCTCTCCTCGATCAGCCGGAGTTCGAGCGGCGATCCGCCGCCGGGAACGACGATGATCCCGGGTTTGTCCAACAACGCGCGCAGCCGTTTTGCATGGCTCATATGGCTTTGACCTTTTGTGGATACCAATCGGCTGCCCGGCGTTCGGACACGCTGATCAGCCAGTCGATGGTGCCGGCAAGCACGACAACCAGCAGTACGCCGAAGTAGACTTCCGCCGTGTTGAACATGGTCCGGTTCTGGGTGATTAGAAAACCGATGCCTGCCGTCGCTGCCATCATCTCGGCAACGATGACACCGATCGCCGTCAGGGCACCGCCGATGCGTACACCGGAAATCACCGAGGGCAGAGCCGCCGGCAACATGATGTGCACAATCATCTGGATGCGCGTCGCCCCCATGCTGCGTGCCGCCAGCATGTATTGTGCATCCACCGTTCTTATCCCTGCCGCGGTGGCAAGCAACATGGGGAAGAAGCCATAGACTCCGCCAAAGAGGATCTTGGATTCCACGCCGATGCCGACCCATGCCGTGAACACCGGATAGATGACCACCAAAGGCACCGCATAGATCGAAGACATGATCGGCAGAAGCGTGTTGCGCAGCGGGTGAATGCTGCCAAGCAATACGCCCACGACCGCGCCACCGCCGAGCGCGATGACCAGCGCGAGCAACAACGAACCGAGCGTGACGCCCAGGTTGGCCAGAAATACATCGATATTGGCGAACCCGATCATCACCGTGGACGACAGGGTGGACAGCATCACCGGTGATACCCACTCCATGCGGGGGGCCAATTCCCAAAACAGCATGATGGCACCCAGACAGGCCAGGCGCATCGTCATGGGGCTGGCAACCACTGCAAGCCAGAACGGGCGTTCGTCCTTGGTTTTGTCAGCGCCCGCACTCATCTTTGCTGTGTCCTGCGAATCAGCTCCCAAATCCGGGCGCGGAGCCTGCCGAATTTCTCGGTGGCCATCATGTCGTAGGTGCGCGGACGTGGCAGGTCGATATCGACGATCTCGAGTATTTCACCTGGACGTGCGCTCATCACAGCAACCTTGTCACAAAGATAGACCGCCTCGGTCAGGCTGTGCGTGACGAACACCACTGTCTTCTTGTTACGATCCCACAGGTGCAGGAGTTCGTCGCCGAGCGTCATTCGGGTCTGTTCATCAAGTGCAGCGAACGGCTCGTCCATCAACAGAATGTCCGGGTCCTGGCAGAACCCCCGCGCAATCGCCACGCGTTGCTTCATGCCGCCCGACAGTTCGTGCGGCCGGTGGTTGGCGAACTCGCCAAGACCAACCAGTTCCAGCATTTCGAGCGCGGCCCGTTCGCGAACGCGGCGGTCAATTCCGCGCAGATAGAGTGGAAACTCGACATTCTCACGCGCCGTTTTCCAAGGCAGAAGGCTCGATTCCTGGAACACGACGCCGATTTCTTCCGGCAGCGGCTTGCTGACCGTCTTATCGCCGACGGCAATACGCCCTTCGCTAGGCAGTAGCAGACCGGCCATCATCAGCAGCAGTGATGACTTGCCGCAACCGCTTGGCCCGACGATTCCGTAGAACGTCTCGGCCTCGACGTCCAAAGAGACGCCTTTAAGAGCCATGAGCGACTCTGCACCGGTCTCGAAGACATGCGTTACGTTCTCCACCCGAAGGCCGGCGCCGGCAGACCCCGCCGTTTGCTCAGTCTCAACCACGCTCAACCCCGCCATGCGCCCACCCTGTTCTCATACCAGCGCAGCAGTTCGTTCACGGCGATGCTCAAAGACGCCGCAAGCAAAATGCCCGCAAACAAGTTCACCATTTGAAAGCTCATGCCCCACGTTGACACCAGATGACCCAGCCCGGCGCGTGAGACATACATCTCGGCAAACAGGACGCCGGTAATGTTGAAGATCATGCCGAGGCGCAGGCCCTCGACGATCACCGGAAGCATAGCCGGCAAATAAATGTCGATATAGAGCTGGCGGCGCGAGGCACCGTAAGCCCGCGCCATCTTGAGGTAGTCGGGAGAGACGCTTTCGGCCGCGGCAATGGCGCTGATCACCAGCACGAAGATGGCCTGGAACATCCCGAAGGCGACCTTCTGAGTGAACCCGATGCCGAATGCCAATATGAAGACCGGTAGGAAAACAGATTTGGGCACACTGGCGACGAAGAAGAAAAACGGCTTGAAAGCGCGACCGAAATAATCACTCTCGCCAAGCAGAAGGCCTATGGCCACGCCAATCGGCGCAACGAGCACAAAGGCGAGCATCACTTGTGCCGAGGTGATCCACAGATTGTGCAGGACAACCGGGTCGCCCAGCATCATGATGGTGCGCGGCAAGACTTCGCTGGGTGGCGGTACGATCCGAGCATTTGCCAAGCCCGTTCGCACCGCCATTTCCCAGAACAAGAACATGGCGGCCACAATCGCAAGCTGCGCAAGCAGTCGCTCTGCATTCTTCATCGAGAGGATCCCCTAAGCCCTTACGGCGTGATCGTGTCGACCGGCACAAACTTGTCGGTGAACATTGATGCTGCTGCCGGCAAATCATCCATGCCTGCGAGCGATCCGAGCTTCAGGGATTGTGCGACCCACTCTTCCTTGAGATTGCCATCGGGCGAAAGGCCCTTGAAGGTGTTATTGTATTCTTCGGTCGCGATATTTTTTGGCAGGCCCGTTCTTTTGGCAATGAAATCAATCGCCCATTCCGGATTCTGCTGCATGTAGACGATTGCACTGTACAAACCTACCAGCGCCTTTTGCAGCCCCTCAGGATTGGTTTTGATCAGCTTGTCCGATGCGATCCACACATCGGGAAGGTTGGGTGTCATAGCTTCGCCGAGATGCACCAAGCTCTTGCCGTCACCTGCACCAAGTACATTGTAGCTGAGTGGCGGATAGGCCACGATCGCATCCACATTGCCGGAAATCAGATTTGGCACCAGCCCGGCACCACCGAGTGGAACGCGTGTCATTTTGCCACCAGCCTGGTCGGCAACCCACAGCGCAAAGAAATCTGTCGTGGAGCCGTTAGAGGTTACGCCGATTTTCTTGCCAGCGAGATCCTTCAGCGCCGAGACCTTCGAATCCTTGCCAACCACGATGTGCCAGCCACGCGGGGTCAGCGTACCGGCGCTGACAATGGTCGCCTCCACGCCTCGCCGTTTGGCGAGCGCATGGCCTGGAGGAAAGAAGTTGATGAGGTCGACTTCTCCCGCGGCCAAACCTTCCATAGATGCCGAACCGCCATTGAAGTTGGTGAACTCGACCTTCACGCCGGCCTTGTCGAATAATTTCAGCTCTTGAGCGGCGACGACCGGCATGACCGGGCCATAGTTGGCTACGCCGCCAATTCGGACAACGCCTTCAGCGTATGCCTGGCTGAAGCCAGCCGTGGCAATGACAGCCATGGCAAGTGCTAGAATCCTTCTGATACCTTTCATGATATCCTCCCTAGATCCGGGAACACGCATCGTTGGTTTCGTGTGGCCTGCCGGCAGCCTCTCCCTTCCGGCAAAGCCCGCCACGATGGCGTGCGCCAGGTATTGTTAGTCGCGCGATGCGGCGGCATCGCTTTTTGAGCGACGCTGGAGTATCAGCGCCCGCCGAATGGATGTCAATATATGTGCAAACGTTTTATAGCCAAAAAATACCGAAAAAACAGGGTATATGAGGCGGTATGTGATCCATGGTGAGAAAAATTATGCAATCGTGTGCGCTAATGAGCTATGTTTTACCGTCGCACACAGGCTTGGAGGGCGGTAGATTGTATCGGGACTTCAAGGCGAATCCGTCCATTGTCCCAGGAACGCGGGCATCATGAATAAGACGAACGACAAGACCGAGCCCGCGCCGGCTCCTTCGGCAAAGCCGACCGTACGTACGATCTCCGAGCTTGCGGGTGTGTCGCCCTCGACAGTCTCGAGAGCTTTGAAAGGCGACCCGCGCATCTCTGAGAAGACCCGTGCCGGCGTTGCCGCTCTCGCTGCCGAGCATGGTTACACGCCGAATGCGATGGCGCGCGGTCTTGTGACGCGAACGAGCGGCGTCGTAGGTATTGTTCTGGGCAATATGAAGAACCCCTTCTACGCAGAACTCTTTGAACTGCTCCACCAAAGGCTGGCAGCGATCGGCAAGTACCCCATGCTTCTGCATGTTGGGGGGGAGACCCTTGATTCAGAGGGCATTAAGCCGATCCAGCAATATCAGATGGATGGATGCATCATTGCCGCGGCACGACTTTCCTCGAAAGCCGCGGCGACCTGCGCCACGAACCAGTTACCCATGGTGATGATCAATCGGGTGGCGCGCATTCACTCCTGCACGGTCTCTTGCGACAACTACGCGGGCGGTGTCATGGCCGGAGAATTGCTGATCCGCGCCAAGCACCAGCGCATCGCCTTCATTGCCGGGCGGGAAGACACCTCGACAAGCGAGGATCGCGAAAGCGGATTGCGGCAGGCGCTGCGTAAAGCCAAGCTTGATCTCGTTGGCTGGGCACGCGGTCACTACACGTATGAGGGCGGCTTCGCGGCAGCCGAAGAGTTGCTGGCGGCGTCTCGTCCAGATGCCATATTCGCTGCAAATGACATCATGGCGCTCGGCGCCATCGATGCGATACACCAGCAAGGACTTCGCATTCCCGATGATATCTCAGTGATTGGCTTTGACGACATCCGCCAGGCGCGTTGGCGACACTATGATTTGACGACAATCGCGCAGCCGGTCGAAGCAATGATTACGCGTACCCTGGCGCTTCTTGTGGAGCGCATGGACGATCCCGATCTATCCGGCGAGAGCATCTCGATACAGGGCGAAGTACGGCTGCGGGGATCGGCCCGCCTACCAGCAGAAGGTGATGCGGACTGAAGCCGGGTCGGTCGCCGCTATTCGGCCTGCTCGCGTATCCGGTTCGGCCGGCCGTAACGACGCACCCTCAAGTCCGCCTGCTCCTTGTGACCTGCAAACCGCTCGATCTCGCAGAGCCGCGAACAGTATTTCCCCACCAAGACGCTGGCTTCGGGCGTGCAGCGTTGATAGGTGACGGTCTTCAGGAACTTGCCGACCCACAGACCGCCGGTATATCTGGCGGCTTTGAGCGTTGGTAGGGTGTGGTTGGTTCCAATGACTTTATCGCCATAGGCGACATTTGTTTCCGGCCCGACAAACAGCGAGCCATAGTTGCGCATCGATTTGAGGAAGAAATCCGGGTCACGGGTCAGCACCTCGACATGTTCAAAGGCGAGCCGGTCGGCTTCGGCGAGCATTTCTTCGTCGTTGGCGCACAGAATGATTTCCCCATAGTCGCGCCAGGCCACGGATGCGATCGCGGCCGTCTCCAAAACCTTGAGCTGACGTTCGATTTCCATCGGCAGCTCCTTTGCGAGCCGCTGCGAGGTGGTAATCAGTACGGCCGGTGACGTCGGGCCATGCTCAGCCTGACCCAACAGGTCTGTTGCAACCATTTCCGCGTCCGCGGTCTCATCGGCAATGACGAGGACTTCGGTCGGCCCGGCGAGCAAATCTATCCCGACACGACCGTAGAGCTGGCGTTTGGCCTCCGCGACATAGGCGTTGCCGGGGCCCACCAGCATATCCACAGGGCCGAGGCCTGCTACGCCAAGCGCCATGGCTGTGATGGCCTGAACGCCGCCGAGCAGATAAATCTCGTCGGCACCAGCCATGCTCATGGCGGCAATCGTCTCGGCATGCGGTTGGCCGTCGGTCGGTGGTGTGCAGGCGATTACCTGGCGGCACCCTGCCGCCCGCGCGGTGACAATGCTCATGTGCGCCGATGCAACCATGGGATAGCGCCCGCCGGGTATATAACAGCCAACCGAGTCGATTGGGATATTCTTGTGTCCGAGTATAATGCCCGGCAGCGTTTCCACCTCAAGATCGTTCAGCGTCTCGCGTTGTGCGAGTGCGAAACGACGGATCTGTTCTTGCGCGAATGCGATATCGTCGATTGTCTGCTGTGGCAAACTGTCCACCGCATCGCGGATTTCAGCATCACTCAGGCGGAAACTAGGTGGGTTCCAGTTATCAAAGCGCTCCGACATACTCCGGACGGTGGCCTCGCCGTTTTCTTCAATATCGGCGATCAGGGCTTCAACTGCCTTTCGAAGCTCTGCCTCGTCCTGCCTGTGGGTGGATCGTCCTGGTGCAGATTTCAAATGGTGCGGCATGGTCCTCTCGCGTTGCTCCATGGTTTAGGGTGGTTTGTCAGCGCACGGGAAATGCTGATCTGAACCCCTCGTGAGAGGCATTGTTCTTGAGAAACAGCCGTTCCGTGGACAGTGTGGTGAGATGCCGCCTGTACGGCGGTCGAGATCATTTCTTCGGGTCCTTCAGGATGTTTGCGGGAGCCGTGTCGGGCATCCTCTTTTGGGCCATCAGTGCCATCAGCTGGCGGTCGCGCCAGGCCGCACGCTCGCTAAGAGCTGAGGCCGGCAGGCTTGCTCGCCGGTCTGCTTCAACTTTTGCGACCAGTTTCGGACCCCAGGGACGTGCGGCACCTCGCTGCTGCGCGAAACGCAGATACATTGATCCAAGCCGATCCACATAGTCGGAGAGTCCGCCCGGCGCATTCAGATCAATCGTTTCAAACGGCCCCATGAATGACCAGCGCAAGCCGAGACCATGACGCACTGTCCGGTCCACATCCTCCGCCGTTGCGATGCCGTCCTCAACAAGACGAAACGCCTCGTGGAGAAGTGCACCCTGAAGCCGATTGAGGACGAAGCCGTCGATTTCCTTTTTGAGTTGGACGGTCACCTGGCCTGCTCCGGAAAGAACCGCGTCCGCAGTCGCAATCGCTTTCTCGCTGGTCCACGGCGCCGGTACGATCTCGACGATCGGCAGCAGATAGGGCGGATTTGCCGGATGCGCGACGAGGCAACGGGCGCGGCCGCCAAGTGGCTCGGCGATTGCGCTGATCGGGATGCCGGATGAGGACGTGGCGAGAACTGCCTTGGGCGCCGCGATCTGGTCGAGTGCGGCGAATATCTCACGTTTTGCCGACACGCATTCGGGTCCACTCTCCTGGACATAGCCGGAGCCTTCCACTGCGGTTTTCAGGGACGCATATGCCGTTATTCGGGCGCGCAGATCGCCGTCCGATTCGATCAGGCCGAAGGACACGAGCTCGGGGAGAATCGTGTCGATGCGCCGAAGCGTGGCTTCGGTCTGACTTGGTTTTGTATCGAAAAGCGCAACTTCATGGCCGGCGCGGGCGAACGCGATGGCCCAACCATGTCCCACAAGACCGGTTCCAACCACGGCGATCTTCATGTCGACCACCCAGTGTGCGTCGTGCTTGCTTGCGATTTCATCGTGACCATGGATGACGACCCAAATAGGCTTCTTCAAACGCGTCGATGGTGTTCATCAGAGTGTGCGTTGCATCGATCTTGCTGCGCCCAAGGAGTAGGTTTTCGCGAGCGGCGCTATCGATTTCGAACGAAAAGCAGGTGCCGTTGGGAAGCGTGACGCGCTGGCTTTCCAGGTCGACGGTCAGCTTTGCGGGGCCGGCCTTTACGTGCGCGAGCAGGTGCATCACCTCATGCTCTTCCAGAACAATCGGGAGGAGGCCGTTCTCGTGCGCGTTGTTGCGAAATATGTCGCCGAAGGAGACCGCAATCACCGCTCGGAAGCCGGCGTCGTTAAGGGCCCAGACCGCGTGTTCGCGGGAGGAGCCGCAGCCGAAATTGTCGAGTGTCACCAAGATGGTGGCCTGGTCCGCCTCCGGTCCGTTCAGCGGGAAGCTGCCATCCTCACGGCCCTGCGGATCGAACCGCATGTCACGGAACAGAGTGTCGGCAAACCCGTCGGATCTGTTTCGATACAGATAACGTGCCGGTACGATCTGGTCGGTATCCACATTGCCCATTTCAAGGCCGACAGCCACACCGTGTATTCTTTGTACCGGTTTCACTTGGTCTTTCCTCAAGCGCCTGCAACGAGGGATTTGCGCGGGTCGACGATGTGACCAGCCACGGCGGTGGCGGCGGCCATGGCCGGGCTCATTAAATGTGTGCGCGCGGCTCGCCCCTGACGACCGGCGAAGTTGCGGTTGGACGTGGATGCACAGCGTTCGCCCGGACCAACCACATCGACACCGTTCATCGCTACACACATTGAACAGCCTGGATCACGCCATTCGACACCCGCTTCGACGAATATGCGGTCGAGCCCCTCAGCCTCGGCCGCGGCCTTGACGATCATTGAGCCCGGCACCACCATTGCCGGAATCTTCGTCTTGTGTCCTTTCAGTATCTCCGCCACCGCACGCAGATCCTCGATACGGCTGTTCGTGCAGGACCCTATGAAAACGCGATCCACCGTGATCGATTCCATTGGTGTTCCCGGCTTGAGGTCCATGTAGTCAAGTGCGCGGATCATTCGCGCACGGCGCTCGGCATCCGGCTCGCCTTGCGGATCGGGTACCGCTGCGGTGACGGGAACGGCGTCTTCCGGGCTGGTGCCCCAGGTCACGGTGGGGGAGATGTCGCCGGTGTCGATCCGCACGTCGCGGTCAAACGCTGCGTCGCTATCGCTTGTAAGCGTTTGCCAATGCATCACGGCGTGATCCCAGTCTGCGCCGGATGGTGCAAACGTTTTACCTTTCAGGTAGGCGACGGTCTTGGTGTCCGGTGCAATGAGACCGGCTCTTGCGCCCGCTTCGATAGACATATTGCAGAGGGTGAGCCGACCTTCCATTGACAGAGCTTCGATGCCGGATCCGGAGTATTCGATGACGTGACCGGTGGCACCGCCGGCACCGATCATCCCGATCATGTGGAGAATCATGTCCTTTGCCGTCACGCCAACGCCTGCGTGGCCATCGAGTGTGATTCTCATGGTCTTCGGCCGAGCCTGCCAAATGGTCTGGGTGGCGAGAACATGTGCGACTTCGCTCGCACCGACACCAAAGGCAAATGCGCCAAGCGCGCCATGGGTTGAAGTGTGTGAATCTCCGCAGACCAGAAGGAAGCCCGGCAGGGTTAGCCCCAGTTCGGGGCCAATGACATGGACAATTCCCTGATTGTGGTGTCCGAAGCCGAAGCATCGGATGTTGTGGCGTTTTGCGTCCTCCTCGAGACGAAGGACCATTGCCCTGCGCTCTGGGTCCGGTAACCCTTCCAGTCCATTTCGGGTGGGGACGTAGTGATCGGCGGTGCCGAATGTCTTGTGAGGGGATCTGACCGTGTGCCCTGCCAGTTCAAGCTTCTCGAAGGCCTGCGATGTCCCGTCATGGATGAAATGCCGATCGACGTAGAGTAGGGACTCTCCGTTTTCAGAGACCGTTATTTCGTGAGCATCCCAGATCTTCTCGAAGAGTGTCCTGCCGCCTGTCATCGCGTTCTTTCCAACTTGCCCGGCCGTCTGATCCTATTTGCCTTTGAGCGACAAACGATGGTGCGGCATAGGGACTGCACTGTTTGTGCAAACGTTAGCATAGATTGTTAGCGGATCAACGGCTGCTTGTCGAGTTAGGTGCAAATTATGCAGGCACAGACCGCTGAACTAGAGCATTTTTTGTGAAACCTGAGTCACCCAAAATGCTCTATCTCTTTGATATTGAGCATGTTCTTATCCGAAAACCGCACACACTTTTCGGGAGCATGCTCTAGCGAACGAAGGTGGGAGGTCCATGCAGGATGAAGCGGTCCGCCAATGTGTCGACCATGTCGACGGAACAGAGCTTGCGGGCGACGCGGATCATGAGGGCTTCTTGAGTGTAATCATCGATGGTATTGACCATCCGGCAGGTGGGCCCGTCGCAGATTCGATCCTGCATTAAATCATAGGACCAGACGGGGCTCGGCCGTAATTCTGATTGACTTCAGCATCCATCAGTCAAATTGCAGCAAGCGCATGCGAATGTGACGCAATGTGAGGTGTCGCAACTCCCGACGCGTTTATTCCAAATACTCTCATTGCGGGCCATATTGACGACTGCCTGCTTTAGGGTCCTGACCCTAAGTGCGGTACCCGTATTTCGCAGACGCATCGGCTGATGAAATGCATGTCAATGTTGGTGGGCCGCCGCCATGCATTTCGCCTTGTGGATATGTTTTCTCCCACAACCGCCCATCATTTGGGTCTTTGTACAAGATTTCCCATGCACCAAAGTCGCGGCTCGTTGCGACCTCAATAAGTTCTGTGTCCGTCAGCCAATCGATCCTTTTGCTGGCGTCGTCTGGTTTGATTCCGTCGCCATCGCGTACGAAATTGCCAATCAGTTTGACTTCGGCGGGCTCGAGTTTCTTCAATTTATGGTCCTGATGTCGGAGCCAGCCGGGATTGGATCATTTGGGCTGTAAATTTCCGGTGCTGCCGATGGTAACAAACCTTGAATTCAACCCATTAGAGCATTTTTTGTGAAACCTGAGTCACCAAAAATGCTCTATCTCTTTGATATTGAGCATGTTCTTATCCGAAAACCGCACACACTTTTCGGGAACATGC
>JANQIR010000238.1 GCA_028282065.1 Aestuariivirgaceae bacterium
GCGGACATCTCTTAAAGCTCTGATATTACTTGGTAATTTGGCGCACCGGGGAAGATTCGAACTCCCGACCCCCAGATTCGTAGTCTGGTGCTCTATCCAGCTGAGCTACCGGTGCCCAAGGCAACATGCGCGGACCTAATCCCAAAGGGCCGACCGCCGTTCGCGCACTGTCCTAATACGCCAGAGGTGTAAAGACAAGTACATTCCAGTCATTCATCACCGCGCCAGCATTTCAGCCCGGCCAGCGTGTCAGCTTCCGCCACCGCACGCCCCACCGCACGGGCCATCGTATCGCCCGCCAAAGTGCCCAGATGCGCCAGCTCAAACGGCGTCGGCTGAGCGTGGTCCGCCCGGCCCGTGGACAAGGCAAAGACGGTATCCCCATCCAATGGGGTGTGGACCGGCCGCAAGGCCCGGGCCATTCCGTCCGCCGCCATGATGGCCAGCCTGCGCGCCTGACCACGGTCCAGTTTCAAATCGGTGGCAACCACTGCGATGGTGGTGCTTTCAGCCACCTGCGGGTCATGCGGCAATTTCGTCCCGGCAATCAAAGACGCCGGCCCCGTCCGTACAGTCCCTGCCGGAACAGGGCCGAACTCACCATCCAATTCAAATGGTCTCGCCCACAGATCGCCGGTGCGCGGATCGACCGCAGCGCCGACGGAATTCACAGCGACCAGGGCGCCCACCGTGATGCCGTTCCAGACAACGGAGGCGCTGCCTAATCCGCCCTTCAGCGCACCTGCCGTTGCACCAAGCCCGGCACCGGCATTGCCCAGTTCAAATTCCAGGGCCGCATTTCGCACCGCCTCAACGCCAAGATCCCGGTAAGGCGGCATGCCACCCCAGTCCTTGTCTCCGCCATTGGCCAGATCAAACAGAATCGCCGAGGGTACAATGGGAATCCGTACAGGCTGGCTGGCAAAGGCAAGACCCCTGCCCTGGGCGGCAAGCTGGCAAATCGCGCCGGACGCCGCCTCCAGTCCGTAGACCGAACCGCCGGACAAAACGACAGCATGGATGCCGTCCACCAGACAGGCCGGGTCGAGGGCATCAATATCGCGCGTTCCCGGCGCTCCGCCGCGCACATCCACGCCGGCAACCGCCGGTTCATCGGGGATGAGCGCCGTAACACCGGTGATGACAGTGCGGTCTTGCGCGTTGCCAACAGAAATACCGGGCACATCGGTGATCAGATTTCTGGCCCCTGGACGGTAATCGCTCATGGCCAGCGTTTGTAGGGCGGGAAGCGATGCAAGGTCAATTGCGAAGCGTTGCTGGCAAAGCTAGGGTCAGTACGGAAAACAGGAAGGGATGTGTATGAAACTGATCGTCAGGCTTGGGGCCCTGTTGCTGGTTGTATTGATGTTGGCATCGTGCGGCAGCCAAGGCCCGGGAACCGTCTCAACCGCAAACCCGCATGCATCGCGGGCGGCCCTCACCATGCTGGAACGGGGCGGCTCGGCGGTCGATGCCGCAATCGCCGCGCAACTTGTGCTGACGCTCACGGAACCGCAATCCTCCGGCATCGGCGGCGGCCTGTTCCTGATGCACTGGGACGTGCACGAAAGAGAGCTTGCAGCAATCGACGGGCGGGAAACGGCACCAAGGGCCGCAACGGAACGATTGTTTCTGCGCCCCGACGGTACGCCGCTCACCTGGCATGAGGCGTCCATCGGCGGCCGGCCGGTCGGCGTGCCCGGCGTGATCGCCGCCTTGTGGATGGCCCACCAGGCCCACGGCCGGCTCAACTGGGAAGACCTGTTCGAACCGGCAATCCGGCTCGCAACGGACGGCTTCAAGGTCAGCCCAAGACTGCATGACTCTATTAAGGCAGCGCCGAGGCTGTTTGAAAACGCCGCGGCACGGGTGCTTTATTACCTGCCGGGGGATACGCCACAGCCGGTGCCGGCAGGCCACCTGCTGAAGAACCCGAACTATGCCCAAACCCTCCGGCTGATCGCCGAACGGGGGCCAGACGGCTTCTACAAGGGCGAAACCGCACAGGCGATCGTGGATGCAGTGACCGGGCATAAGGGCAATCCCGGTGCGATAACGATCGCAGACCTGGCTGCGTACGAGGCCAAGAGGCGGGAGCCCGTGTGTCTTGCCTATCGAAGCTACAAGGTCTGCGGCATGCCGCCGCCAACCTCCGGCGGGCTGACATCACTGATGATTCTCGGCATGCTGGAGCCGTTCGACATGCCGCGCTTCCAGCCGAATTCCCTCACCGCTGTGCACCTTTACACCCAGGCGGCACGGTTGGCCTATGCAGACCGGGCAGCCTATATGGCCGATCCCGACTTCATCGATGTGCCGGTCGCGGGCCTGCTCGATAAAGGTTACCTGCGCAAGCGCTCGCTGCTCATAAATCCCGGCCACGACAGCGGGCATGCACGGCCGGGCCTGCCGGCGGGCGCACAACCGGACTACCAGCGTGCGGCGGATGCCGGGTTGAAAAACCACGGCACCAGCCATCTGGCGGTTATCGACCGCTGGGGCAACGCGGTCTCGCTGACCATGTCGGTGGAGCAGAGGTTCGGCGCACACATCATGGCCGGCGGTTTCATCCTTAACAACCAACTGACCGACTTTTCCTGGCTGCCGGAAAAGGACGGTGTGGCGGTGGCCAATCGCGTCGAACCGGGCAAACGGCCGCGTTCGTCCATGTCTCCGACACTGGTCTTCAATGAGGACGGCACACTGTTTGCCGCGGTCGGATCGCCGGGCGGCAGCCGGATCATCAAGTTCGTCACGCAGACACTGATTGCGCTGGTCGACTGGCAACTGCCTATGCAGGAGGCCATCGACCTGCCACGCGCCGTAAACCGCAACGCAGTAACGGAACTGGAGGCCGGAACCAATCTGTCGCGCCTTGCCGCTCCACTGCTGCGTATGGGACATGAGGTGCGTCAGCACCGGCTGACCAGCGGGCTCCACGGCATCCGGATCACCAGTCAGGGACACGATGGCGGTGCCGACCCGCGCCGCGAGGGCGTCGTCATGACGACCGGCCGTTGAGCGGCCGCACCGGCATGTCCTGCGTTGCGGATGTGCGTTCGCGCCGCCCGCGCCGTCCGGCAGGATCATCCTGTGAGCCGTCTGGAATTGTAACATGGAAGACGGCACCGGCACCGTCTTCATGCAGCAGGCGAACATCGCCGCCATGCGCGCCGGCAAGTTCCTGGGCGATGGTCAGCCCCAGACCTGTACCGCCTGCCCGTGCCGAACCACGAAAGGCTTCAAACAGGTGGGCGCGCGCCTTTTCGGGAACACCCGGGCCATTGTCGCGCACCTCAATGACAGTGGAAGCGTCATTGCGCCAGGCATCTATCTTTACCGTCCCCTCGCTCATGGAACCGGACAGCATGGCGGCATCAAGCGCCTCACCGGCATTGCGCAACAGGTTCATCAGGATTCTGAACAGGTGTTCGCGGTCGGCATCGACGATAATGTCGGGGTCCACAGAATTGTAGATCACGACCTGGCTGGAGGTCTGGCTGATCGCCGTGTTGACCACCTCTTCGGCAACTTCGTGGACGGACAGCTGCTCGCGCCGCGGCGGGGCTTCCTGGGCGCGACCGAACTTCAGGGTCTGGGCACAGAACTCAATGGCCCGGTCGAGAGAGGCAATCAGCTTGGGTGCGAATTTCTGTACTGTCGGATCGTCAACGACACTCAGACGGTCGGATATGAGCTGGGCCGTGGCCAGCATGTTACGCAGATCGTGGCTGACCTTGCTCACCGCCAGGCCGAGCGCCGCAAGCCGGCTTTTCTGCTGCAGCATACCGGCAAGTTCGGTCTGCATGTTATGAAGCTGACGTTCGGTGACGCCGATTTCGTCACGCCGGCCGCTCGGCGAAATGATACGGCGGGCATCCTCAGGATGTTCGGAGAACATGACCATATTGCGCGTCAACCGCCGGATCGGACGGACCAGCGCATAGTTGAGCGATATAAAGACCAGAGCGGCCACAATCAGTGACAATATGATCGATAGCGCCAGGATGTTGACCGAATAGGTCACCATAGCCGAGCGCAGGGGCGCTTCGTCCAGGGCCAGTTCAATGAAATCGGCGGTCATATCCGGCGGGTTGTCGACAACGCCGATGACCCTGTCGCCGCCAACCGCAAGCGTATAGAAAGCCTGAGTGACTGCGGAGAATGTGTAGCCCTGGGGCAGATCGAACGATTCGGCGATCATGTGATCGCCCTCGGCCCGCAGCACAAGCTGCCGGGTGTTGCCGCGCTTCAGGGCGATGACCTTGACACCGGCACCACGCAACAGCCCCTGGCGCAGCTCATCGGAGAGTTTGTTGTCCTCAGACGCTTCCAGCGCCATGGCCGTCAACTCGGCAATGGCGATCTTGTTCTTGAGCCAGGTTATGCGGAAATTGGCGATCGACGGCAGGAAAATCAGCACCTCGCCGATCATCACGAAAAGAATCGTCAATGCCAGAACCTTGGACGACAAGCCTCGGGCGATCGACGGCCGGTCTTCACGGCCGCCACGATCCAGGACGTCTTGCGGCCCATCGGGCGTTCGCGCGCTTTCGTTGTTTTCCTTCAGCATGCCACCTGACGTTATCGGGCCACAGGGTACCCATGGTCAACCAAACATCTTCATCAAGCGAATGACGAAGCGGATGAATGGTTTGGTGGTTATATCGCTGTAGTAGGTGATGGCCGCCCGGCGATTGACCTCGCCCAGAGTGGGATATGCCACCACTTGATCGATCATCGCCTTGATCTTGAGGCCCGAGGCAATTGCCAGGCCCCAGGGCTGGATGAGTTCGCCGGCATTGGGGCCGACGATCGTTGCGCCAAGAATCAGGCCCTTACCGGTGGTGACCACCTTGATCTTGCCATCGATCTTGCGTTCGGCCTGGGCGCGGTCGTTCTCGTCGAAATTCCACCTGAGAACCTTGATATCCTGATGTCGCTTGCGGGCCTCGTCCTCGCCCAGACCGACATGCGCCAGTTCCGGGTTGGTGTATGTCACCCAGGGAATGTGGCCGGTTTTGTTCGTTACAGGCATGCGGAACAGGATGTTTCGCACGACGAGGCCAGCATGGTAGCCGGCGACGTGGGTGAACTGCAGTCCGCCGGCGACATCGCCGATGGCATAGACTTTCCGGTTGGTGGTGCGCAAACCCTTATCGACGGTAATGCCCTTGCGGGTGTACTCGATGCCTGCGGCCTCCAGATTGAGGCCATCGACATTCGGTTTACGGCCTGCGGCCACCAGAAGATGCGTGCCTGTGATCTTACGGGCCTCGCCATCCTGCTCGATGTCAATTTCGATGCCACGGCCTTTCTTGCGCACGTCGGCGATCTTTATCCTGGAGAGAATCTCCACTCCGTCGTCCTGAACGTGATCCAGCACGACCCGGGCCAGTTCCGGATCATCCTTGCCGAGCGGGTCGAAGGCTTCCAGCACAGTGACCTTAGAACCCAGCCGGGCATGCGCCTGGGCCATTTCCAAGCCGATAGGCCCGGCACCGATGATGATCAGTTCCTTGGGCAATGCCGTGTTGTCAAAGATCGTCTCGTTGGTCAGGTAGTCGACCGCGTCGAGGCCCGGGATCGGCGGTGCGGCCGGAGACGAACCGGTTGCGATGACGAACCGGCGCGCCTTGATCGTTTCGCCACCGGCCTTAACGGTTTCGCCGTCTACAAAGCTGGCGGCATCGCGGATGACGGTCACCCCCATGCCTTCAAAACGTTCCTGGGAATCATGCGGCGCAATGGCTGCGATGACCGATTTCACATGATCGTGGACCTTCTTGAAATCGACCTTGGGCTCCACAGGCGTGACGCCGAATTCAGCCCCGCTTCGCAGGGCGTGGGCGTGTTTTGCCGCAGCGATCAAGGCTTTTGAGGGCACGCAGCCGTAGTTGAGGCAATCGCCGCCCATCAGGCCTTTTTCTATCAGAACCACGTTCTGCCCGAATTGGGCAGCAGCGGCGGCAACCGACAGGCCGCCTGAGCCCGCCCCAATGACACATATATCGTATTTCCCGGACGTCGACATATCTTGTCCTCACTCAAATAATGGATGTTGTTTGCTGATGCGTTTGCCTGATCAGGCCGATGACTTCCTGGATGCCTTGACCCGTTTGATAATGACCGGGATGAGCGCCACGACACCCAGAGCCGCAAAACCGGCCAGAAGCTGCGGTGTTAGCAGCGCACCCACGTCGAGAGAAAACGTGCAGTTGCCAGCGCCATTGGCCGCCACGCACGCATCGTAGGATGCCTTTTGAGCATCGATTATGCTGTCCAAACCGGAACCGACGATGCAGAAGGCGAAAGTGCCAGGGATAATTCCCAAGAATGTGCCGATGACAAAGGTCGGCAGCCGGACATTGAAAAGCGCCGGAGCAATATTGACCAGCCAGAAGGGAAAAACCGGCACCAGCCGCAAGAACAGCAGGTAGTTGAAGGCATCCTGCTGGAAGCCGTCAGCCAGGGATTTGGCCAGTGGTCCTGCTTTCTTGGACAAAACATCGCCGAACGAGGTCTGGGCGATCAGGAATATCGCCGTAGCACCAATGGTTGCCGCGACAACGGTGACCGTACCGCCGACAAACCAGCCGAACAGAAAACCGCCGGTTATGGTCAAAAGTGATGCTCCCGGCACGGAAAAGGCGACCGCAGCAACATATAGCGCCATATAGGCAAAGATCGAAAGAATGAAGTTACTGGCGACAAATTCCTGCAGAACATCGCGGTTTTCCGCGATCGCACTGAGCGAAAGATACTTGTGGGCTCCAGATGCATAGACCGCGGCGGCGGCAAGCAGCAGGACCGCCAACGGACCATATCGCTTCAGCAATCCGGCCTGCTTGCCGTCCGCATTCTCAGGTTGAGCGTTCATCGGCTCGGTGTGTCCTTTAGCCATTTTCTTTACCACAGTTGAGGTTTCAGGCAGGCTCCATCAATGACGACAGGATGCCCCCGTTTACTTGGACTACAAATGCTTGCAAACGGATACGAATAAAAGCGCCCCTCAATGGTTTGTGATCCAAGTTCAATTCACGTTACGCAAAGGCAGGTTTCAGGCTGCCAAAACAGGGCAGGCGCGTTGACTTGCGGCGCCGTTGTCCCTATAAGCCGCAACGTTCCAGCGGAAGGCGAATGCTGTTCGCTAGCCGGGATAGCGTTTTGGTGCCGGTCGTTAACCCGCACCAGCGCAGCTCCGGTTAAAAACAGCCTCTATATCGCTTACATCTGGCGCACGCACGAACTGCTCAATTCGCGGCAGACCGGGCGGTACGCCGACAAACCATTCAGCACACGGAGCCTGATGTGAAAAGGACCTATCAACCCAGCAAGCTGATCCGCAAACGGCGGCACGGATTTCGCGCACGCATGGCGACCAAGGGCGGGCGGCGCGTGATTCAGCGCAGGCGTCAGCGCGGACGCGCGCGTCTTTCAGCCTGAGCCGGCTTGTGCACAAACCGACGGCCGCAACGGCCGGGTGAACGATGCGCAGCGGGTCGTACAGATGAAACGCTTGCAGCGACGGCAGGATTTCCTGTCCGCGGCGCGTGGACAGTCATGGGCGACGCGCGGCTCCGTCGTGCAGGCACGCAATCGCGGAGACAGCGAACCGCCACGGATCGGTTTCACAGCCACACGGCGCCTCGGTGGCGCGGTGGTCCGCAATCACATCCGGCGGCGCCTGAAAGAAGCCGTGCGCACCGGATTGGCGGATGAACTCAAACCCGGCTATGACTATGTTTTCATAGGTCGCAGCCAGACGGCCAGCAGGCCCTTTGACCAGTTAAAGACAGATTTGCGCGATGCGGTCCGCAAGATCCATTCCGGCCGCACGTCGACATACTCCCGACGCAAGGAGCGACGCAGGCCGTCATGAACCCCGATAACAAGAACTTCATTCTTGCCATCGCGCTGTCCGTTGCAATTATCATGGCGTGGCAGTTCTTCTATGCACAGCCGGAACTTGAGCGCCAGCGCCGGGTTCAGCAGGCCGAGCAAAGCCAACAGCAGAACCAGCAACAGCCGCAGGCCGGTCAGCAGCAGCCCGGCGCAGCTGATGTGCCCCAGGTTGGTGCCGGCACCGCCCCTGAGGCCGCACCACCTGCCGCGACGGCAATTCCTGTAGCCGAAGCTCTTGCCCAGTCGCCACGGGTCAAGATCCGCAGCGAAACCGTGTCCGGTTCGATCAATCTTACCGGCGGCCGGTTCGACGACCTGCATTTGCGCCGTTACCGGGAAACGGTTGATCCGAAAAGCCCGACGATCACCCTGCTCGCGCCGGCAAACGCCAAGGGTGCCTATTTCACCGAACAAGGGTGGGCGGCCGGACCGGGGTCCAAGATCAAGGTGCCGACACCCCAAACTGTGTGGACCGCACCTGCCGATGCGGAGCTAACCCCACAATCGCCCGTCACGCTGACCTGGGACAATGGCGAAGGCGTTACTTTCAAAAAGACGATCTCGCTCGACAATGACTATCTTTTCACGGTCAAACAGGAGATCGAGAACAAGACCGGTAATGCCGTGGTGCTTTACCCCTACGCCCGGGTGCAGCGGCGCGACACGCCGGACGTCACCGGAATCTGGGTTTTGCATGAGGGCCCGATCGGTGTGCTGGACGGCCAGCTGCAGGAGCACAGTTACGACGACCTGCTTGAGGACCCGAAGAAACTCGCCACCGAATCAACCGGCGGCTGGGTGGGTATCACGGACAAATATTGGGCAGTAACCGTCATGCCCGCGCAAGATTCGCAGGTCACCGGCACGTTTTTCGCCCGCAAATCCGGCACCCGCGATTTGTTCCAGGCGGACTATCTGGTGAAATCCGGCGTGACAGTACCACCGGGCGAAACCGGATCCTACGAAAGCCACGTCTTCTCCGGCGCCAAGGTCGTCAGAATCATCGATGGTTACGAAGCGAAATTTGGCTTTGACCAGTTCGAGCTGCTGATCGACTGGGGCTGGTTCTATTTCATCACCAAGCCGCTGTTCTGGCTCATCGACTGGATCCAGTCGATCGTGAAAAACTTCGGCGTTTCCATCCTGATTGCCACGGTGCTGATCAAGCTGGCGTTCTTCCCGCTCGCCAACAAGTCCTACAAGTCCATGGCGCAGATGAAAAAGCTGCAGCCGGAGATGATGCGCATCCGCGAGCAATTCGGCGACGACAAGCAGCGCCAGCAAAAGGAGATGATGGAGCTTTACCGCAAGGAGAAAGTCTCCCCGCTGTCGGGCTGCCTGCCGATCCTTGTGCAGATCCCCGTGTTCTTTGCGCTCTACAAGGTGTTGTTCGTGACCATCGAAATGCGTCACGCACCGTTCTACCTCTGGATCAGGGACCTGTCGGCTCCAGACCCGACAACGATCTTCAACCTGTTCGGGCTGATCCCGTGGACGCCGCCGGCCATTATTCCGCTGGTGGGCGTCCTCCCGCTCCTCATGGGCATCACCATGTGGATCCAGATGAAGCTCAATCCGGCCCCGCCGGATCCGACGCAAGCGATGATCTTCAACTGGATGCCGGTAATCTTCACATTCCTGCTGGCCTCCTTCCCGGCCGGACTGGTGCTGTACTGGGCGTGGAACAACTTCCTGTCGATTCTGCAGCAATACACGATCATGAAGCGCCAGGGCGCGGAAATTAACCTGATCGCGAATATCCGGGACAGCCTGCCCTTCCTGAAGACCAAGAAAGCGGAGTAACGTGCGCTGATCTCGCAGGAACATCAGCCGCAGTTCACAGACGGCCAGATCGAAGCGGGCCGGTTACTGTTCGCCGGCGAAGTGTCGTTCCTGATGGGCGTGGCGTCCCTTGGCCAGCTGCCGGAGGCCGATGTGGCGGAGATCGCTTTTGCCGGCCGGTCCAATGTCGGCAAGTCGTCCCTGCTCAACGCCCTGACCAACCGCAAAGATCTGGCGCGGACGTCCAATACGCCGGGGCGGACGCGTGAACTGAATTATTTCGACGCCGGCGGCCGGCTGATCATTGTCGATATGCCCGGTTACGGCTACGCCAAGGCGGAGAAGGCGCTGGTCAAGAAATGGCAGGCGCTGGTGCGCAACTATCTGCGCGGCCGGCCAAACCTCATGCGGGTCTTTGTGCTCATCGATGCCCGGCACGGCATCACCAAGACGGACGAGGCAACGCTGGCCATGCTGGACGAAACCGCTGTGAGCTATCAGATCGTCCTGACCAAGGCGGATAAACTCAAGCAGCATGAACGCGACGCCATCTTCGCCGCAACGGTCGAGAACATCCTCAAGAGGCCGGCGGCCCATCCCGTTGTGCACCTAACGTCATCTGTGAAGGGTACGGGGATCGCCGAACTACGCGCCGAGATTGCAACTCTCGCCAATTAGTGAAACTGTGCATCCTACGTGTAGGCCGGCACGGCAGGAGGCTTGGCGATGAAGGAACAGATGCGCGCGCGCGCGCAGGAATTGCAGCGCAGGCTGAAGGATCACTCGATCGACATTGCCATCATTACCGACGAGGACTCCATTGCCTGGTATGCCGGGTTCTGGGGATATCTCGGCGTCGAGTTCGGTAGGCCAAGCATGCTTGTCATACCGTCTGAAGGATCTGCGGTCGTCATCACGCCGCTCATGGAACGCGAGATGGTATCGGAAATGACCTGGGTGGAAGACATCCGGGCCTGGCAGGATCCGCAAGGGCCCGATCACTGGGACCAGGTGCTGGCAGGCGTCATCGGGCAGGCCAAGGACGTTACGATCGGTATCGAACGTCTCAAGATCCCCGCGCTTGTTTCGTCTTTCTTGGTCGACCGGCACGGCGCCGGAGCGTTGCGCGACATCTCCCCGGAAATCGGCAAAATGCGCATGATCAAGACACCGGCGGAGATCGCCATCATGCGTCAGGGCGGTCAGATTGCCATTGCCATGCTTGATGGCGGCCGGTCGAAACTGGCAGAAGGCGTGCCGGAATATGAGGTCGCGCTTGCCGTGATCGAGGCGGGCACGCGCAAGGCCGCCGGTTTCCTGACGGATCAGGGACTTGAGGCCTTCATGTCGCCCACGGTGCATCATCTGCAGGTCCTGCAGTCAGGTCACCACACGTCAATGGTGCATCGCCGGTCTTCAGTCCGCCGTCTGCAGAAAGGCGACCCGGTCTATTTCTGCTTTTGCGGCATGGTGAACTTCAAGCAATACAAGCTCGGCTTCGACCGGGAGTACTTCATCGGCTCGGTTACCGACGAACAGGCCCGCACCTACGAAGCCTGTATCGCGGCACAGGAAGCAGCCCTTGCCCAGGTGAAACCGGGCGCGCTTGCCGAAGATGTCCACCTTGCGGCAAACGAGGTCTATCGCTCGGCCGGTTTCGCACCCGGCTACCGGACGGGCCGGGCCGTCGGCATTTCCAATCTTGAAGCACCGGAACTAAAGGACGGCGACAAGACCGTGCTGCGCGAGGGTATGACGTTCGCGGTCGATGGCGGCATTACGGTGCCGGGCAAGTTCGGCGCACGGGTCGGCGATACCGTCGCGGTGACGAGCGATGGCCATGAGATCTTCACGCCCTATCCGAAGCACCTGACGGTCGTTACCTGACCAACCCGACCGTTGTGACGCCTGCGAGATGGCTCTGAACCCGACGAACCGGCCGGGCGATCCGGGATACCCCCTTTGGCGTGCGCCGATATTCCGCTATATAGCCGCCGCAACACGTAACACGATTTCTCTTTTGGAGAACCGCGAATGGCAACCGACGGCGACGCCGCCCAGACGACACGCGACGACATAGCCCATGTCCTGGCAGAGGCTCTGCCGTTCATGCAGCGCTATGCCGGAGAGACTGTGGTCATAAAATACGGCGGGCATGCCATGGGCGACAGAACCTTGTCGCGCCAGTTCGCCTCCGATGTGGTTCAACTCAAACTATGCGGCATCAATCCAATCGTCGTGCATGGCGGCGGACCACAGATCGGCCGTATGCTCGAACGCCTGCAAATTCAATCCCGCTTTGAAGACGGCCTCAGGGTCACCGATCAGGCAACCGTCGAGGTGGTCGAGATGGTGCTGGCCGGCTCGATCAACAAAGGCGTAGTGGCCGATATTCAGGCGGTTGGCGGCAAGGCGGTCGGCATTTCAGGCAAGGACGGCAGCCTGTGTCTGGCAAGGAAACTCGAACGCATCCGGCGCGATCCGGATTCGAATATCGAAATGGCCATCGACTTGGGCTTTGTCGGCGAGCCGGACCGCATCGATCCCGGATTGCTTGAGACCATCATTCACAGTGACGCCATTCCGGTCATCGCGCCAATCGGCGTTTCGCGGACCGGGGAGACCTACAACATCAATGCCGATACATTCGCGGGCGCCATAGCCGTGGCCATGAAGGCGAAGCGGCTGATGCTGCTGACCGATGTCGCTGGCGTGCTGGACCAGGACGGTGAGCTGGTCAGCGAACTGGACCCGGCATCCATCGACGAGCTTGTCGCCAGCCAGACAATTTCCGGCGGCATGATCCCAAAGGTTGAAAGTTGCGTGGGCGTGGTAAAGGGCGGCGTGGAAGGCGTGATCATCCTTGATGGACGGGTGCCGCATTGTGTCCTTCTGGAGCTGTTCACACCGCATGGCGTTGGCACACGCATCAGCGAGAGGCGGCAGGACACATGAGCGAACACAAGCAGTCCTTCGTGCATGTCGAGGAGTGGATCTTCGACCTCGACAATACGCTCTATCCTTCGAGCTGCCGGCTGTTCGACCAAATCGACCGCAAGATGGGCGAGTTCATCTCGGCAATGTTCGAGGTCGACCTTGTAGAAGCGCGCCGCATCCAGAAGGACTATTTCTTCCGGTACGGGACGACACTGCGCGGGCTGATGAGTGAGCACGACATGAACCCGGACGACTTCTTGAACCATGTGCACGACATAGACCATTCGGTGATTCCACCCGACAGCGGCCTTGCACAGGCGCTTGATCAGCTTCCCGGCCGCAAGTTCATTTTCACCAACGGTACCGTCGCGCATGCCGAAAGCGTGCTGAGCCAGATCGGCATCGCCGCACATTTTGACGACATTTTCGATATCAAGGCGTCCGACTTCGAGCCGAAACCGGCCCGCGGCCCTTATGATAAGTTCGTCACCGAGCGGGGCATCGCACCGCAGAAGGCAGCCATGTTCGAAGACATTGCACGGAATCTGGAAGTCCCGCACGAGTTGGGTATGACGACCGTGCTGGTGCAATCGGTGGACAATGAAGACGGTGCGATGATCAACCGCCTCAACGGCGACAGCGACGGGGCCCACTATGTTCATCACGTCACGAGCGACCTCGGCGGTTTTCTGACGCAACTGGTGTCGTAATTTTCCAGTTCAATCCCGGCGCATAACACGCTAGAGGAAGCTGCCTGTGTGGATAGACACACTCCGGATTTCATTCAATAAGGGGCAAAGCAAACAATGAGCCACAACGAGCTTCAGGCACTGATCGATCAGGCCTTCGAAAACCGTGACGGGATTTCCTTCGAAACGACAGGCGAAGTTCGCGACGGGGTCGAGACAGCGCTTGAATTGCTCGATAGCGGGCAGGTGCGCGTTGCGGAGAAAACCGGCGGCCAATGGACCGTCAACCAGTGGCTCAAGAAGGCGGTTCTTCTGTCCTTCCGGCTCAACGACATGAGCCCCATCGCCAACGGTCCGGGCAATGCGACCTGGTGGGACAAGGTGCCGTCCAAGTTCGACGGCTGGGACGACGCGCAGTGGCGCACGGCAGGTTTCCGGGCCGTTCCAAACTGCATCGTGCGCCGTTCGGCCTATATCGCGCCCGGTGTTGTGCTGATGCCGTCCTTCGTCAATCTGGGTGCCTATGTCGACAGCGGCACCATGGTCGATACGTGGGCGACGGTCGGGTCCTGCGCGCAGATCGGCAAGAACTGCCATATTTCCGGTGGTGCCGGCATTGGCGGCGTGCTTGAGCCCCTGCAGGCCGGTCCGGTGATCATCGAGGACAACTGCTTTATCGGCGCGCGGGCCGAAGTTGCAGAAGGCGTCCGGGTCGGGGAAGGTTCGGTCCTGTCCATGGGTGTTTATATCGGCGCATCGACCAAGATCATCGACCGCGCCACCGGCGATGTCTTTATGGGCGAAGTGCCACCCTATTCGGTCGTCGTCTCCGGTACGCAACCAGGAAAGCCCCTGCCGGACGGCCAGCCGGGTCCGGGTCTTTACTGCGCGGTCATCGTCAAGCGGGTCGACGAGCGCACACGGTCGAAGACCTCGATCAACGACCTGCTGCGCGATTGAGCCCTTCGCAAATTGAACGGCCAAGCGGTTTTCCAGAAGCGGGAATTGCGGTAAAGGGGGGATCATGACGTCCTGCCCCGATCCCGTAGAGTTTCTGCTCGAACTTATCCGCTGTCCATCCGTCACGCCAAATGAGGCGGGCGCGCTGGACTATCTGGAAAAAATCCTGACACCGGCAGGGTTTGTCTTCCAGCGCCTGCCATTTTCCGAACAGGGCACAGCCGACGTCGACAATCTGTTTGCCCGGGTAGGTAGTGGCACGCCGCACTTCTGCTTTGCCGGCCATACGGATGTCGTTCCGCCAGGAGACGAAAGCACATGGATGATACCCCCGTTTGCCGGCAAGATCGCCGATGGTGTCATCTACGGGCGAGGCGCCTGCGACATGAAGGGTTCGGTGGCTGCATTTGCCGCCGCGGCCATGGGGTACCTGTCCAGTCACGGCGAGACGTTTGACGGTTCCATCTCCCTGCTGATCACGGGAGATGAAGAAGGGCCGGCAATTAACGGCACCGTCAAGGTCCTCAAATGGCTCAAGGCGCACGAACAGCTGCCGGACGACTGCCTGGTCGGAGAGCCGACCTGCCCGGAAGAGCTGGGGGATACGGTCAAGATCGGCCGGCGTGGATCCATTCACTTTGAGGTGACGGTCACCGGTGTGCAGGGTCACTCGGCCTATCCGCACAAGGCCGACAATCCCATTCCGAAACTTGCCCGGCTGATCGACCGGGTTGCGGCTGCAAAGCTCGACGATGGCACCGAACATTTCGATCCTTCGACCCTGGCCATCTCCACATTCGATGTTGGCAATCCGGCGCATAATGTCATTCCCGAAAAGGCGACGGCACGTTTCAACATCCGTTTCAATACCGAGCATACGGCCGGCCAGCTTCGCCGCTGGGTACATGCCGAATGCGAGGCGGTTGCACGGGAGATGGGCGGCAAGTTCGACATCGTTGTCGTCGAAGGCGCCGATGTCTTCCAGACCCGGCCAGGCGCTTTGGTGGATATCGTTACAGGTGCCGTGGAAAACGCAACGGGGATCAAACCGGCACTGTCCACATCCGGCGGCACATCAGATGCGCGGTTCATCAAGGACTACTGTCCCGTGGTCGAGTTCGGGCCAACCAATCATACCATCCATCAGACGGATGAGCGGATCGGCGTGGAGGAGCTCAAAGGTCTG
This sequence comes from Aestuariivirgaceae bacterium, assembly GCA_028282065.1. Classification (GTDB taxonomy): domain Bacteria; phylum Pseudomonadota; class Alphaproteobacteria; order Rhizobiales; family Aestuariivirgaceae; genus JANQIR01. The sequence goes on from JANQIR010000238.1 coordinate 15,460, forward strand.
ACACGGATCTACCGCGAAATTCTGGAGCAGTATTTCGCTCAAGGTGCGCGATGAGCTGGCTGGCGGAAGCCGGTTATAGCCTTGCCGGCAGCGTTGCCCTGGTACGGCGCGATCCGGACGCCTTCAAGTACTTCAATGAGACGGAAGCGGGCTTTTGGCGGTCATTCGGTGCCATCGCATTCGTCGCACCGCTTTACCTGGCGGCGGCGAGTATCGCGACCGATCTGGCAAGCGCGGTACCATCGGAACGCGGCGACGCGCAGATGAGCATCTCGCCGGCAAGGGAATTGCAGGTACTGTGCGCACATTGGCTGGGATGGCCGCTTCTCATGGCGATCATTTGCAGATTTTCCGGGCTGTCGCAGGGTTATGCACGCTACATCATCGCATTCAACTGGTGTTCGGTGCTGATCGTATCCGCGCAACTTGCACCGCTACTGCTTTACCGCGCCGGCCTGTTCAGTGCGCCGACGACCACGATCGTTTTCTGGCTGGTCGTTCTGGCTGCCGGCTACTTCCACTGGTACTTCTCCCAGCGGGCATTGGGTATCGCCGGACTAACTGCCGTCGCCATTGTTCTGGGGGAAATCGCACTCGGGCTCGGCCTGTCGCAGTTGCTCTGGTGACGTGAGATAAACTGCGTCCCGGCGTCGTGATGGCTCACCCCGGATAGTCAACCTGTGCCAGATAGAGCCCTTCCGGCGGCGCGACCGGTCCGCAACGGGCGCGGTCGCAGGCGCGAAGGGCCGTTGCAAGATCACCGCGCGTCCACTTGCCCTCACCGACCAATTTCAGCGATCCGACAATCGAACGAACCTGATTGTGCAGGAAGGATAAGGCATCGCACCGCACGACAATCTCAGCTCCCGTGCGCTCAACGGAAATCCGATCCAGCGTCCTGACGGGTGAGGCCGCCTGGCACTGGCTGGCCCGGAATGTCGTGAAATCGTGGCGGCCAACGAGACCCTGCGCGGCTTCATGCATCTCCCCGGCGTCCAGCGGGACCTGCACCAGCCATGCTCGGTCATGATCGAGAGCCAGGGGCGCACGGCGATTGACAATGCGGTAGAGGTAGTGCCGTCTGGCGGCCGAAAACCGGGCATGAAATTCGCCATCCACCTGCACAGCCGCAATGATTGCGACCGGGTCAGGCCGCAAGTGGGCGTTCAGGCCATCGCGAATGCGATCGGCCGGAAAGTCGCGGGCCAGATCGCAATGGGCCACCTGACCCAGAGCGTGGACACCGGTATCGGTGCGACCAGCGCCCTGAACCAGGGTCTGTTCACCGGAGAGTTTGAACAGTGCCGTCTCGATGGCACCCTGTACGCTGGGACCGTTGTCCTGACGCTGCCACCCGACAAACGGTGTTCCGTCATACTCTATCGTGAGGCGGTATCTCGGCATGGCGGATTTTGTATCACTGTTCAGCGATCACGCCAGGGCGAACCTGAAAACCGCGCAGAAAGGTCTCCAGATCCATCACGCCTTTGCCTTCACGCTGAACCCGCAGCGGCGAGATCGCACCCGCGCGGCAGGCTATGGTCAGGCGGTCGTCGAGAACCGTTCCCGCCATACCGGAGCCGGGTGAACGCTCAGCCTTCAATATCTTGACGCGTGTTAGTCCCGAGCCCTGAGGCAGTTCGAGCCAGGCGCCGGGCCAGGGCGACAGTCCGTGAATCTGGTTCAGAACGTCTTGTGCATCCCGGTCGAAATCGATCCTGGTCTCGGATTTTTCGATCTTGCCGGCATAGGTCACACCCTGCGAGCCCTGAGGGTCGCAAGCCAGTCCGCCGGCTTCAAGATCCGCCAGCGCCTGAACCATGAGTGGCGCGCCCGCAGACGCCATTTCGTCGTGCAACTCGCCGGCCGTCATGCCATCAGCGATGGTTATGCGCCGTTCCAGGCAGACCGGACCGGTATCCAACCCCTGTTCCATACGCATCACCGAAACGCCGGTCTCCGCATCCCCGGCCATGATGGCCCTCTGGATGGGTGCTGCCCCGCGCCAGCGCGGCAGTAGAGACCCGTGCAGGTTGAGACAGCCATGCACCGGTCCGTCGAGCACCAGTGCGGGCAACAGCTGTCCATAGGCGATCACAACGGCAACATCCGGCCGGTAGGAAAGGAAAGTCTGATGGACGTCGGCCGGTTTCAGGCTATTCGGCGTTTCGACCGTCAAGCCGTGCGCGTTTGCCGCAATGTGTACCGAGGTCAACCGGTCGCGCTTACCGCGGCCGGCAGGGCGCGGCGGCTGCGTGTAGACGGCGGCAATATCGTGACCTGCTGATATCAGCGCTTCGAGCGTCGGGACGGCGAAATCCGGCGTCCCCATGAAGACGGTCCGCAAGCTCACTCGCCGGCCTTTGCGAGCTTTGCCGCCTTGGCGAATTTCTTGACGATCCGGTCCCGTTTCAGCCGCGATATGTGGTCAATGAACAACACGCCGTTGAGATGGTCGATCTCGTGCTGGATGCAGGTTGCCAGCAATCCGTCGCAGTGGCGCTCCTGTTCGTCACCGTCGCGGTTCAGGTAACGAACCTTGACTTCGGCAGGCCGGGAGACGGTTTCATAGATTTCCGGAATCGACAAACAGCCTTCCTCGTATTTCGAAATTTCCTCGGAGGCCCAGACGATCTGCGGATTGATCAGGCAGATCGGATCAGGCGGATTGTCGTCCTTGGCACAGTCGACCACAACCATACGGGTGAGTTGGCCGATCTGAACAGCCGCCAGGCCGATGCCCGGCGCATCGTACATGGTGTCGAACATATCGTCGGCCAGTGCGCGCACGTCATCTGTGATCGCGGCGACCGGCTCTGACACTTGCTTCAAGACCGGGTCGGGAATGACGATGATATCTCTGACAGCCACGGGCGTTCACTTTCCGGGATAGGCCGGACCGGTTTTCGTTGGATTGCCGATCAAATAGGCATTCTGAAAGCCCGGGTCAACAGGACTCGCGTAACCAGCGGTGTCACGTGAGCCGGGCGTCACTCAGCCAGTTGCCCAGACGTTCGATTGCCTCCTTCAATTGCGCCGGGTCGCGCAGATAACACATGCGCAAGAACCCCTCTCCACCTTCTCCAAAGGTTCCGCCGGGCGCCAGGCCGACATTGGCTTCGTCGATAATACGGACAACCGCATCCAATGAATTGCTCAGACCCTCGACAGCGAAGAACAGATAGAATGCGCCTTTGGGCACTTCGAAACGCAGCTGCGGAAATGCGCTCAACGCTTCGCATACCAGATCGCGGTTTTCGCGTGCCTGGCGCACCTGGGCATCGGCAAACGCCTCGCCCTGCTCCAGGGCGGCCACGCAGCCACGCTGCATGAACGCGGCAGTTCCCGACGTGTTGTACTGAATGATCCGCTCGAGCGCACCGCCGAGCGCTACCGGCGCCTGTACCCAGCCGACCCGCCAACCGGTCATCGCCCAGTTCTTGGAGAAGGTGTTGGCAAAGATCACGCGTTCATCGAGATCGCAGATATCCAAAAATGACGGAGCGCGGCTCAACTGGCCGTTGTCTGGATAGTAGAAGCGCGAATAGACCTCGTCAGCAATGATCCAAAGCCCCCGCTTGCGGGCAAAGCCGAGAACGTCCTGCAAGTCCTCAAGCGGTACGACGCAGCCGATGGGATTGCTCGGCGAGTTAATGCAAATGGCCTTGGTGCGGTCGGTCACGGACTCGAAGATGCGCTGGAGGTCGAGACGCCAGTGGCCGTTCTCAAAACGCATGGGCGCTGCGACCGGCGTGACGCCGGCCATGCGCATCGGGCCTGAATAGTTGGGCCAGGCCGGCGTTGGAACGATGATTTCATCGCCCTGTCCCGCCAAAAGCTGAATGACAGTCTGGATCGCCTGCATGCCGGAGCCGGTCACAAAGAAGTTGTCCGCCGGAACCGGTCTTGAAAAGTGCTTTTCGTGGTAGCGCGACAATGCCTCACGCAACCGGGGTATGCCACGTTGCCAGGTATAGAATGTCTCACCGTTGCGCAGGCCTTCGGCTGCCGCCTTGCAGATAAAGTCCGGCGTCGGCAGGTGACCTTCACCGGTCCACAGCGGAATCAGGCCCGGCTTGCCGAAGCCGCGGTTGACAGCGACGATGATGCCGCTGTCGGGTTCGTTGCGCTGGGTGTCCTTGATCGAGCCCAGCAGGTCGTCAGCTGTCAGGTGTGTCATCTACAACGGTCCAGGGAACACGAAAGAAGATAGCAGGTGCCCAAACACGCCCCATAACCGCCCTACGCCGGTTGCAATGCCAGGTCAAACAAAAATGCCGGGCACGCGGCTTACGGCCTTCGGATCCCTGTTACCTCACCAAAGGACTGCGCAATCCGCGATACGGCGTCGGCGGCCGGTTCCACGGCCACAGCCATGTGATGGCCGTTGGCATGTATCAGGTTTTCACCATCGATCATCACCGCAACATGTCCATCCCAGAATATCAGATCACCGCAGCGCAAACCTCCCAGCGACGTGGATGGCAGGGGCGCGCCCAGAAATGCCTCCATCATGTCGCTGTCTCGCGGGCAGGCCAGCCCGCAGGCCTGCCACGCCGTTTGTACAAGGCCGGAGCAGTCCAGCCCGGCATGCGTCTTGCCGCCCCACAGATACGGCACATGAACGAACTGCCGCATGATCGCGACGGGGTCCGATGCCACCTGCGAGAGGCACGTGAGGTGACGCAGCATGATATAACGGCCATCAGGCAGTTTGCCGTAGTCGCCTTCGATTGCCGTAACGGCGACAAGCGAATTCATATAGATGGGCATGGCGGGTTGCGACTTGAGGTCGGCCGCGCTGTAGACAAGTGTGGCAGGCACGCAAACCCGGTGGGTTGGTGCATCAGCCGGTTCACGCAACTGGTCCGAACGGACATACCCGACATATCCGTCGCCTGCCAGCTGTCCCCAGGACCATCCATCACATTCGTCATACACGGTCACGGTTTCGCCGAAGATTGTTTCGGTATCGATACGGGCGGTTTCGTCCGGCGCACCATGGACACCGGCTTTGGGCACACAGACCTGGCGCGGCTCGCCTGTTACAAACCGCATTGCCCCGACCAATCCTCTCAGGCTCTCTGCAGCAAGATCGTCGCGGTAAGCATGCGTCCTTGGATCAAGTGTCATGGCAAAGATCCCTCGCCGCGTGCGCAGGTCGAAATTGTGTCAGCAAGGCTTTCGAGAAACAAAACACCCTCTACGGTGCGTTGAATCAACACATTGCGCCTATCGGCCGGATCCCGCCTGCGAGCAATCAGCTTGGATTTACCCATACTGTCGAGCGCGCGCGTGATCACCGGCTTTGACACGTTCAAGCGGCTGGCAAGATCGCGCACCGTGTGTGGCGGCGCCTCAAGATAAACCGTCAGCAAAATAGCCATCTGACGGCTGGACAGGTCCGGTGCATCGTCGCGCACCATATGCAAATTGACCTTCTGCCAGAGCATCAGGGCATCCGCTGTCGTCAGGTCAACCGCCATAACATCCCGCCATCGGGCAAAGGAAACCGCGTCAAAACACTGCGCGTCCAGATTGGACCATTCGTTTCGGTTCCGTATCATTTAACCGCAAGTGCAACACAAATGGCAAGCCTGCCGGGTTTGCGCATTTATGAGGGCGGAAATACCTCACGTATGTGGGCGAAGAGTGCCCGGATACCCTGCGCCTCGCCTCCGCGCGGCCGCGCAGGTTTATCCGAAGGGGTCCAGCCGTAGATGTCGAAGTGCACATAGCTCCTGGCGCGCGTAACAAACCGGTTCAAAAACAACGCAGCGGTGATCGAACCGGCAAAACCGGCACCGCCGACATTGTTGGTGTCCGCCACCTTACTGTCGAGCATGGTCTTGTAGCCATCCCATAACGGCAACCGCCATAGGGGATCACGTTCGCACGCGGAATGCCGGGCGAGACTTTGTGCCAGGGCATCGTCAGCCGTAAACACCGGCGCAATGTCCGGGCCGAGCGCGACCCGGGCCGCACCGGTCAACGTTGCCATATCAATCAAAAGATCAGGTTCTTCTTCGTCTGCCAGATCCAGGGCATCCGCCAGTACCAGCCGGCCTTCGGCGTCAGTGTTGCCAATCTCCACGGACAGTCCCTTGCGGCTGGTCAATATGTCACCAGGCCTGAAAGCGTTGCCGGATATGGCGTTTTCGACCGCCGGTATGAGGACACGCAGTCGCACAGGCAACCCGGCCCCCATGATCATGGACGCAAGGCCAAGGACATTGGCTGCCCCACCCATGTCCTTTTTCATCAGCAGCATGCCGGCCGAGGGCTTGATATCCAACCCGCCTGTGTCGAAACAGACGCCCTTACCCACCAGCGTTACCTTTGGCGCTTTGCCGGCACCCCACGTCATGTCGATCAGGCGCGGCTCACCGGAACTGGCGCGCCCAACGGCATGGATCATCGGGAAGTTCTCTTCAAGGTCCGCACCAGAGGTAACCTCAACCCTAGCATGGTGGCCGCGGGCCAGGGATCTGACGGCATCTTCCAGTTCGCCGGGGCCCATGTCGGATGCCGGCGTATTGATAAGGTCCCTGGTCAGATAAACGGCCCGGGCAACATTGAGAACATGTTCGCGCTCGACACCTTCCGGTGTCACGAGCTTTGCCTCGACACTCTTATGTTCCTTGTACCTGCTGAAGCGATAGGCTTCCAGCAGCCAACCGAGCGCGGCAAGGTGGTGATCGACATCCACCTCGTCGATCGTATAGGCGCCGGGGGGCAAAGCCGAGCATAACGCGCCTGCCTTGAACGGATCCGGCTGCGCATCGCCACTGCCCATGCCGAGCAGCACCCGGTCAATCGAACCGTCCGGTCCAGGCAACACAATGTGATTACCTGCCGCCGTATCAAAGCCATGGGCGTTGAGCCATGCACGCTGCCGGGTCCCGAGCCGGCCTGTCAGGGCGCTCAATGCGTCTTCACTTACCCCCTCAACAGGGCAGGCCCCCTTTGCGCTGCCGCGTGGCAACAGTAGTGCGTTGATATCAGTCATATAGCTGTGTTTTCCCGTGTATGCCAAAAGGCAATCTACCGGCTGAATCGGCGCTCGCCAATCGCACAATGCGCCGGAAAGACCGGCCTGAGCCCTACGCGAGCCATGCCAGCATCGAACATGGTTAATGGTTTATTGACCAGTCTTCGCGATGATCCACACTAGCGCCGGGGATACCTGATCTACCGGCAAGTCGTGTAGGCCGGCAAAAGCCGGTGGGCAGTTTATACCGGCGAAAGCCGGAGGGGAGCCGGTTTATGGGTATTGGTCAGTGGGATGAGTGCGGCAAGCGACATGCGGGCAGTTTTTGCAGATTTGGCGCCGCCATCGTGATCGCAGTCAGCATGACCGGATGCAAGACCGCTTCGATTTCATCGGGCAGCCCCGATACTTTTTCGACAGCCAGCGTGGGCGAAGCCTCTGTCAAGGAGACGGCGGCACTCGGCAACAAATATCGCGCGGATCCGAAGAACATCAAGGTCGGCATTGCCTATTCCAAACAGCTGAAAGCGCTCGGCCAGGCCGATGCAGGACTGAAAGTGCTGACAGACCTGTCAAAGCATCACCCTGATGATATGCGCCTTCAGGCCTACTACGGCAAGCAGCTTGTGAACGCCGGCCGCTGGCGAAAGGCCGACGGCGTGCTCCGGCGGGTCATTGCGGCGGGCAAAGCCGACTGGAAAACCTATTCGGCGCTTGGATCCGCTCTGGACCAAGGTGGCAAACACGAGGAGGCGCGGCAATACTACCAAACCGCTCTCAAGGCCAAACCAGGGCAGATTTCGGTTATGAACAACATTGGCATGTCCTATATGCTGCAGGGCAATCTGGGACAGGCCGAACAGGCCTTCCGGGGCGCCATGGCAACGCCTGCCGGGGCCAAGGAGCCACGGATCCGCCAAAACCTGGCGCTTACCGTCGGGCTGCAAGGCCGTTTCGAAGAAGCTCGCGATATCGCCAGCCGGGATCTGGAGCCTGCACAGGTGGAAGCCAACATGGCCTATCTGCGCAAAATGCTGTCACAGCAGAACCGCTGGCAAAAGCTTCAGACCAACAAATCCGCCAGCTGACCGGCTTTTTTGCACTTCCAACTTTACCAAGACGCGATCGGCGCGGGCACCTGCCTGCAGCCACGGCCGTTCCAGCACCGGATGCATGCACGGCCGAACCGGCATACAGACTTCACTCGATGAGACGGCAAGGCGGCCCTAGTCAAGATTGAAGGCGAGGATGGCGGACGGCCCCAGGAGCACGATGAAGATCACCGGCAGGAAGAACAAGACCATCGGCACGGTGAGTTTTGGCGGCAGCGCAGCAGCTTTCTTTTCAGCTTCCGCCATCCGCATGTCACGGTTTTCCTGTGCCAACACCCTGAGCGCCGTGCCGAGCGGTGTTCCGTAGCGTTCAGATTGGATCAAACTGGTCACCACCGATTTCACTGTCGACAGGCCGGTTCTCTTACCCAGATTGTCAAAGGCTTTGGAACGATCTCCCAGGAAGGACAGCTCGGCATTGGTCAAGGTCAGCTCTTCTGCCAGCGGCACAGACTGACTGCCGATCTCACGGGACACCCGTTGCATGGCCTGCTCGATGGACATGCCGGATTCCACACAGATCAGCAGCAAATCCAGGGCATCGGACCAGGCCTTCTTGATCGAATCCTGCCGCCTTTGAATAAGATTGCTGAGAAAAAGGTTTGGCATGTAGAAGCCTGCCACAATTCCCATCATGGTTGCGGCCATACGCATATGAGTGGGCACGCGGTCGGCGAACACGGTCGATGAATACAAGAACACGATGGCAGCCAAGGCAAGCGGCGCGATCAGTCGGGCAGCCAGGAACGTCACCAGGTGTTTTTCGCCGCGGAAACCTGCCTGGCGCAGCTTTATGCGGGAGGACTCAGCCTCGAATATCTGACGAAGGTTGAGGGTTTCCACAACCTGGGCAAGAGTGCCTTTCGGCTTCTCCCTGAGTTTGTTTTCACCGCCCGGCTGCAGATTCAAACGGTTCTGAACACGCAAACGCTCGCGTTCCTGGGCAACCGAACGCATGCGGGTGCGGAACTTGTCGTTCTCGAACAAAGGAGACGCGATGGTCAGAACCGTTGCAAAGGCCGACAAACCAACCAGCAGCGTAATGATGTTCTGCAACTCAAGCAGCGATGAAATGTGGCTCAACATTGGGTCGTGGGTCCAATCATTCGGTTAGAGCGCTCTGCGTCTAGAAGTTGAAGTTGATCATCTTACGCATGACAAGGCAGCCAATACCCATCCACAATCCGGATCCTGCAAGCATCAAATGCCCTGTTTCCGTCTCCCAAAGAGGCATCAGATATTCCGGGTTCAGAATCGTCATGCCGCCGCCGATAACAAACGGTAGCGAGCCGATAATAGTTGCGGACGCCTTGGCCTCCTGAGACACCGCCTTGATCTTTTGTGTCATCTTCTTGCGATCACGCAAGACCTTTGAAAGGTTGTTCAATGCTTCGGCAAGATTGCCGCCGGTCTTGGCCTGAATGGCCATGACGATCGCCAGGAAATTAACCTCGGCAATCGGCATGCGCTCGTGCATGCGTTCAAGTCCCTGGTCTATGGTGATGCCAATGCGCTGGCCCTCGACCACTTCGGTGAACTCCGGCCCGACCGGTGGCGGCGTTTCCGATGCGATCACCTTCATGGCGTCGGTTACCGGCAGGCCGGCCTTCAGGCCGCGCACCATCACATCAATCGCATCGGCAAAGTCATTGACGAAGACATTCTGGCGGCGCTTGCACAGGAAGCCCAAGAACCAGCGCGGCAGGCCGAGCGCGCCGACAAGTCCGGCAATCCCGGCAATTGGCAGCGGCACACCACCGATCAGGAAAAGCACCGCAGCTGTCACGATGCCAAGGGCCGTCGATGCCATCCAGAACGCCTTGACGGTGATGTCAAGTCCAGCCTGGGCAATCAATAGACGCAAGGTCACGCGCTTCTTACGCTGTTTCTCGCGTTCCTCGAACTGCTTCAACGTGTCCTGGATCTGCTTACGCCGGCCATCCTTCTTGTCTTCCTGCATGAAGGCACGAATACCGCCCGACCTGGAAACCGAACCTTTGGAAGCCACGGTTGCGACACGTTTGTTGACTTGTGCATCGCCGGAGAAATACGGAAACAGCACGGCAAACAGAGCGCCGCCGACGGCTAGCGCGATAAAGGCGACAACCGCGATCTGTATGACGTTTTGGTCAAGTTCCATACTGCCTCCAACTCACTAGGCGGACTGCGGCGTCAGATCAGACATCCAGTTCTTCTGTACGAATTTCCGCCTTTTCAAGCGCACCGGCCAGGCGAGCTTCTTCGCCGTAATAGCGTGCTCGGTCCCAGAAATGCGGTCTGGCTATGCCGGTCGAACGGTGTTCCCCGATGATCTTGCCATCCTTGTCTTCGCCAACGACGTCATAAATGAACAAGTCCTGGGTGATAATTACATCGCCTTCCATACCGACCACTTCAGTGACGTGGGTAATACGGCGCGAGCCGTCCCTGAGGCGGGCCGCCTGGACGATCACATCCACCGATCCGACGATCATCTCCTTGATGGTCTTCGAGGGCAGGGCAAATCCGCCCATGGTAATCATGGATTCAAGCCTTGAAAGCGCCTCGCGCGGGGAGTTGGCGTGGACCGTACCCATCGAGCCGTCGTGACCGGTGTTCATGGCCTGCAGCAGGTCAAATGCCTCAGATCCACGCACCTCACCGACGATGATACGTTCCGGGCGCATACGCAGACAGTTCTTGACGAGGTCACGCATGGTAATCTCGCCCTCGCCTTCGAGATTGGGCGGGCGGGTTTCAAGGCGGACAACGTGAGGCTGCTGCAACTGCAATTCGGCGGCGTCTTCACAGGTAATGACGCGCTCTTCTTCATCGATGAAACCGGTCAGACAGTTCAAGAGCGTCGTTTTACCGGAACCGGTACCGCCGGAGATCAAAACGTTGCACCGCACCCGGCCTATAATGCCCAAAATCGTCGCGCCTTCCGGTGTGATCGAATCGAACTTGACCAGGTTGTCCATCTTTAGACGATCCTTCTTAAACTTACGGATCGTCAGGGCAGGCCCGTCGATGGACAGTGGAGGGGCAATCACGTTAACACGTGAGCCGTCAGGCAGACGGGCATCGCAGATCGGGCTGGCTTCATCGACACGCCTGCCGATCTGGCTCACAATGCGCTGGCAGATATTCAGCAGTTGCGCATTGTCGCGAAATCGGATGTTGGTTTCCTCCATCTTGCCGTCAACTTCGATGAAGGTCAGGTTGGCGCCATTGACCATGATATCGGCAATGTCGTCGCGCGCCAGCAACGGTTCGAGGGGACCGTAGCCGAGAACGTCGTTGCAGATGTCTTCAAGCAGCTCTTCCTGCTCGGCGATCGACATCGCCACGTCCTTGAGCGTGATAATCTCATTGACGATGTCACGGATCTCGTCGCGTGCACTTTCGCGGTCGAGCTGACCCAACTGGGTCAGGTCAATCGCGTCAATCAACGCGTTGAAGATCGTCGTCTTGATGTCGTAGTAGCTCTCAGACTTCCCGCCACTCTTCCGGCCCTGTTGTTTTGGCGGTTGCGGCGGCTGGGCGGGTGGCGCCTGCGGCTGCGGGGCGGCCGTCTGAGGCATGGCGAATTGCCCTGGCTCAGGCACGCCCGGCGTCAACTGGGCCGGGGCAGCCGGGGCGGCCGGGGCAGCCGGAACAGCCAGAGGATCCACCATCCCCGGGCTGGCGGTTACACCACCAAATTCAATATCAGGAATACTGCCGGGAACAGCCTCGGCAGCAACAGGTTGTCCAGGTTGTCCAGGCTGGCCGGGCTGCTGGCCGGGCTGGCCGGGTTGCACGCCAGGAACAGGCTGCGCCGCAGTGTCTGCGGCAGGAGGCGTTGTCGGCGTTTCGCCACGCTTGCCAAACATTTATTTTTTCCTCAACGACGACAATTTGCTCATTAGCGGGCTTAGCAGCGACTTCGACTGCTGCGCCTTTTGCTCAAATCCGACCAGGATTTGCGCCAGGGCCTCTATGGCTTCAGCGGCCTTGGATTTGGCCGCCACTTCCGACAGCATCTCTCCGTTGGTAGATGCAGCACCGAAGGTCGGCGCATCAAACGGAATTATCGCCGTCGGCTGAACGCCAATCTCCTTGGCGAACTGCTCCACCGGAATTTCCGGTCGCTTCATGATCCCCACCTGGTTCATGACGAGCCTGGGCGGTGTATCGTTTTGACGAGCGTTCTTCAGGTGATCGATCAGGTTCTTGGCGTTGCGAAAACTGGCAATTTCCGGCGTCGCAGTGATGACGACTTCGTCTGCGTGACACAGCACCTGCTTGGTCCAGGGTGTCCACACATTGGGAACGTCGACGATCACACAGGGCACGGTGCCACGCACCACATCAAGAACAGTCTCCAGAGAGTCAGGCTCAACCTCGACCTCACGTTCAATGGAGTAGGGCGCCGCCAGCAAGCTCAACCGGTCCGAGCATTTGGTAAGCAGCCGGTCGATCAGCACCTGGTCGACACGGTCGGACGCACTCAGCGCCTCTGCGATCCCTTGCCCGGAATCCGTCGAAAAATTCAGCGCCGCCGTCCCAAACGCCATGTCCAGGTCCGCCACAACGGTGTCGTTCATGAATTTGCGGGACATCAGCCAGGCAACATTATGGGCGATCGTGCTCGAACCGACGCCGCCCTTTGCTCCGACAAAGGCCACAACCTTACCGACAGGCTTTGCCTCCGGGTCATGATAAATCGTGCCGATCGTCTCGATAATCTGTACCGGGTTGATCGGGGCCACGATGTATTCGCTAATGCCCTGGCGCACCATTTCGCGGTAAAGCAGGACATCGTTGACATGTCCGATGACGATCACTTTGGTGGTCGGTTCGCACACGTGGGACAGATGCCCGAGATCGGCCATCAGGCCCTCGGGCTCCTTCATGGATTCGACAATCAAAAGACTGGGTGTCTGTGCCGTCGAATAGGTCTGTATCGCAGCCGAGATCCCGCCCAAATGCACATTCATATGCGCCTTGCACATCCTGCGGTCCTTGGCCACCCTCTGCATGGCCTCCGCCGTGGACTGGTCATCGCAGAAGGCATGAATATTGACCCTCGGGATCATCACCACGGCTTCAGACCCCGCAGGCTGAGCCATTTGCTGTTCAATTTCTGCAGCGTTTGTCATCTCGCGCGTATCCCCACTTCTATACCGTGCGCCGTCTTGTGTGTTCCCGACACGTGGTCAACCCTTCACAGTGAACCGATCTCACTCGGCGATATCGCTCACCTGTGCCTTGTCCTTATCAGACGACTGCGACGTCGTGTCCTGTCCCTTGCGGTAATCGTCAAACACCTTCGAACGGCGCATCGCGTCAGCCGGCGTCGATGTACGCGGTGTGACGAGATCCTTCGGGTTCGCAACCAGGGCGGCCAGATTGTGCTGGCCGGCGCAGCCGTAGTTCGCATAGGTCGTGTTATCGCCGGTTTCCGCGAGGTTCGTTGACCAGTCGCCGCAGCGTGCGGTCGTGGCGAAATATCGCTTGAACGATACAACGACCGGGCCGGAGCCCTTGTAAGAGGAATGCGCAAGCGAACTGGCGGAAACTCCCTGGCCGGTCATCAGCCTGGTGATCCGGCCAGCCACGACGTCTGCGGTAATGCTGCCGGAGGGCCGGCGGATGTAAATACGCGGAACGTTGTTGGACCGCGCCTGCTGGGCGAGCCGGGTGACGGCATCTTCCTGCGCGGCCGACAGCTTGGACGACTTTGTGGGAACCTGAAGCTTCACGGTGCCCTTGGTTACCTCGATTGGATAACGCTCGTAGTGATAGTCCGGCATCCGAACATCATCGAGCTCGCCATAGGCTCCCTTGCATCCGCTCAGGGCGACCAGCAACGCAAGCGGCACAAGCCCCTTTATCAGCGCGGATTTGGATTTTGAATTGATGTTCAACATGGGTTCCTCAGCACTGACTACTACTCGACGATAAAGCCAACGTTTCCGTGATAGGTGCCGCCGGGCTTGCCGCCCTCGACGCCATAGACCTTGTTCAACCGGCCGAACAGAATGGTCTGCCTGTCGGTGGCGACGTTCAGCCGGTCGATCGGCGTGGCGAGCTGGCGCTCGTTGACCGGATTGACGACATAGGGTGTGACGATCACAACCATCTCGGTCTGATTGGCGAGAAAATCACGGCTACGGAACAAAGTCCCGAGCACCGGCAGATTCTTCACCCCTGGAATACCTTCCAGCGACTGTTTGGTCTGCTGCTTGATAAGGCCGGCCATTACCATAGAGCCGCCGCTTGGCAGTTCCACCGTGGTTTCGGCCCTGCGCACCTTCAGAGACGGAATGGCGACCCGATTGTTTCCGGCGCCAACAATGACCGAAGCCTCGTTGCTCAGTTCAGAAACTTCCGTGTTGACCCGAAGACTGATGCGACCCTCCGACAGCACCACCGGCGTAAAGCCCAGACCAACACCGAACGGCTTGTATTCCACTGAAATGGTGTCCGCATCGGCTGCCACCGGAATAGGGAATTCACCGCCGGCCAGGAACTTCGCCGCTTCGCCGGACACCGCCGTGAGGGTCGGTTCGGCCAAGGTGCGCAAAATACCGTCACGCTCCATGGCCCGAACGATCGTGTCAATGGTCGTTGTGCCGTTGGTGTAGGTCGTGCGGTACTGAGACGGATTGAGCGCACCGGCGCCAAGAGTGAACGGATTGACGGTTACAAAGTTGGCCGCCAGGTTGCCGATCTGAAACAATTGCTGACTGTCGACACCGAACTGCTTGAGGACGTCACGCTGCAGTTCGGCAATGCGAACCTTCAGCATGACCTGATCCTTGCCGGTGACCTTCACCGTGGAGAGCACCTTTTCCTCCTGGCCGGTGAAGCGCACGGCCAGGTCATAGGCGGCTTTGGCTTCGGCCGTCGAGCGCGCAACGCCGCCGATCACGATGTTCTCACCCAACGTGTCGACCTTGATGCGGGTTCCCGGATAGTGCCGGCTGATCAGCGCCTGCAGGCCTTTGGTGTCGTGCGACACCTCGATATCGAGACTGAGAATCTGACGGCCCTCGGCGTCAAAGAAGAACGCGTTGGTCTCGCCGGTTTTCTTGGCGAACAAATAGGCCGTGTGCTTTGTTCTGACGACCGCATTGACGACTTCGGGGTTGCCGACCAGCACGTCACGCGCGGCAACCGGCAATCGTACGACGATCGTTTTGTTCAAACCGATGCGGACAAACCGCGCCGACTGGTCATATGCCGCCCCAGAGCCATTGGCTGATGCCGGCGCCGTCAAAATCACAATGGAGCCCAGCATCGTCGACACCGCAATCAGAAAGACGGTCAAGGCGGCAATGAGGTGCCATTCGCGGGGTTGCTCAGGCGGAAACCCACTTATGTTCGTTTGCATATTCATTTCAGCGAACCTTACTCGTTTGCAGCCGTCGACTTCTGGATTCCATAACGCAACACACTGATCTCGCCATTACCGCCCCTGGCGTATTTCGGCGATAGGCGCGGTCCGTCATCCCCAAGATCGCTGTCGCCGTTGTCGGCGAGCGCCCGCAATGCCAGAGACAGCTGTCCAATCTGTTCTGCGAATGCCAACACCTCGGCCTGGCGAGGCTCAACCTCAAGCGTTGCCGTACCCTGCGGCTTGATCGCGACCTTGTCCTTGTCGTTGTCCTGGTTGTAGGTCTGGTCAATCGCCAGAATCCTGACGTTTTGCAGCACCGTCTCGGTGATGGTGCGGCCGGTACCGCTGTTGCCCAGTTTGCGGGTCAGCAGAACATCGACCTTGTCGTTCGGCAGGATGAACCCGCCAGCGCCCTGCTCAACACCGACTCTCACGGCGATCGCCCGCATACCCTTTGGCAGCAATGCCGCCATAAAGCCGGCGCCGTTCGGCAGCAGGAGTTTCTTTTCGGATATTGGTTCACCCTCAAACATGGCCGCACGGGCACGGGCCTTCTCAAGCTCTTCCATGGCTTTGGGCCGCCTCTTCTGGGTGATCATGAAGGGCTTGAGAACTTCTTTGGGCCACTCCTGCCATTTCAGCCGGCTTGCGCCCATCTGGTCGCCCATTTTCACGTCCTTGGCGACAACCAGGACCTTGGACGTCTCAACCCTGTTGACCTCGATCACTCTTTCTTCAGGCTCCTTGCCGAGGAAGTTCATCGCCAGAAAACCGGCGAGAGCGGCGGAGCCGATCGCGAGACCCAGAACAGCAAAACGTGTCTTACTCATGCGAAATCTTCCTGACAGACTGACACGGGGAACCAATTTCCTTGTGTACTGCGTTGGTGATTGTGCCGGGCAATGGTCAAATTAGGGTTAACCGTTCCTATGCCAGGTGATTCAAAGTTGGCCTCGGGCATTTAAATCTCGCCTATATCGCCTGTTGCATCCACCAGGTGGCGGGGAATGTGAAAATGCCACCGGCCGCGATGGCCACCCCATAGGGCAACTGAAGGCCCTTGCCGAACAGCCGTTTCGCCCAACCTGCCTCACGGACATCACGTTCGAATTTAAGCCTTTGCCAGATCAGCATGACGACGCTCAGCGCGCCGCCGGCGAGGATGGTGTAAACAAGAAATACAACCGTATGCTCCCAGCCGATCCACAGCGCCGCCGCCGCCAGCATTTTCGCATCGCCACCACCAAGGTAGCCGGAGAAGAACACCACCATGCCGCCGGCCAGTACGGCAAGACCGGCTGCCACATGCCACTTCAGCAGATCGAAAGGCATGCCGACTGCAAACGCCATGACAAAAAACGCCGCCACCATTGCCAAATTCAGCCAGTTTGGAATGCGCATGGTCAAAAAATCACCGATGCCGGCGGCAGCCAGCATGGCGGGAAACAGCGTCAGAAGGATAAGTTCAATCATCAGCCCCTTGAACCTCGTGTCATTCGCGCCATGGCCGGCTACCGGCAGGCGCCGCAATGTATCGGTCACGAAATTCACACGAGGCTCGTAAAGGCTGGGTTAACCGTGCAGCCAGTGATGCCACAAAAAACAGAGCCGCCGGTTTTCACCAGCGGCTCCGGAGCCTCCCTAAGATTTTTTTGTCCGCCGGCTAAGGCTCGTAGAGCCGGCGGTCGATAGGCATGGCTTACTGCATTGCAGTACCAATGTCCGTGAACGTGGTGGTCAGGTTGGTTTCGATCAGCGGCATAACGGCAACCAGCGCCAAGCCGGTCGCAGCTGCGATCAGACCATATTCAATAGCCGTTGCACCGGATTCATCCTTGAAGAAACGTACGAGCTTGCTCATTACTCTACTCCTTATACTCACACAATTGACAGCACCTGGTTCAACACTCGGATTTTTTCCGGCTGTTCCAGAACCGATGCCGACTGTAATGTTGACCCGTTGCAATTTCCCTAATCAAATATCTAAAAGGTGCAGGTCAGCACCTGAGATCGATATGTAGTTAACACTTCCTGGACGGGATCGGTTTCATTAAAAACAGCCCAACGGCTGCAATGCGAGGCCCGTTTCGGCAGGCTCAAGTGTTTCTTTACCAATTTCACTACACTATGCCGTCAGCCAAATGCGTTTGGACACCGGCGGCGCTCAAATCGATTCGCAGCAGGCGTGCGAAAGGAAACACAAATGCCTAAATCCAGGGCCCGTGCCAGCGGCACCATAAAGAACAAGATGTGGACCTGCTTCAACCGCGCAGGCAGTGCTGCAGCGGTCGGCGGGCTGTTGCTGTTCGGCGCAGTGGCGGGTACTACGGCCGCTGCTGCTGCGGATGCGGCCGTCGAGGTCGGCGCAGACCGTGCCAAGATCGTTGGCATTTCAGGAACGCCGGCAACCGTGATTGTTGGAAATCCGACCTTTGCGGATGTTTCAGTTCATCGTGGCCGGATCGTCATTCACGGACGGCATTTCGGATCGACCAACGTCATTGTGCTCGATGCGGATGGCAAGGAAATCGCTGCGATCAACGTCAAAGTCGTGCGCGATGGAAACGACGCGGTGGTCATGTATATGGCGGGGTCGCGGCAATCTTACAGATGTACGCCCAACTGCGAGGTCGACCTGCAACTCGGTGACAACCCGAAGTACTTTGACGAACTGGTCAACAAGCAGATCAAAGAAAAGACCAGCCGCGCTTCGGAATCCAGCAGCCTGAGCTCACAAAACTAAGCCCTGGGATCAGACCTGCTGAGGTTTTCAAGGCAGACCGCACGGCCGCAGGCGGCATGTGCTCCACTGCTTCCGTCTCAGCTTTTCCAATATACCTTTCATGATCTTGCATACATTGGGGCAGGGCAATTTGCGCTTGCCCGCCGGCAGGTACCTTGCCTGCCACCGCACCGGTTCAATTTAGTTCAAATTTTTCCGTTCCGGTTTACCGAGCTTCAGTCATTGTCAGGTATGACTGAACGGTAGTTGTAAGGCAAACCGCGAACAATTTTCGGAAAATTGCCGAGAATTCAGGATAGTGACCGGGAAACGGGAGTAGGCGACATGGGGCGGCTGATCAGGATCCGCAGAAACGGCTTCATCAAGCGTTTCAAGAAAGAAGAAGATGGCGCAACCGCAGTCGAATTTGCATTTGTCGGCGCACCGTTCATCTGGATGCTGATGGCCATTTTCGAGACCGGCCTCATGCTCTTTGCTGAGTATGTTGTCGAAGACGGAACGGCACAGGCGGCCCGCATGATCCGCACCGGACAGGTGCAAAATCAGGGTATGTCGCAGGCAGATTTCAAGAACCTTGTGTGCGGCAACCTGGCAAGCTTCCTGAGTTGCGACAAGCTCTATGTCGATGTGCGTACGGAAGACGCCTTTGGCGACATCAGCGCTCCACCCGGCGTGGCCGACGGCCAGATTTCCAACGACGTGAGCAACAACAGCCAGTTCGATCCGGGCGAGCCGATGCAGATCGTTTCAGTCCGTGTGTACTACGACTGGGAACTGTTCACACCCGGCATTACCAAACTTGCGCAGGTTGCCGGAACGCGGCGCGTTCTGACCGCCGGGGCGGCTTTCCGCAACGAACCGTTTGCAGGAAACTAGTCGAAAATTCGTAGACAACGGATGCATCGCACAATCTGGGGACATAAGAGAATGTTGAACCATTTCGCAAAACCAGCCTGCCGGAAGGCGCGTGAAGCAGCACGTGGATGCGGCCGCCGGCTTGTACAATTCAAGAAGGATGTCATGGGAATGGCAGCCATTGAAATGGCGTTTGTATTTCCCGTAATGCTCATCTTGTACTTCGGACTGGTCGATGTGACCAATCTGCTCGCCGCCAACCGGAAGGTGACGCTGACCGCCAGCACGATCGGCGATCTGGTTGCGCAGGCGCCGGGAAGCATGACCATGGACGACATGGACACTTTCCTCAACGCCGCCAGTCCGATCATGGAGCCGTTCGTCGTCGATCTTCAGTCAGGCTCCGATTTCGGCTACGTCGTGTGGGAGGTTGGCCGCGACAGCGACAACAATCTTGAAACGAAATGGACCGTTTCCAAAGATGGCGCAGGGTGCTCGCAGAATTATGGCGGCAATCTCGAAGACCTGACAGCGGACGGCAATGACGTAGTCATCGCGCGGGTCTGCTACAACTGGAAACCCATCGTCGGCAAAGTGATCGGATCCGGTTCCATACAGCTCGAAGAAACTCTTACTCTGCGACCGCGCCAGGCGGCCACCATCACCTGCGATGATTGTCCATCCTAGCAGCGATTGAACCGTCTTGACGTAGGTTTCGGCCGCAGCATTTGCTGCGGCCATTCTTTTTGCCTATAGTGATTCACGGTTTGATTGCAGCCCTGCGGCCTCATGGCTACGACTTTTCTATTCCCCCATTGGTATGACAATAATCGGGTGGCGATACCGCTGATCTCTCGTTAGATTGGGCAACGCCTTTCTACTCAAAATGGGGCATCCCTGCCCTTTGCAAACCTGAAACATGACGGACACGCCCGCACAAAGGCCAGCTCGCTTGCGTGCCTGGATCATTTGGTCGCTCAGCGCACTCGCGTTCGGCTATGCCTTCTTCCAACGTGTGGCGCCAAGCGTCATGGTCCCGGATCTGATGCGCGAGTTTCAGGCCGGTGGTGCGGTGCTTGGCTATCTCTCGGCGCTGTATTTTTATCCTTACGTCTTTCTGCAGGTTCCCCTTGGCGCCCTGCTCGACCGTCTGGGACCACGTCTGTTGTTGACATTCTCATTGTCGATCGCCGCTGCAGGCAGCGTGTTGTTCGCCACAGCGCCGGATATAACTTTGGCATATACGGGGCGCTTTTTGGTGGGCATTGGCGTTGCAGCGGGTTTCATCGGCTCGCTGGCCTTGGCTGCAGCGTGGTTTCCGCCGCACCGGTTTGCATTTCTGGCTGGCCTTGCGATGTTCTTTGCCATGCTATGTGGTGTCGCAGCACAGGCGCCTTTGGCCTTGGTCGTAGAACATGCGGGCTGGCGGACAACCATGCTGGTGGCCAGCGGTTTCTGCGCCGTTTTGGCAGTATTGATTTACGCTATCGTTCGCGATGCCCCGTCAGGCGGCGATGCTCATAATGCCAAGGAGCTACAAAGCTGGCCGTCGATCTGGCGCAACCTGAAAATCGCTCTGGCGCGGTGGAATGTCTGGATGATTTCCGCCGTTGCCATGTCAATGACAGGTGGAATGCTGGCCTTCGGCGGTCTTTGGGGTGTGCCCTATCTGATGGCAGCCTATGAGCTCGACAGGCCTACGGCGGCTTTCATCGCATCTCTGGTTTTGCTGGGATGGGCTGCGGGCGCGCCACTGGCCGGATGGGCTTCGGACGCCATAGGCCTGCGCAAAACGCCTATTGCCGGCTGCTGCCTGGCACAGACCTGCCTGACGGCAATGCTCGTCCTTGCGCCAAACCTGCCCCTGTCTGTTTTGAGTGTTCTTCTGTTTGCCCTGGGTATGACGGGTGCCGGCATGGTCAACTGTTTCGCGCTGGCCAGGGAAGTGACACAGCCGGCAATACACGGCTCGGTCACCGGCATTGTCAACGGTATGACCGTGATGTCCGGCGCAGTGCTTCAACCGGTCATCGGTTTGCTGCTCGACTGGCAATGGGACGGCACCATGTTGGACGGTGCCCGGGTATACACCTCAGCCGACTATGGCTGGGCGTTTATCAGCCTGCTCGTGTGGTCCGTGGCGGGCCTCGTCATTGCGCTATTCCTGACCGAGACCCATTGCAAGCCGTTGCCGGAGGTTCAAGGCTGAGGGGGTTTTGTCGGCAGGCCCGCCTTGATCCAGCCCTTGCCTTCCACATTGCCCAGCATGCCCTGCGATACGTCATAGACCTTCGCATAGCCCAGGTCCGTCAGGATCTTTTGCATGTTGCGCGAACGCTCACCGTGGGCACAGATCAAAGCTATCGGACGAGATTTGTCACCTGAAACCAGTTTGGCGAGCCTTTCGACAAAGGACGGCTCGTGCATGGATACCGGCAATGCCGTCTTTGCGATGCCGGTTATGTTCCACTCGTAACGGGTCCGGATGTCGATCAGCAGGACATCGCCAGATGCGGCCGCCTCGTGGGCGGCTTGCGGGGTCAGCGTGAGTTGTTTGGCATAGGCGGCCCGTACAAGCGGACCCAACCCTGCCGCAGCAATGCAGAATGCCCGCCGATCCAACATTGTCACCGGTGCCCTGTGCCATTCGCTCTCAATCCTGCTATGCCGATTTCATCGCAGAAACTCCAATCAAATGACCGAGAGCCCGCGGTCACAGCACTGAGGCACCTTCTGCCATCTGCTTCTTCAGCATGACGGCAGCCTGCGCATAGCCTCCCGATGCGCCGTCAACGAAGTGCATGTGGTCGTCCTGGTAGGGCGAAGGAACGATGCAGGTCATGAGCGCCTCGTCCTGGCGATGCACGCCAAAGCGGCACACCCCCTCGGCACGGGCGGATCCAAGCATGTCCTCAAGGCGCGCAGCCATTTCAGGCGTACAATCGACGGTGAGTTTCAGGCCGTCGTCAAACTTGCGAAAGTCCGTATTGGCGGCGGTCTTTTGACGGTAGTGGGCGGCATCAAATTCCTTGAACCGCAAACCCGTCTTGCCGAGAAACCACGCAAAGGCCGACAGAAACATCAGCCAGCGCCGCAACCGTTTGCGTCCCGTGGGCGCCGCCGATGCCTTGACCTCCAACTCAAGACCGGGAGACCGGAAGGCGAAGGGCGGGCCTTCTTCGGGAACAGGATGACCGCCGCCGGGACTATCGTTCAACTCGGCGAGCAGGTCCGCCACAAATGCATCGAAGCGCTCGGTGTCGGTGTCGGCAGGCAGGACGAGGAGGGATACAATGATGCCCCGCGTGGCGCGGATCGGCTGCCAGCGACAGGACAACCCCTGCAGATCGGGCCTTGACCCGGCCGGAGCTTCACCAACCACAAAGCGGCCGGCCTTCATCTGCTGTTCCGCCCATGCCAATCCGCCGCCTGAAAACATGGCGTAGGAGACATCCGGCGCGGGCGTGTGCCGGGCAACGGAGACCGGGTGTCCGGCAGCAAGGATATCACCTACAGGGACCAGACTTGCACGCAGCTCAAGGCCGATCTCCTCACGCACCCAGGTGCGGCAGGCGGCCAGCGCCTGCTCGACCGGCGCACGGAATTCACCGGCAACGGCAAAGCTGGCGCCGTCGCCGCCAAACACAAACGGAAAGGCAACGCCCTGCAGTGCATTTCGAGCGGCAGCAATAACGCTTGCACCAGCCATATTCACCGCCTTGTAACGGCCCGACCGGATTGCGCCTGTCGAATCGACGACATCCGTCACCGCAACCAGCCAGTCTTCCGGCAGCGGCTTGTAGTGCCGGACGTCCAGCACCTCGGAAAACGCACTGAAGGGTTCAAGCGATTGATAGAAGTCCGTCGAGTGGTCGCTCATCCGGTTTGCTTTCAACGGTCCCGCTCTGCGCGATACCACACTTTCATCTTTGCCTATGTACGTTGCCTGTGTACGGACAAAAGCGAGCAGCGGACGCTAGGCTCCGTCGGTGTTCTACTGCAGGAACATTTTCGATAGCACCCGCGCGATCTCACCCTCCAACGGAAAGGACAGCATGCCCATAACCGAATAGCCCAAAAGCCAGGGCATCACATAGAACCGGAACATGTAAAAGAACCAGGCCACATAGAGCGGTATCAGAGGGTCCAGCAGAAATCCCGGCGTAATGGGCCTGAAAACTTTCAAAATGGGATCGGTCAGCTTCACAAACGCCTTCATGAAAAAGAAGTCGGAGTCGACCGGCAGGAAGAAGTTCATGGCAGAACGGCCGATCAGCGTCCACATGACCATGCCGAGCGCATAGTCGATCACAATCACCCAAACCGGAAATCCCGCCACGGCCTCTCCCCTCCCCCGGCTGCCGACGCTGTCGGCGCAGCTTTCAATCAATACACGGTGTCGCGAAAAAATCGAGGGCGGGAAAATCTCCCGCCCTCCAAAAGTGTTGTCGGTCTATCGGCGCTACTGCGTCGATCCCAGGATTGTCTGCCCGCTCGGTATGCGGGTTTCGTCGACCATCTTCTGGATTTCCTCATCAGGCTCCGGTGTCATCAGCGAGACGACAACCATGGCGATCAGAGACACCGGCATACCGATAATGCCGAACCGCAGGCCATCCAGGCCTAAGATCTTGGTGCCACCGTTCTGGATGTAGATGAGGTACAGCGACCCAGCCAGGAAGCCCAGGACCATGCCCGCGACCGCGCCTTGCCGGTTGGCCCGTTTCCACCACACGCCGAGAACGAGCGGGAAGAACAGACCGGAGCAGGCAAAGCAGAAGGCCCAGGCAACAGCACCGAGAATGCCGGTGAGCTTCAAAGACGCCACGAACGCGGCGGCACAACCGATCACGATCAGCAAGCCACGGGCGACCAGCAGGCGGACACGCGTGTCGGCCTTCGGATCGATGATCTTGTAATACAGATCATGGCTCAGTGCGTTTGCGATTGCCAGGAGCAGACCGTCCGCCGTCGACATGGCAGCAGCCATGCCACCCGCGGCCACCAGACCGGAGATGACGTACGGAAGACCTGCGATTTCCGGTGTCGCCAGCACGACGATGCCGGTGCGCATGGCGAACTCATTGAGATCGAGCACACCATTGCCGTTGGCATCATTGATCGCCAGGAAGTTGACCGAGGCCCAGTTCTTGATCCAATCCAGATTGGCCACTTCCTCAAACGACTTGCCTATGATGGCCGTCGGGAGGCTGGAATCCAGAAGCTGCAACTTGGTCAGCGTCGCCAAAGCAGGCGCTGTGAAGTACAGCAGGAAGATGAAGAACAGCGACCAGGCCACCGACTTGCGCGCGGCACGAACGGTCGGGGTCGTGAAGTAGCGCATCAGGATGTGCGGCAACGAGGCCGTACCGGCCATCATGCAAAGCGCCAGCGTGATGAACTTCCAGCTCGCGAAAGTATCGCCGGGCGCATTGTGCGCCACCGTGAGGACCTTCAAGCCGCCGGGAACGTCCCAGGTCGGCTTGGCCAACCCGACTGCTGCTTCGATCTCCGCGATCTTCTGTACCGCATCGCCGTAAGAAAAGTGCGGGAGAAGACCAAAGCCCTGCTTGTTGGACATCCAGATAACCGGCACCAGATAAGCGATAATCAGCACGATGTACTGTGCCACCTGGGTCCAGGTCACCGCCCGCATACCACCGAGCATCGAGCACAGCAGAATACCCAGCAGGCCGAACCAGACACCAACCTCAAACGGGATGTGCAGCGCGCGCGCCGCGATCGTGCCCGTGGCGTTGATCTGAGCCGTCACGTAGGTGAACGACGTCACCACGAGGATGATCACCGCGCAGAAGCGGGCAAGATTGCCGCCGTAGCGCGTACCGATGAAGTCGGGAACCGTGTAGCAGCCGAACTTGCGCAGATATGGCGCCATCAACGAGTTGACGAGCACATAACCGCCGGTCCAGCCAACCACGAAGGCCAGATAGCCATGGCCGCCGAAGTAAATACCGCCCGCCAGAGCCACGAAGGATGCGCCCGACATCCAGTCGGCCGCCGTCGCCATGCCATTGAACACCGGCGGCACGGAGCGCCCAGCAACATAATAGGCGTCGACTTCCATCGTACGCGACAGGAAGCCAATAGCCGCGTAGATGAAGATGGTGAAGGCAACAAACAGGATGCCGATGGTGTCGGCGCCTACACCCATTTGCTCAAGGATCGCCATGAGCACGATGAACACCAAAAATCCGCCCGTGTAGAGCCCGTAGATCTTTGGCAGGTTGTCAAGAAAATTCCCTTGCATGTCAGCCTCCCCTATTCTTCTTCTTCACTGACACCGGCTTCGTCATCGATCTTGTCCTGCATCCAATTCTGGAAAAAGATGAGGATCACGAAGATCGCCAATGAACCTTGAACTGCGAAGTAATAGCCCAGTGGAAAGCCCAAGAACGATGCGTTGTTCAGGCTCCCTGCAAACCAATGCACCACAAAGGAAAAGATGAACCAGATTACCAGTACGAGGTATGTCAGGTTACGGGTTCTTTCCCAATGGCGCACCCTTGCGTCAGCATTGTTTTGAGACATAAGTCCCCTCCCGCTATGATGTGCCAGCCGGTATTTTTCCGGTGGACGAGTCACCATTGTTGCCCGCCACCAGCGGCAACAAGACTCGAACGGAGTTTACATGAGCGCCCCAAAAGGTGACAACTAGACCAATTGCTAACGGTGTATTAACCATCAAAAGTTGTGGAAAATATTGTGCTTGCAACCTGATTGTGCCTTGGCCCGGCGTAAGCTTCACAGACGTCGCGGCGGCCATGATGGCGGCACGATCACGGGTTACATCCACGGCGGGAGGCAGACACAGACGTGCTTGATCAACTCATGTCCCTCCTGCCGAAGCCGCTGCAGGCATTGGCAATCCGGTTCGACAAGTCGCCGATCACGACCATGGACGCTTTTGTCGAATTCGTGCAGACCCGCTCATCCTACGTCGCACAGACATCGCTTTACGGCTATCTGAAGACCCGAATGGGCACGAGTTACCGCGAGGTCATGGTCGACGACACGTTCGTGCCGGTGGTTCGTCAGTCTGCAGCCAGGCTGTTTGTCTCCTGCCTCGGCGACATGACGGTTTTTGCTGTCGCAACGGCTGGGCGCGAAGGAGCGCTGACAAGGAGCGAAAGCGACGAGATCGCCAGAACGTGCTTTTCACGCGGCATGGCGAACGGGCTTGAAGGGATCGAATCGGCGGTGGACCAGGATGAACGCACTGCTGCCTTTGCCGAGCGGGCCGCGGCAACCGACTGGCAGGTCATGGCAGAGGGTGAAAATGCCTTTGCCGGCAGTGCGCGGGACTTGGTCGCCTTTGCGCCGGTCATTAATCAGTTCAAGGAATTGGATGGCGAGATCGTGTCCAATTCGATCCGCTTTCGCTGGCGCGATGTGCGCGAGCAGTTGCGCAAGCGTGTTGACGGACAGGCGCTTGGAGAAGACTGGCGGCGGCATGCCGATTCCGGCTGACGGCCCTTGTGTCAAAACAAGCGTTTGTTGGATATGGACAGGGCGCGCGCGATGACCTATAAACCGCAGCCGTCAATCACGCACCGGCGCGGCCGGCAACCGGCAACCACCGGTATATGAGCGTGGTGAGACCAGGCCCAGGTAGCTCAGTTGGTAGAGCAGCGGACTGAAAATCCGCGTGTCGGTGGTTCGATTCCGCCCCTGGGCACCATATTTACGCTCACGGCGATCTCGCTTTGCTCGACGCCTCCGCGGGGGCGGGCGAAAGCCCAGGCCGCAGTCGCGGCCTTGTGCGGGTTCTACGTTGCTCCTCTCACCAGCACCATATTTACGCTCACGGCGATCACGCTTTGCTCGGCGCCTCCACGGGAGCGGGCGAAAGCCCGGGCCGCGGTTGCGGCCTTGTGCGGGTTCGAGGTTACTCCTCTCACCTGCACCATATTTACGCTCACGGCGATCTCGCTTTGCTCGGCGCCTCCGCGGGGAGCGGGCGAAAGCCCGGGCCGCAGTCGCAGCCTTGTGCGGGTTCGAGGTTACTCCTCTCACCTGCACCATATTTTTCCTAACCAGATTCAAACGGCGGCTCAAGCGGACTGTTTTTGAGTGCACTGCACGCCCACTATCTTGAAATCCCGTGCCTACTGGAGCATTTTTTGTGAAACCTGAGTCACCAAAAATGCTCTATCTCTTTGATATTGAGCATGTTCTTATCCGAAAACCGCACACACTTTTCGGGAACATGC
>JANQIR010000239.1 GCA_028282065.1 Aestuariivirgaceae bacterium
GCATGTTCCCGAAAAGTGTGTGCGGTTTTCGGATAAGAACATGCTCAATATCAAAGAGATAGAGCATTTTTAGTGACTCAGGATTCACAAAAAATGCTCTAGCGGTATTTGCCAGCGCGCAAATGCCGATATCACAGGCCTGGCATAGCCCGTGAATGACCCACTTTACCCAACTCGAATATATCGGCAGTCTAAGCAGAACAGATTGCGGGGGAGAGGCTGAGAGTTCGAACTCGACGACTGGAGCGCGACTGCGCGACCGTCCGACAAGTGACGTGGAGCGGCGTAAGCCGCGACAGGGCGCTTAGATTGGACGCCCTCGCGGAGGTGTGGAGCGCAGCGAAACTGCCGTGAGCGATAAAATGGCGGAGAGGATGGGATTCGAACCCACGAGACGCTTTTGACGCCTACTCCCTTAGCAGGGGAGCGCCTTCGACCACTCGGCCACCTCTCCACCGCCGCTTATGCCGTGAAAAACAACAGCATGCAAGCGCATTTACCGCAGTGGCGAATAGTTGTGCGCGGCAAGGCCCGGCAAGACTCTGCAGGCGTTGGTGACGGGAATTTAGCGGGGATCGTTCTTGGCTCCGCCGGCCCATGCGGCCGAACGAACTCATGAGCGTTATCATGCAGCAACAGACTTGACCTTCCTGCCACCGGACCCCCTAAATGGACCGCATCGGAATTTAGAAACGCCTATCGGGAGACCGCATGGGGTTTGCGGTGGAGGATTGACTTGAACATTCAGAGCGCTGCCAAGAAGGCCGGACTGCCGGTCAAGACCGTTCGCTACTATGACGAGATCGGTCTGGTGAAACCCGACCGCCAACCGAACGGATACCGCCAGTTTGACGATACCCACATCCACAAGCTGACCTTTCTCGGCCGGGCCAGACGCCTCGGCTTTTCTCTTGAAGACTGCCGGCAATTGCTGTCGCTCTATGAAGATACAAGCCGCGCCAGCAGCGATGTGAAATCCATTGCGCAAGCGCGCATCTGCGACATTGACCGAAAGCTGGAGGAGTTGAATTCGCTGAGACATACACTGGTCAAACTGGCCGATGCATGCCAAGGCAACAACCGGCCCGATTGCCCAATCCTGGACGGTCTTGCCCGCGGGGTCGAGGAATGACTTTGATCCACCGCAAGTTCTTCAAAACCGGCGCAAACCTTGCTTTTGTCACGGTGTGCATGCTTCTTGTGGCTAGCGCCAGCCTGAATGTCATGGCGCACAAAGGCGCTACCGGCATCGTCAAGACCCGCATGGACGCAATGGCGGATATCGGCACACAAATGAAGCTTCTGGGTGCCATGATGCAGGGCAAGACGGCTTTTGACAGCAAGACTGTTGGGGCCGCCGCCGAAGTGATTGCAAGTCACGCAGCAAAAATGCCGGAGCTCTTCCCGAAGGGCTCGACACACAAGCCCAGCGAAGCCCTGCCGGCGATCTGGCAGGACTGGGACAGGTTCACAAAGCTCGCAAAGGACCTCGAGATGTCGGCCGGTAAGCTGGCTAAGTCGTCAGCAACTGCACAGTCGGCAGCCGATATTCGCCAAGACCTCGTATCGATTGGGGCAACCTGCAAGTCCTGTCACGAAACCTTCCGGCTGGCCAAGTGACCACTGAGGGGACAACAGCATGACCATGATCGACAGGCGCCAGTTCATTCAGGCAGCCGCCGGAAGCGCCCTTCTCTACCCCGCCACGCAATTTCTGCCCGCGGGGGCAGCGGCCCATCGCTTCGAGTTGACCGCCCGTCCCGGCAGTGCGAACCTGCTTGAAGACGGCAGTGCCAAAACCGCCATCTGGGGCTTTGATGGCAAGGTTCCCGGTCCGGTACTGCGCGTGAAACGCAACCAGCCGGTGACCATCGCCGTGCACAACAAACTGGACCAGCCTACAAGCGTGCACTGGCATGGTATCCGCATAGACAATGCAATGGATGGTGTCGCCGGCCTGACCCAAGAGCCGATCGCCCCCAATCATACGTTTGAGTACAGGTTCACCGCACCTGATGCCGGCACATACTGGTATCACCCGCACAATCGGACGTGGGAGCAACTGGCACGCGGCCTCTATGGAGCCCTAATCGTTGAGGAAGACGTGCCCCTGGCCGTCCATCGCGACTACGTCCTGGCTGCAGACGATTGGCGCCTGGAGCGCGACGGTACGCTGCACGAAGCATCGCTCGGCCATATGATGGATTGGTCGCACGCAGGCCGCCTCGGCAATATTCTGACACTCAATGGAAAGCCTTATGAACGGCTCACCGTGAGAAACGGCGAAAGGGTCCGGCTGAGGTTGATAAACACCTCAAATGCGCGGGTCATGCGTTTCGGCATCAAGGACGTCGACACATGGATCATTGCAATCGACGGCCAGCCCATCGATCCTGTACGCGCCGGAAAACAAGGCGTGCAGCTTGCGCCAGCCCAGCGTGCGGATATCGTGGTCGACATTACTGCCAAACCTGGTGAGGAGATCCCGATTGCTGAGCTGAGCGGCGAAGATGCACTGGCTGCAGGATATCTGGTGTGTGAGGCCGGCGCGCCAAACGTCCCGGTGGATCTGACAAGCACTCCGATGCTGCACGCAAATCCCCTGCCCCTCCCGGAGGCTGAACCGGCACAATCCATCGATCTCATCATGACCGGTGGGGCCATGGCGTGGCTGCAAAGCGCACAGTTCAAAGGACAAAGCGTGGATGGCCGCACGCTGGCACGCGAACATCGCCAATTCTGGGCGTTCAACGGTACAGCCGGGATGGCGCCAAAACCACTCTTCGAAGCGGCCTCTGGCGAAACCGTCAAAATCAGAATGGAAAACCAAACCATGTGGCCGCATGGCATTCACCTGCACGGACACCACTTCAAGATATTGTCACGAACAGGCGGCCGCACCAGGATCGGCGAGCCTGATCGCAGCGATATCGGCCTGATGCGTGACACCGTACTGCTTGAGGCAGAAGAAACCGCTGAAGTTGCCCTCAAAGCGGATAATCCTGGCAAGTGGATGCTCCACTGCCACATGCTCGAACATCAGGCGGCAGGTATGGGCACCTGGTTTCTGGTCAGACCTTGAACACTATTGTCCTGTTGGCCGGCGCTGCAACCGCACAAAATGAAGGCCTGAGCTGGCCACACTTGATCACCATTCAAAGTTTGCGGAACAGGACTCTCTTCACCGCATACCAATCGCCGTTGCGGATGACAGCAGCGCATTTCGTGCGGCCCTTGAACCACTTTTGCAACGAGATACAGAGCTGCCGGTTGCTCACCCGCCAGCGCCCGGTGTCAGTAAACCCGTAGGCACGGCCGTGCAATTCGCCGTTCTCAAGCGCGACGAACCGAACCTTGTGCCCCTCATGAAGCGCGTAAAACCGCCCCGGAAACAGCTGCTTTACCGCATCGGCGCTGACATACTGCCACTTTGGCCGTACCTCACTGGCTATTGCCCCGACAGCTACAAACGCCATCACGACACCAGCCGCTATCGGCAATCGAAACCTGATCAACATGATTTGCCCCCCACATGTTTGGTCCTGTTGTGAAACAGGTCCATCGATCTGAGGCAATAGATGTGCCACCAAAGACGGCGCAAGGCACCAAGCGGGCAACTTGGCCTTCAGTTGCCCGATCACAACGGTTCACTTTTACCGCTATTCGGTTCAATTAAGGAATTCTTAGAGTGTACGGTGTGATTTTTTACGATAGAACAGGCTTTAGGTTCGCAATTGTCTATTGCGACTCGTACGCAAGTGTCAAAAGCGGTTCGGGACGGCAAAACCGCTTTCTAGTGGAGCAAATATTTCATGAGTGTTCGTTGGGTAATTGCAATGGCCGTCGCAACCGGTCTGACCGGTTTTGTCAGTGCCGGGACTTTGTCGGCGCAGGAGCGTATGTTTGTGCCCAAGGGGCACTCCTATGCGCCAAGCTCACAACGGTTGCCGACAATCAATTCAGGCCGCTATCGCTACCAAAGCAAGGCAGATGTATTTGAATCGGAGATCTACAGGGTGCAGCGCGACCGCGCCATTCTGGAGGGCGAGATTCAACGCCATATCCTTCACGACCTGAACGGCGGCACGGATTTTACACCGCGGTATTGATCTATCTGATCCCGCCGGATGTCGACGGCCCGGATGACACTCCACCCGGGCCGCCGAGAATTTTGCTAGTGCATCGACATCCAATCGCGCGCCTGACGCTGCGCTTCGGCTATATCGTCGTTTGTCATCTCGCGAGAGATTTCCAGCCGGTACTGCCGTGCCAGATCGCTCCCCCTTAATGCCGCCAGATTGAACCACTTGTGTGCCGCAACCAGATCCTGCGACACACCACGGCCGATGCAATACATCATGCCCAGATCAAATAACGCGTCCGCCGATCCACTCCCGCCTGAGATTTCAGCCGATTCTGCGTAAGTCATATCCACACGAGCCATTATGAGTTTCCCCTCTTCACCTGCTCTGTTCCCCGATGCTTCCTCACGGCTTTTTCAGACACCGTATCGGAAGGCCCCCTTGCAAACCGGCTCCCCAGCCCGCTTGCAGGACCAATGTTGGCGGCAAGATCGAAAAGTGAGGTTAAGCGGCAGGCTTAACATCCGGTGAACTGCCAACCCCGAAAATCACACGAGTTTGAGAGAAACCCCATTATATTTCAAATACTTATATCAACGTCGCACCTTTGGATCGGTGACCGGCGTTCACCGGTTGCTAACCAGCACACAATGAAATCGTGGAGCAACGCAGCTGCTAAGCAAGCCAGCGCGTTCACTGGCATGGGATGTTGTCAGCGCGCTTCCTGGTACTTCCCAAACAAGATTTCATGCATCTTGTCGTTATCTTTCATGTCTTCGGGGCGCTTGCGGCGCTCTTCACCGACGGCAATGCCTCTTTGAACAGCCGGGCGTGCTTTCAGTGCCTCGAACCAGCGCTGCAGATTTGGGAAGTCCTCTATCTCCAGCCCCTGCCGCCGGTATGGCTTGATCCAGCCGAAACATGCCATGTCCGCGATGGAATAGTCGCCAGCCAGGAAATCACGGTCAGCAAGCCTGCGGTTCATGACACCATACAAACGGCCGCATTCTTTCGAGTAGCGCTCAATCGCATAGGCTGAGTCTTCGCGCGCATAGTGCCGGAAGTGATGCGCCTGCCCGGCCATCGGCCCCAATCCGCACATCTGCCAGAATAGCCATTGCTCTACCTCCACCTGCTGGCGGGGTTCCTGCGGATAGAACCTGCCTGTCTTGCGCCCAAGATACTGCAGGATGGCACCGGACTCGAAAATCGAGATTGGCAAACCGCCGGGACCGTTCGTATCGACGATGGCCGGCATGCGGTTATTCGGCGCGATTGTCAGAAATTCCGGATCGAACTGCTCGCCAGCGCCAATGTCCACGTACTGGACGTTATAATCCAGTCCGCATTCCTCCAGCATGATCGTGATTTTCCAGCCGTTTGGTGTTGGCCAATAAAACAGATCGATCGGTGCGGACATGGGGAAAACTCCTGACGACGATTGGCAGGTTGGCACAGGTATCCCGCCACAATACAATGCACCGCGAGTGCATCAAGCCCATCGCACCGGCACAATAAAACAGCCGCGCGCACAAGCGTGCCAAACCCGAGATCAGTGTTGCTGCGGCTTGGTCAAGACCGCGTGGATGCAGTATCCGCCATGTAGCGACGCCCACGCCAGCGAACAACCATTCAGCGACGCCAGATTCCGCAACCAGCCGTGCAAGTCCGCACGCGGGGTGACGTGGAACATGGACAGCCACTTGAACAGCGCCGTCCGGAACAGCCGCGGCAGATCTTCACCTTGTCCGAAATCGACAATATGCACACTGCCGCCCGGCTTTGTCAGGGCCAACGCATGCTCCACCGCCTCCTGCCAGACCGACATCATCGACAGACTGTAAGAGAGCATGACCCTATCGAAACCTCTGACACCAAATACCTTCTCTGGTCGAAATGTGGTTGCGTCGCATTGCGCCAGCCGGATCCGGGACTGCAGGTTGTGCCGGACGACCGACGCACCGGCCGTCTTCAGCATTTCCAACGACACATCGATCCCATGCAGTTCGCAAGCTGGGTACTTCTGCGCCGTGACGATCAGGTTTCGCCCCGTTCCGCAACCAAGCTCCAGCACGCTGCCGTGCTCCGGCGGAGCAAGCCGGTCTATGAGCGCATCCCGACCGAGCAGATAGTATTTCCGGCTGGCATCGTAGACATGCCGCTGATGCCGGTAGATCCGGTCCATCAATTGGGAATGAGATGCTTCGGTGTGCATTGCGGACGATCCCGTCAGTTGAGTGTATATAGGTGAAATCCGCCATAGATCGCCGAGCGATCACGTGCGGTCAGCCGCTTCGACGGGTCACGTGCATAGGTCCAATTGCCGAGAACCGTTTCATCGACCCGTCCAGGCAGAATGGTCTCCACACCGGCGGTGCGGAAGATGACGCGCGCGCCAGGCGCAGCGGCCCGCGTGATTGCACGCCATAAATCGTTTAGCTGCTGGTCGTTCATCCAATCCTGCGCGTCCAGCAAAACCACCCTGTCGACACTGCCAGGTTCCATCTCACCGAGCGCTGCAGTAACCGAAACCTGCCGCACTTCAACAGATTTCGCAGCAGGCCGAATGACCGGGTAGTTCTTGTACTGCAGATAAGGTGGCAATGGCCCGGAGGCGCCGGGTGCATAGGCGCGGCTGAAGGCCTGCCAGGCGAAGTAGTTGTCAGCCAACGGAAACCCGCAAGCCAGCCGTTCCAACCGCTCGCACAGCACATCCGCCATCGTTCCGTTTCCACTGGCCGCCAGGGCTTCATACTGAGCCGGCGGAATTCCCAAACCATAGAGCGAAACGCGCCTGGCGGTTGCCCAGCGAACGATCTGCTTGGAAAACAGCGGAGCGATTTCCCGTTCGAAATACTGGCGCTGTTCTTCCAGCGATTTTGCGTTCAAAAACTCGCTAAGATCGATGCCATAGAACCGGGCAATGCAATGGCCAGCTCCAATGAACCGACCAAGCAGACCACGCTCATACAGGTTGTTCCCGAAAAACGAGATTCTGCGCCGTCCACTCAATGTCCGACCGTTCCAGTAGTCCCGCGTCGATGCATCCAGATGCCGCTCAATGTAGTGCCTATATACAAGCTCATTGGAGCGCTCGTCCGCTTCTCCGAAAAACGTATAAAACGCCTCCCAGGACGGCAACCGCGATATTGCAGCGAGTTTCAGCCGGGTCAGCGCGACATGGGCCCGGTTCAGGTCAACCGCGGTAACCCTACCCGGTTTTGCCGTCAAATAGCTCATCACATTGCAACCGCCCGATGCGATCGTCACGACGTGATGGCCCGGCTCAATCTTCATCGCTTCCAGATCAACGACCGGATCTTCCCAGATTTGCGGATAGACCAGCCCACTGAAAACGAGGGAAAACAGGCGATCCAGTATACCTGTGAAGCTGGCCGGCCCCTTGGGGGCAAGCGCCTCATGAATCAACTGGCGTTTAACAGGTGTCGCTTCGGAAGAAACGGCGGCGTCAGGTTGCATATTCTGTCGATCCTCTGGTGTTGAGGCACTTGGGGCCCCCATGAATCGACCGGAACGGTACGACTCAATTGTGGGGCAACTAGAGCGCTTTGCAGTTAGGTTGAATCAATTCTGTTTGCCGTCCCGGCGGATGCATCCGGTGCCGGAACGATCGCCGCAACAGGTGGGCCCTATTGCA
>JANQIR010000274.1 GCA_028282065.1 Aestuariivirgaceae bacterium
TCATGTGTCCTGGCCTCCAGCTCCAGCACTCATCTTGAATCAGATCCCAGATGATTTGGGAATCCCAAAAGATTCAGTCAAAGGCGGACCTGCTCTAGAAGCCGGCGGCAGCCCGTCCACGGCAGACTGGCGGTATGTGATGATTATGCCGGACGGCAGTGTCTTCGGTGACACCACGGGAGAAAACCCCGGGCAGGTCACGTTCTGCCATACCTGCCACACGATAAAGAAGGCATTTGACTACGTGTTCTATGTGCCGAAGACGTATCGCACAGGTGCCGAGTAGGCATCGACGCACCGGGCCTGCTTTAGTCAGTGACGGCAAACTGCAGCAACAAGGTGCGCTGGACTGTGCGGTTGAAATTGTCGTCCGAGATCATGGTGAGCCGCAACTCTCCGTCGTCCGCCCGGTGGGCCGCAATGCCTTCCATGTTGTCGATCGTGTAGAAGGGGACACGGCCGGAAAACAGCAGTTCGCCATCAACAATCGTGCCGTCTTTCAAGTCCGAGGTCTGGAACCGTCGTACCGCCATGCCGACAAGTTGCGATGGTGGAAAGCTGCGTTCAAGCGTCACGAATTGTTCGCCGCCTGGAAGGATGGCCAGGTCCGTCACGGAGTAGTCGTCAAACCGGCGCAACGAGAACCTTCGAGTGTGCTTACCCCGCCAGGCCCAGCCGCGAATATTGCCGGCCTTGTCCAGGTTCAACTCCGATGTTGCGATGAGCCAGCCCTTGAGCGGTCCCTCCCAGAACCGGCCCAGGCCTTCCAGTTGTTTGTTGCGGGGGCCGCGAGCGATTTCGCGCGGAAAACGGACCGGTTTTGGCCGGGATGAAAATCCTTGCTTGTGGACTCTGAAAGCCTCGATACGCACCCGGCTTTCATAGCCTACCAAAAGAGTGCCATCCACGGTGCGGGCGCCCATCGGCGCCAAGGCTTCCGCGTCGCGTCGCCATTTCGAACCGGGCCGGCGACCTTTTCGGTCGCGAAGCGGCCCCATCTCAGCCGATGACACGGCGCGCAACTTGCCGGCGGTGTAGCCGAGTTTTGCTGTGAGCCACCATCCATCATCGCTAATGGATACGACCCTCTTGCCGTCGCGGGATATGGCCAGCCCGGAAAACCCGCCGAATCTCTTGTCCGCACTCTTTAGATGCAGACCGCCGCGCCAGGTCAGTTTGCCAAAGGATTCCACATAGCTAAGGAAGGGCACAAAGCTGACCGGCTGCACTTGCAGTTCAAGGGTATTCGCCTTCGTCGAGGTTTGCGCCGCGGCGGTTTGCGGAAAGGCCAAGAAAACCCCGGTGCTTAAAGCGAGGCTGAGGGCCATGACCCGCAAGGGCCACATCAGCTTGCCTTTCGCAGCCGCCCCCGGCGGGCGGCTGGCCGCATGGTGTCGGTGGATTCGAACAGTTCCGCCAGCTTCTCGGTCATGGCACCGCCGAGTTCTTCGGCGTCGACGATGGTCACCGCCCGGCTGTAGTAGCGCGTCACGTCGTGGCCGATCCCGATTGCGATCAGCTCTATGGGCGAGCGCTGCTCGATATCCGTGATGACCTGGCGCAGATGGCGTTCCAGATAATTTCCCGAATTGACCGACAAGGTGGAATCGTCGACCGGCGCACCATCGGAAATGACCATAAGAATGCGGCGCTGCTCGCTACGTCCCAAAAGGCGGTTGTGCGCCCAGATCAGCGCCTCGCCGTCAATGTTCTCTTTCAAGAGACCTTCGCGCATCATCAGGCCAAGGTTGCGGCGGGCGCGCCGCCAGGGCATGTCGGCCGACTTGTAGATGATGTGCCGCAAATCGTTCAGCCGGCCAGGCGTTGCAGGTTTGCCGTCGGCAAGCCAGCGCTCGCGCGATTGTCCGCCCTTCCAGGCGCGGGTGGTAAAGCCGAGGATTTCCACCTTGACGCCGCAGCGCTCCAGTGTCCGTGCCAAAATGTCGGCACAGGTCGCCGCAACCGTGATTGGCCGGCCGCGCATCGAGCCGGAATTATCCAGAAGCAGGGTCACGACCGTGTCGCGGAACTGGGTGTCCTTTTCCACCTTGAACGAGAGCGGGTGCATGGGATCCATGATCACCCGGGTCAGCCGGGCGGCATCGAGCACGCCTTCTTCGAGGTCGAAATCCCAGGACCGGTTCTGCTGTGCCATCAAGCGGCGCTGCAGCCGGTTGGCCAGCCTGGCGACGACGCCCTGTAGATTGGCCAGTTGCTTGTCGAGATAGTTGCGCAGCCTGGCGAGTTCCTCCGCATCGCAGAGGTCCTCTGCTGCGATGGTTTCGTCGAACTGATTGGTGAACACACGGTAGAAGTCCTCGTTCGAAAGCGACGAAAACGGCAGTTGCGGCCGCCAGGGTTCCTCTCCGTCCGGCATGCTTTCATCGTCCAGGTCGTCAGGGACCTGTTCAAGGTCGATCTCGGCGGCATCCTGCATACTGTCTTCGGACTCGCCTTCGGCTTCCATCATCTCCTCGGCCGCGGCGCTCTCGGTTTGTTGTTCGCCTTCCTGGTTCTCCTCGCTCTCGCCGGGTTCGGCCTCCTGCTCCTCTTCGGAGGTGTCTTCGGACTCGTCAGGATCATCGCCCAGTTCATCGGCCATATCGAGGGCCGCGATCATCTCCCGGGACATGCGGGCGAAGGCGACCTGATCGTCGACGGCATCGCCCAGATTGTCGAGTTCGCCGGACGCCTTGTCCTCGATCCAGGGGCGCCACAGCTCGACAAGCTCACGGGCGCATTCAGGCGGTTCTTGTCCGGTCAGGCGCTGGCGCACGATCAGTGACAAAGCATCTTCCAGCGGGACGTTTTCCCGGTCCTGGGCCACATTGACAGCCTTGCGCTGATAACGCTCTTCAAGCATTGCCGACAGGTTGCCGGCCATGCCCTGCATGGCGCGCGCGCCGATGGCCTCGACACGGGCCTGTTCGACAGCTTCGAATACGGCACGGGCCACCTTTCCTTCGGGGCGGTAGCGGTTGTGCGTACCCTGGTCGTGATTGGCGAGCCTGAGAGCAAAGGCATCGGACAGTCCGCGGGTCACGGCAACTTCCTCAGCCCCCAGATCGCGTGACAGCTGGGGAAGGCGGGCGCGCGTGCCGGTCAGTCCCGGTGTCTCCGCGCCAAAGGTGACGTTCAGCTCCGGTTCGCCGGAGACAGTCTTCATGCACAGTGTCAGCGCATGTTGGAATGCTGCGTTGGGGCCTTCCCGGTTACCTGGCATGGTATGGTCCGGCTGTCAGGTCACGGTGACGTGGTGAGAAGCCTCGGGCAGCTCCTCGCCCATACAGCGCTGGTAGAATTCCGCGACCAGGCCGCGCTCAAGTTCGTCACACTTGTTGAGAAATGTTGCCCGGAAGGCGAATCCGACATCGCCGAATATTTCGGCGTTTTCCGCCCAGGTGATGACCGTTCTAGGGCTCATGACCGTTGACAGATCGCCACTGACGAAGGCATCCCGGGTCAGGTCCGCAACGCGTACCATGTTGGACACTGTCTGACGGCCGTCCTCGGTATCGTAGCTCTTTGACTTGGCCAGAACGATCGCCGATTCCTGCGCGTGCGAGAGATAATTCAGCGCGACGACGATCGACCAGCGGTCCATCTGGGCCTGGTTGATCTGCTGTGTGCCGTGATAGAGCCCGCTGGTGTCGCCGAGGCCGACTGTGTTGGCGGTGGCGAACAGGCGAAAGGCCTTGTGCGGCCGGATCACCCGGCTCTGGTCGAGCAGCGTCAGGCGGCCGGAACTTTCAAGGACCCGCTGGATGACAAACATCACGTCGGGCCGGCCGGCATCGTACTCGTCGAATGTCAGGGCGATATTGTTCTGATAGGCCCAGGGCAGAATGCCTTCGCGGAATTCGGTGACCTGCTTGCCCTCCTGAAGCACGATGGCATCCTTGCCGACGAGATCGATCCGGCTGATATGGCTGTCGAGGTTTACACGCACGCACGGCCAGTTGAGCCGGGCTGCGACCTGTTCGATATGGGTCGACTTGCCGGTTCCGTGATAACCTGTGACCATAACGCGGCGGTTATAGGCAAAGCCTGCCAGGATCGCGAGGGTGGTTTCGCGGTTGAAGAGATAATCTTCATCCACATCCGGCACATGTTCGCTCACCTGCGAATAGGCGGGAACCTGCATGTTGCTTTCAATCCCGAATGTCTCCTGCACCGAAACCGTCGTGTCGGGCATTCCGGGCATGTCGTTTTCAACCATCGCGTCCATAGGGCAAACTATATGTTTGAGGGTGTAGGGTGCCGGGTCAATCTGGTCTGACAACCGGAGTACGAAATCCTGACCCGACCGGTTCTAGTCGGTTAATACCGCCCCTGCAAGCGTCGCGGCGACGTGCTCTAGCAGAATCCGGCAGATTTCAGATAATCATAGGCCTGAATAATCTCGCGTAATTTGTCTTCGTTTTCCCGGCTGCCGCCATTTGCGTCTGGATGCAGCCGTTTGACCAGCGTTTTGTATTGGTTTTTGACCTGTTCGGGTGTTGCCGTCTCATCCAGGCCCATCTTGTGCAATGCCGACAATTCCGCATTGCGGACGGCACGTTGCGGGCGGCCATGTTGTTCGCCGTGGCCTTCGCCAAGCACATCGAAGGGATCGTCGAAAGCCTGTTGATGGCGAAATCCGCCAGTGTCGCGAAACTTGCCGCCATTATTGACCGCCCAGGAATTCTGCCCCAGACGCCAGGTCGGCCGGTGGCCGGTCTGATCGCGCTTTTGCCAGTCGCGCACGTCGTCGTCCTGCATGCCGGTGAAGTAGTTGTATCCCTTGTTGTACTCGCGAACGTGTTCCAGGCAGAAGTAGTGATACTCGCCTTCGTTGTCGCGCCCCTTGGGAGCGGGGTATTTTCCCGGCCGCGTGCATCCCGGCACATCGCATTCGGGCACCTTGTCACGTATCAGCCTGTCTTCTTCCGGTTTAACCCGGATTTTGTCGAAATATTTCGATTCTAGTTTCATGTCAGATAGATCATGGCCAATGGCTTTGACGTCAACATGGCAGTTGCGGATTGATGGTGGACAACAGACCGTCCGATTGCCACATGAGACGCAATGAAACAAAGCGGACATTCTAACATAGATTCTCTATCGGAGGCGATAAGATGGAACTGGGACTGGTCGGCAAAACGATCGAAAAGAAACTAGGTGAGGCCCTGTCGCCTCTGGAACTGACGGTCAGCGATGAATCACATTTGCATGCCGGGCATGCCGGTGCGCGTCCGGAAGGCGAAACCCATTTCAGGGTCAAGATCGTTTCAAAGGCATTCGAGGGTGTGTCGCTCGTCAAGAGGCACCGAATGGTCAATGACATCCTGGCCGAAGAGCTGGAATCGCGGGTGCATGCGCTGGCTATTTCTGCCGCGCCGCCTCAAACGTGACGACGTCCTCGCCGGTTCCAGTGCGTACCCGGGCTTCGAATTCTTCCGGCGACAGATCGCGGCTGTAGCGGTTGGCAAAATAGATGCGCCGGGCGAAGGCCTGCATCGGCGCGGTTGTCAGGGCAAGGTCGTACATCCAATTGGGTGGCGCAAGGTCCAACGCCCGGCGCAGCAGTCGCTTGGTGGTGAAGTTCGGCAGTTCCCGTTCAAGGACCAGATCCGGGCGGGGACCGTGACGCAGGAGATAATCGGCAGCAAGCTGGCCCGCCCGCCGGCCATGGCGGAAAGCCAGTTGTATGCCTCCTGCCGTGAG
>JANQIR010000006.1 GCA_028282065.1 Aestuariivirgaceae bacterium
GCTTCGCCAAGAGTTTCACCACGCCCTCCGACGCCAACAGCGCCCTTCCCCGCCTCCTCCGCCTTTCGCTCTTCGTAGCCGGGAATGTCAAAGGCTGCCGGTCTTACCAGCGCACCGAAAAATTCCGCCCCAGGCGCGTGGCGCATTGGCAACCTAAAGGCATCGTCAAACCGGCTGGCCAGTTCGAGCAAGGCTAACCGGTTCTGAAACACATCGCTACCCGGCTCATAAGGTCTGTGTGTTGGAAGGTAACCAAGAAGGGACAAAAACGCGCGAGCCTCACCGCCTTCCTCACCGATTTGTTCACTCTGCGACAGCACCTTGCAACAGGTCTGAAACAGCCGGCTTGTAACCATCGCAAGCGGTCTCCACATCCCCGGTTGCCGATCTTGCCAGAAGTGGCAGTCTTTTCAGGCATCGCCTGAGCGTGCAGGCAACTTCCACGGTTCAATCGTGACGGGATTACTCCAAATCATCTCGGCAATTTCGACCACGGCTTGAATTGTGTTCCGTAACAGGCAGGCGAATTGCCTGTGTTGTTCACTCCTCACCACCTGGCGCAGCCTCTGGATCAGTTGGATCATCCAAGTCATAAGATTGATCTTCGACGAGCTTCGCCCCAAGTCGATGTATTTCCTCGACGAGCTCAGCAGGTGGGTCGTCAATCGCGAAGTAGAGCCGCTTGGCGTTTTCCAGTGCCAGGGGGTCGAACGATTTGACCACCCCCCGCAACGCATCATGCGTTGGTACGTCCGGGGATTTCACCTTGAAGCGTTGCTTTGGCATTCGTTACCTCCAGACCTGTTTGCCTTAGGGTCAGGGGTCAGGGGTCCGGAAGCGGCTGCCAGACGGCAACCGCTTCTCCCACGGCTTATTGAAACGCTCACGAACCCAGATGTCTGGAAACAGCAGCTTCGCAGTCGATCAGGCCTTTGCCTTGACACTCATGCGCCTTGCCAATGTCAACGGCAGTGTTACGGATCGTATCATACACCTGTGCCGCCGTAAGGCCCGGATCGAGAGACAGCAACAGCGCGGCAAGGCCTGCGGCCTGAGGGCAAGCTCCGCTCGTTCCCCAGCCATTCGGTAGCACGCGTTCACCGGAACCATAGAGGACTTTGCCGTTTATTGGTGTCGGTGCGGTGACGTCCGGTTTCTGATTGGTATTGGCGTCACCGTAATGTTGCCCTGGCCCGCGACTGGAGTAGTACCACATCGCCTTGTCCAGATTGCAGGTCGCGACCGACAAGAGGTCAGCGCGGGATTTATGCAACCAAATAGAGTTTGGGTTACACGCAGATGGTGATCCGCCCGCGCGCTTGTGGTTGTTGCCTGCACTAAAGAACACGGCCACACCCTCTGCGATGGCGTCATCCAGTGCAGGAATGAAGTCAGAATCGGTAGGTATGGGCGGAGGCGCACCGGTTTTCCGCCCAAAGCTGTTGCTGGCGACGATGCGCTCTCCTCCCCTGGCGCGGTCTGTCAGCATGTCATAGATCAGGGCCAGCTCTGAATCGTAGAACCGGGTCTTACAGGCAATAACTTTGGCGTCCGGCGCAATGCCATTGTACTTGCCACCATCATCACTTGTCGCGGCCGAGATGCAGGCGCACATGGTGCCGTGCCCCTTCCAGTCGGTCCAGGGCGTATCGCCTGGGCTTTCCCAGTGCCCAGCCCTTTTCCAGGTCGGAAACTCCTTATGCGTTCCGTCGATTCCGGTGTCGACAATTGCGATCACGATACCGTCACCGCGGCTTTTCAGCCACGCTTCGCGCGCCTTCACCATCGTCAGAACATCGTCCATGGTTCCCTGCGCCACCGATTGCGGGGCAACATTCGTGAAGTCCGGGCCATCATCATCAAGCTCGTACTGATAGTCTTCGACAATGTCAGCACCATATTCTCGGGCAAGCAAATCAAGGGACTCCATGGTCGCAGCAGGAACAGTGTCGGACGCTGCTTCCAGGCTCTCCGCTTGGAGCGAGGCTTCGCTCGCCGCGAAACTTGCAAAGAGGCGCTTTTCGCTGGTGACTTGCTGTTCCAACGAAGTGCTCTCTGTGGCCAGCGCAGCGCGCATGGAGTCCACATCGTTGAATCTCAATTTGTATTGTTTGGTCATGCCGGATCCTCCACGTTTGGGTTTCGTAACACTCTGAACTGACGCCGGACAAAGCCTCCTGATCTGCATTCACCTTTGACAGGCAATCGAGTTGACGAGGCGGCCATCAGCGCTTTAGCGCGGCTGTGAAACAGGCCGTGCGTGAAGCCATCTTGGGTCTGCCCTCGGCGACAGCGCTGTTAGTCAGCCGCATTGGTCGTGATCACACCGTGAATCGCACCGCCGGGCACGTCGAACTGCGCCTCCAGAACCGGTTAACCACTTGAAATTTCGCTTAAAATTCCACTCACGGAGGATTCACGACAGCTGAGTTCCAATCCCCTCGTTGCGCTAGGGGCCGGTTGCACGGCCGCAAAAACGGAGGAGGAAATTATGGCTGATCTCAATATCGCAATAGTGGAAGCACACGTCATCGACGCGCTTTTTACAACGCTCGAAAAAATGAACATTGTGAAGAAAGGCAAGGCACGGCTCACTCATGTCCCGTCCGAAGACCCACCGAAG
The DNA here is from genome assembly GCA_028282065.1 of Aestuariivirgaceae bacterium. Taxonomy (GTDB): domain Bacteria; phylum Pseudomonadota; class Alphaproteobacteria; order Rhizobiales; family Aestuariivirgaceae; genus JANQIR01. The sequence continues at coordinate 2,624 of JANQIR010000006.1, forward strand.
GGGTATGGCGCCTCTTTGGCGGCTTGGGCACGCGTGCTGAAACGGACCGAAGAAATCCTCCACAACAAGGATCCCAGATACCGTGTGCTGCATATCGATGAGAACGATATCCGCACGACGTACACCAAGGCGCTGGTCACAGCCGTTGGGCTCATGACCAAGGAAATCATGGACGGCCAACGCGCTTTGACTGCCGAAGCGGCACGTCTGAAGCAATCAAACGCGGCATAGAGCCATGAAACGCAAATGCATCCTGGCAGCGGCGCTTTGCGCCGCGCTGCTGCCGGCTAACACAGCGAAGGCGCAGGTCATTGACCAACTCTTGACGCGGGAAAATCAGCCCGCGTTCTGTGAACGCCACACAAACCAACGCTACTACGTCAACACAAAAAATCTAGCCGACGCTCTTTTAGGCGAAGTCGGTCTTGGGCCGACGGCGGTTGCGACCGCCGTTGGTACAACAGACGCGCGGGCCATTCTGTCTCTTCTGCTGGAAGCGCGGGATGAAACTGGTCGCTACCCCTCTCTTGAGACCAATCCTTTGTTCAAGAAAGGGCTCAAAGAGCTCTACGACGAAGCAACCTACATCAACGCGTTCATCCGGAATGCCCGTGAGGGCGTAAACGGTTACCTGGATCAAGGTTATGTCGTTATCGCGGATAAAGAGGTCATTACCTATCTCGATCTCTTCAGTCCCCTGGCAAATACTACCACGGTACCGACAGTCAGCATCGAATGCATTGATGTCGGCAAGAAGCCGCAACAAGACCAGAAGAAAAGTGGTTTTCTGCAAGATTTCGGCAAATCCGTGGGATCGGTTGTCCGCCTAAACGGCAAAGTCCAAGACCTTGCCAAACCGCGGGCGGGCAAAAAACTCCTCGGACTGTCAACCGCAGACGTCGCCTACAAGGACAACAAGGCGGCGGGCGCCGACACATTCAGCATCAATGGCGCTCTGGGACTCGATCTCACCACCAAAGCCGGCTTCAAACTCATTCCATTTGTCGAGTACAATCAAAGCAAGACCAGCAAATCGGCCGGCACCACGGAGGTTGAGGTCCTGTCCACCGGCATTATGGCATCCAAGCTGTTCGCCTCCGCCGACTTTGCCGTTCTGGTCAACCTCACGCCGCGCTACACGCTGGACTTTGCACAAAATTCCGAACAGATCTCCATTGAAGGGTCGATCGACCCGGCCTTTGATTTGTTTGAGATCCCAATCGGCGTCTACAGCTATCTGGGACCCATGCTGGTGCGGCCTGAGCTGATATTCTCCTTTCAAGGCGACTATGTTCTTGATCCCGGCACGAACCCCAAACTGCTCGACAAGGACGACTTCTTCCGTCTTGGCGGAGTGGCGAGCGTGAACCTGCGCTTTCCCGACGTACCGATCATTTCCAGTTTTCAGTTCGACTTCGCCTATGAGTGGTACCATTTCATATCATCGCCGCTCGACACTCTGCAGCGCAAGGAAATCAAGGTTTCCTACAATCTGGGAGATACGACAAACTACGTGGTCTCGTTCGCCTATGTCGACGGACGGAACAAATTGAGCCTGCAAAAGGAAGAGTACTGGGGCGTTACGTTTGGCGCGCGGTTTTAACCGCAGCGGCAGACGCAGGCAACCACTTGCCTTCAACCAGAGGAGCCAGACCCATGTCACTACCGAGAACCTGGCAATTCGATTTACCCGGCACAAACCGCCCGGCAAATGTTCTTATCCCGGAGCGTTGGTATCCCGGCATTCAGCCTGTCTGGCCGCATTGCACGTCTTCCAGGATTTACGACGCCATCAATGGCGTCAGAGCAGTTGTCATTCACGCCACGGCTGGCTCAAGTTCAGAAGGCGCCATCTCAGTCATGCGCGCAGGAAGAGCCAGCTTCCACTGGCTCGTTCCTGACGAGAATGAACAACAGCACGGTCATGTCGTGTGGGCCTGCGTGCCTGAAGCGCGTGCCGCCTGGCATGTTCGCAACAACAAGACGCACCCGGACGTCTGGAACGGCCGCAACAGGGTCAATCACTATTCGCTCGGCATCGAGGTGGTAAACCTGCAAACACCGTCGGATACATTCTCAAACTGGCAGGTGGCCATGACAGCGCGGATTGTCAGATATTGCTGGGAGAAGTACCCCAATCTGAGGCATGTCGTAACCCATGCAAAGCTCGATCCAGACAGGCGCAGGGATCCGGGAACGAACTTCCCCTGGCAGACCTTCAAGGACCTTGTGCTGCAAGAACCGCAACCGCTGGAAGCGCTGATGGCCGATACTGTGCCGGCACATGACATCCCACCGGCAAAGATAGATTTGTGTTCGGAATGCTCTGGCTAGAGCATGTTCCCGAAAAGTGTGTGCGGTTTTCGGATAAGAACATGCTCAATATCAAAGAGATAGAGCATTTTTAGTGACTCAGGATTCACAAAAAATGCTC
>JANQIR010000028.1 GCA_028282065.1 Aestuariivirgaceae bacterium
TGAGTCGAGACCGGCCAGATCCAGCGCCTGCTTTGCGGCCAGGCGCAGATGCTCTTCGTCATCAACGAAAATAACCGGTCCAGCTGTCATTCCGCGGCCATTCCCGAGGCTGCTTCTGCTGCGGCCAGATCAACGCTGAACACTGCCCCGCCGTCCGGATGGTTGCGGGCCGACAAGTGGCCGCCAAAGTCCTTCACGATGTTGTAGGAGATCGACAACCCCAGGCCCAGGCCCTGTCCTGTCTGCTTCGTGGTGAAGAAGGGATCGAACATTTGCTTCATTACGTCATCCTTGAGACCTGGACCGTGATCGCGCAGGTCGATCAGCACCCGGCCATCTTCTTCCCGGACCGAAATTTCAACAAGAGGGGCGCTTGTGTGCGACTTCATCGCATCGAGGGCGTTGCTGATCAGATTGACGAGCACCTGTTGCAGCCGGACCTGTCCGGCGCGAGCCCAAAGTTGCCGGTTGGGCATGTCTATACTGACGGTCGCGGTGGAGGATTTCAGCTTGCCTGACATGATTTCGACGGCGTCGTTAATGACCGTTGCCACTGGCACGGTGGTATTTTCCTCCTCCGGCTTTCGGGCGAAATTCCGCAAATGCTTGCTGATTGCCGCCATCCTGTCGGCAAGCTGTGAAATCCTGTGGACGTTTTCGCTGGCTTCTTTTGTCCGGTCGCGTTCCAGGTAGGTGATTGCATTGTCCGCGTAAGATTTTACCGCTCCGAGCGGTTGATTGAACTCATGCGACAGGGCAGCCGACATCTGGCCGAGGGCCGCCAGCTTTCCTGCTTGCACGAGGTCTGCCTGTGTTTTGCGCAATTGTATCTCGGCAGCGGTTCGTTCTTCTATTTCCTGAACCAGCTTTTTGTTTACGGAATTTAGATCGGCTGTGCGTTCGGCGACGTGGCGTTCGAGCACCTCCTTGGCTTGGCGCTGCACGCGCATGTTTTCTTGTAACCTTGCCCGACGTTGAATGAGATAGAGAGCGAGCACGCCGAGCAGCGACAAGAGCAGCAGTGCGGTGAACATCACAGCGTAGGCCTGTCCTCTGGCTGCCGCCACCGGTGTCAGGATGGCGACGTTCCATCCCACGTCAGGCATGGCGATCTTTTTGACAATATAGGAAACTTGTCGTGCGCCCTGATCGATCGATATGACCGGTGCGCCCTTTATGTCGTCCCGGATGAGTGTCAGAGGTAGCTCGCTTACATGTTCCTGCGGGTAACGCCGGGACGTGTTGATTGCCACAATCGTTTCTGGCGTGATCGGCTGCAGGGATTTGAACTGCCAGCCGTCCCGGCTCGACAGAAAGATGATTTCATTGTCGTCAGACACGATCAGTTCGTAAGGATTGCCGCGCCAGGCGGCTTCAAATAGCGCAACGCCAACCTTGACAGCCACGACGCCTGAGATCTTTCCCGCAAAGTGAACGGGTGCGGCGATATAGTAACCACGCGTCTTCGATGTCGTGCCCAGTGCGGAGAAGGTAGCGACCTCTCCCTTCAGGGCATTCTGGAAATAGGGCCGGAAGCTGAAATTGCGGCCGACAAAGGAAATGTTGGTTCCGGCGTTGCTGGACGCCAGCGTTGTCCCATGGATGTCCATTACATAGATGTCCGAAGCGCCTACGTTGGTGGCGATCTGCTTGAGCTGCCGGTTGACGAGTAGGACCTGCGTCTGGCTCTTTGGATTGGTAAGCAGCAGCTTGACGTCTGCCTTATCGGCAATCAAGGCCGGCAACGGTTCAAACCGATTGATCGCACCCCTGACGCCTGCCACAGCCAGACGCAAAGTGCTTTGGCTCTGTTCGGCCATGCGCTTCAGGAAGTAGCGCTCTGCCTGGTTAAAGCCGATAGCGCCGACCGCAAGCGCCAGTAGCGCAAATCCCGCAGTCACGGCCAGCAATCTGAAGGGCACGGTCACCATTGGGCGATTATCGCGATCTTTTCAGAGCTTGCCTAGTGGTCGTACCGGTGACGCGTCCGCCAAGCCATCGCTGGACGGTTAGTTGCGTTTGCTGTTTACTCTTGAACTCGGCAATACCATCCCGGCAGGAGGAAGCGATGAAAGGGCCGAATTATAAGGCGCACATGTATTGTGCCGTCATACTGACAGCGCTGTTGGTCATGTATTGCGTACACTTGCCGGCCAATGCGCAAAGTGCTGCACAACGCGAGGCGGTTGAGAAATCCAGGTCGATGGTGCCGGGTGGGCCGTGGCCTGCCGGCGATCAAAAGGGAATGGCGAACACGCTCGGACCGGGCACCTGGATGCGCTGCGCAGCACACCTGGCGGCAGATGGCGCACAGGTCTACGAACTCAACCATGTGCGCTCCAACACCATGCCGTTGTCGCCATTTGGAAGGCCGCTGTCCTACACGTTCACGCCGTCCGTTTCCCTTCCGGGAACGAAGCATGTGTTCAACGGCGAGCAGGTAAACGGTGGTGAGCCCGGCGCACAGGGAACGCAGATGGATGCGCTGGGGCATTTTGCCTATTACGACAACGTTTGGGACGGTAAGGGCGATGCTCCGCTGGAGGGTGCAAAATACTATGGAGGCCACAGCCAGAAGGACGTCAAACCAGCATCGGATTCACCTCTTTTGAAGCTGGGTATCGAGAACGTGCCGCCCATCGTGACGTCGGCCGTGTTGCTGGATGCCAAGGCGCACATGGGCAATGGCGAGACGCTTGAGCCCGGCACGCTGGTGACCAAGGCAGACATTGATGCGATGGTTGAGGCACAAGGACTTTCCTGGCGCGGCATACTGCCCGGCGATGTGGTCTATATCTACACGGGCTGGGGTGACAACTGGGCCGATCCGGACAAGGACAAGAGCTATTATGCGATGGGGCCGGGGCTCTCCATGGATGCCGCCGAGTACCTGGCCGAGCGCAAAATCGTACTGGTTGCGCTCGACAATCCATTTACTGACCCGGTCGCCAAAGGCCAGTTGCAGCGAAAAGCCATGCCACCCCAGGGCATGGACCAGGGCCTGCCGTTTTACATTCATCACTACAACCTGGCGGTTGCCGGCATTCACCAGATCCAGAACGCCAATCTGGGCGCGTTGGCCAAGAACAAGGTATGGACCTCTTGCACCATGATTCTGCCGTTGCGCTCAAAGGGCCATGCGGGCTCGCCGGTGCGTCCGGTTGCGATCGGTGTATCGCACAAATGATGTGCTGGCAGTGTAGGGCCTGGCCAATGACTAAAGACAACACAGCAGGGAGATGAAAATGAAGAGACTAATCCTCGGCCTGGCCCTTTCAGGGCTGCTTTCGGTTCCGGCAGTGGCGCAGGAAGCGGTGCTGTCGGCAGTTAGCGCCTTTGCCGAAGGAACAACGTTCTCCAAGAACTTCGAGAGGTTTATCGAAAAGGCAAACGAAATCGGCAAGGGCAAGGTGCGTATCGACTACAAAGGCGGTGGCGGAAAGGTGATGAATCCGTTCCAACTCGGTGATGCGATCCGCACCGGGGTTGTTCATATCGGCAACCTGCCCGGAGCGTTCTACACCAAGCTGATGCCGGAGGCCGATGTCTTCAAGCTCAGTGCATTCACCATCGCCGAGGAACGCAAAAACGGAGCTTGGGCGTTCACCAATGACCTTCATAAAAAACGGATGAATGCCTACCACCTTGCCCGGCAAAAGGACTGCGTTCCGTTTCATCTCTACCTCAATAAGGAGATTTCAAAGCGTGATCTTTCTGGCATGAAGATCCGCACGACGCCGATCTACCGGGCGTTCTTCTCCGCCATGGGGGCCAGCCTGATCCGGACCAAGCCGGGCGACGTTTATACGGCGCTGGAACGCGGCACGGTGGACGGATACGGCTGGCCGACGCAGGGTGTGCTCGACCTGGGCTGGCACGAAGTGACCAAGTTCAGGGTCGATCCGGCTTTCTACCGGGCGTCCGTCGAAGTTCTGATCAACAATGATGCCTGGGAAAAACTCAACAGCGATCAGCAGAAGGTGCTGCAGGAGGCTGCAGCTTTCATGGAAGGGTTGTGTGCTGAGGATGAAAAGGTCAACGCCACGGAGAAGAAACGTCAGGCAGAGGTCGGTATCAAGACGATCAGTTTCGATGGCGCCGATGGCGATGCCTATCTCATGCAGGCGTACGAAACCGGTTGGGCGGAGTTTATCAAGGCCAACCCGGAGACGGGCCCGAAGCTGAAGAAGCTTTTGAGCAGGTAGGGGCTATTCGAGGCGGCGGGGCGTTGCGGGGATGAAGCAGCTTGCACGGGTCTATGACCGGCTTGTGCTGGCCCTCGGCGTGGCCAGCGGGCTGGCGATTGCCGCTCTTGCGGTTCTGATCACGACTGATGTTGTTATCCGCAATCTGGGGATCAGCAACTTTCCCTGGCTGCTTGAGGTGTCTGAGTATGTGCTCTTCGGTGCCACGTTCCTCGCTGCGCCATGGGTGTTGCGTCTCAACGCGCATGTCGGTGTGGATCTGCTTGCGGTGAACCTTCGCGGTCCGGCGCGTCGCGCGCTTGACGGTCTGGCCAACATGCTGGGTGCCGGGATATCGGCGATTTTGACCTGGTACGCGTGGCGTGTCCTGCGTGATTCCTATCAGCGCGGGGATGTGATCTTCAAAGAGCTGGTGGTGCCGGAGTGGCCGTTTCTTGCATTGGTCGTGTTTGCCGGCACGCTGCTGCTTGTCGAGTTCCTGATCCGGCTCGTGCGGGCATCGGATGCGTCCGCCGGTCATGGTGTGGCGGAGCGCTAAGCGATGGATTGGGCGGCCGCGCTGATATTGCTCCTGGGGCTGCTGATCACCTTCATGCTGACAGGCCTGCCGGTGGCGTTTGCCTTTATCGGCGTCAACATTGCCGGTGCGATGGTCTTTCTGGGCGGAGAGATCGGGCTCGATCAGATGGTGCGGAATACCATCGCATCGGTGAGCAACTTCTCGCTCGTCCCGATCCCTTTGTTCCTGCTGATGGGTGAGATCCTGTTTCAGACCGGTGTTGCGTTTTCTGCCATAAACGCCATCGACCGGCTGATTGCGCGTGTCCCCGGCCGGCTCTCCATTGTGTCGGTGCTGGGCGGCACCGTGTTTTCCTCTCTGTCCGGGTCGACCATTGCCAATACGGCGGTGCTGGGCAGCGCGCTTCTGCCGGACATGCTGAAACGCGGATACCATCCGACGCTTGCCATGGGGCCGATTATGGCGACGGGCAGTATCGCTATGCTGATCCCGCCTTCGGCGCTTGCCGTGCTGCTCGGCAGTCTGGCGGGAATTTCGATCGCCAAGCTGCTGATCGCGGGGATCATTCCCGGCCTGCTGATGGCGGCGAGTTTTCTGGTTTACATCCTGGTGCGATGCAGCGTGCGGCCGGAACTGGCGCCGTCCTATGATGTTGAGGTGCTGACGCCATGGGACCGCTGGAAACCGTTCCTGATCAATGTGGTTCCATTGCTCGGGATCTTTGTGATTGTTGTCGGCAGCATTCTTGGCGGCTGGGCAACGCCTACCGAATCGGCGGCGCTGGGAAGCGTCGCATCGATGATCGCGGCAATGGTCTATGGCAAGTTCACTTTTGCGTCCATG
>JANQIR010000009.1 GCA_028282065.1 Aestuariivirgaceae bacterium
CCTGCGCGACCTCATGCCCGTCGCCTACAAGGCCGGGCAGCGGGGGTCGCGCAGGGCCATGGTGGCAAACTCGGCATCGCCATCGGGTATGCCGATTACGGCGTCCGGTCCGAAATCCAGCAGGAGTTCCCGGCAAAGGCCGCAGGGCGGGATCACCTCCAGGCGGCGGTTCACCGCAATGCAGAACACAATTCGCACATCGCGCTCCGCGGCTGCGGCCATACCGACGGCGACGGCCTCGGCGCAGATGGCCGCGCGGTCGAGCGTATTTTCAAGGTTCAAGGCCGTGTAGATCTTGCCGGAGTGGCTGATGACCGCGGCAGTCACATGGTGGCGGCCGTCTTGCGCCCGCTCCTTGTTGAGGTGCCGGGCGGCAATCAGTGCCTCGGCCATCTGCACGCGGCCGATGCCGCCGGGTTCCTGAAACGTCACGCGGCATCCTCCTCGGCGGACTTACGGCGGTGTTTGCGGTGTTCGTCGGGCACCTGGTCCGAATCGGCATCGAATACGATGCGCTGTGCGCCGGACAGCGCCAGAAAGCGCTTACCCCGGGCCCGCCCGATAAGGGTCAGACCAGCCTGGCGGGCAAGCTCCACGCCCCAGGCGGTGAAACCGGAGCGCGACGCCAGGACGGGTATGCGCATTCCAACGCATTTCAGGACCATTTCAGAGGTCAGGCGGCCGGTTGTGTAGAAGATCTTGTCATTCGGCTCGATATCGTTGAGGAACATCCAGCCGGCAATCTTGTCGACGGCGTTATGGCGGCCGACGTCTTCCAGATAGACCAGGGGTGTGTCGTGGTGACACAGCACGCAGCCGTGAATTGCCCCGGCCTTGAGGTAAAGCGACGGCGCGGTATTGATCTTCTTCATCAGGGCATAGAGCCACGAGGTGCGGATTTCAGCATCGGGCGACAATTCGATGCCTTCGATGGTGTCCATCAGGTCGCCGAACACCGTACCCTGCGCGCAGCCGGATGTACGCACTTTCTTCTTCAGTTTTTCCTCGTAGTCGGTTTCGCGGGCGGTGCGGACCACAACGATGTCCAGGTCTTCGTCGTGGTCGATGCCGGTGATCTCGTCGTCGCGCCGCAACATGCCCTGGTTGAGCAGGTAGCCGACAGCCAGCCAACCGGGATGATCGCCGATCGTCATGGCAGTGACGATCTCCTGGCCGTTCAGAAAGATGGTAAGTGGTCTTTCATGCACCACGTGTGACACGACAGCCTGGCCGTCCTGGTCAATGCCCTCCACCGCCTGCGACAGGCGGGCATCTTCGGGGTCGGGCAGGATCTCAAATTCTTCAAGCAGCGTGCGATTTGCCATGAGCGGGATCATAAGTTCTTTGCGGTGGCAGATGCAGCACGATTTCGTCTTGAAGGTTGACGGGGCCGGGGCACTCGACCCAGGCGACAAGGCCGCGTTTGTGCTGCGCGGCTGCGACGAATTTTGAGCCCCTGCCGGGATGGTGTTTGTCTATCACATCGCTGACATAACGGCACGGCGCGTTTTCCAGATCGATGATCAGGCAGGCGCCGGACGGGAACATCAGCCGGGTGGCGGGCGGCAGCAGGGTGAGGTCCGGAATTCCCGACGTGACCAGATTGGCCCCGGCCCATTCGGGTTCGATTGACGGTACGTCCATTGCCCGGGCGATATCGTGGAGTTCTTCGACCGACAGGATCGACAGCTGCCGGGTGTTGGCGACTTCGGTGTCACGTTTGTACTGGGTAATCATGCGGCTGTCGGACGTCATCGTGCGGCTGGCGTGGCAATCGCCCTCTATGCCGTCGAATGTTAGCTCAATGCGATCCACGCGGTGTTTTTCCAGCCCGGTATCCCGGTCCGGATTCAGCAGCAGGGCTTGCACCGTGCCGGTAAACGCCGCTTTGGTCAAAATGGCCACCTAGAAAACCTCCACTGATGCGCATGTAGTCAATCGAGCGCCCGGTACCAAGTGTCACTCAACGTGTAGCCGTGCGGGAAGGGATCTTCCGGGTCAAGAACATAGTTGTGGTAGCCGGTTATCCAGGCGCGCCCGGCAATGGACGGCAGGATTGCCGTGCGGCCATCTGGCATGGTGGTTTCAGCCTCGATTCTGGCATCGAAACGCGTATCGATGACCGAGCGCGAGACGAGTTTGCCACCGACCTTCATTTCGCCCCTGGCGTACATCACCGCCAGTCTGGCGCAGGTGCCGGTGCCGCACGGGCTGCGATCAAGTTTGCCGGGTGAGATGACAACCGTGTTGCGGCCGGTCAGTTCGCCATCGATTTCGGTTACCGGACATATGAATTCCGTGAAGGCGATCTCCGTCAACGGCAGTTCGGGATGCGAGACGGAAAGCTGCTCGTTGGCGGCTTTTTTTATTTTCTCGCCGGTCTCGACCAGTTGCCTGGCCTCGGGCGCGCTGATTGCGAAGCCGAATTGGGTTGCATCGACGATCACGAAGAACGCACCGCCGTAGCCGACATCGACCTTCAGTCTGCCGAGGTCCGGGACTTCAATCTCGGCATCCAGCACGGCGGCGAAGCACGGCACATTGGTGAGCGTGATCCGTTTCACCCTGCCGTCGGCGCAGGTCGCGGTGACCGGCACCAGGCCGCCGGGGGTCTCCAGCGTGAGGTGCGTTTCGGGCTCGCGCATTTGCAGCATACCGGTTTCAAGCAGGACGGTGGTGACACAGATGCAGTTGGAACCGGACATGTGCGGGTAGTCGGTGGGTTCCATGATGATGAAACCTGCATCGGCTTCCGGCGATTTGGCCGGCACGACCAGGTTTGTGTGGACGAATGCCCCGCCGCGCGGCTCGTAGATAAGGAACTTGCGGAAGTCGTCGTTGTTGTGTTCCAGCCATTGTTGCTGCTCGAACACGGTGTCGCCAGGTGGCGGCAGAACGCCACCGGTGACGACGCGGCCGACTTCACCCTCGGCATGGGCACCGACGACGGTGATGACACGGTTTGCTTTCATGAACCCTCCACACGCCCCTGCCGGGCACCTTGCGGCAACGGGCCATGGCCAGTGATTTCAATCACCGGGCCCCAACTTAAGTCTGCGCTCATCAATACACGCGAAGACCGTACACTGGAAGCCACCGAGCGTGTTGTCTGGCGGGGAGAAGGTGAGACGTCGGTCACAGACGAAGGACGCTATGGCTGTAACGCATAAGCGATTGCGTGCCGGGGCCTATGGCTAAGGGCCGATCGTCCCGCGGGCCGCCAGCCATTGCAGGTGGACGCGTCGCGGTGCTACAGGTGCGGGTGATTTTCAACAGAAAGAAGCAGGTGCCATGACCTCAACGTCCAGGGTTGCCATTATTACCGGAGCCAGTGGTGGGATCGGACGGCAGGTGGCGATCACGTTCCTGCAGGCCGGATACAGGACGGCAATCGCCGGGCGGCGCAAAGCAGCCCTTGACGAAACGCTTGAACTTGCCGGATGCCCGGACGATCAGGGACTGGCGGTGGCCTGCGATGTGTCCGATGTGGCGGCGGTGGATAGGTTGTTCGACCAGACCGTTGCCAAGTTTGGACGGCTCGATGTTCTGTTCAACAATGCCGGCACGAACACACCCGCCATGACACCTGACGAAATCACGCCGGAGCAGTGGCAAATGGTGGTGAACGTCAATTTGACCGGTGTGTTCCTGTGTACCCGCAGGGCCTTTGCAATCATGCGCAACCAGCAACCGATGGGCGGGCGGATTATCAATAACGGTTCGATTTCAGCGCATGTGCCCAGGCCCGGTTCGGCGCCTTACACGGCCACCAAGCATGCGGTTTCCGGTCTGACAAAGACAACGGCGCTGGATGGCCGGCCATTTGACATAGCCTGCTGCCAGATCGATATCGGCAACGCAGCTACCGACATGACGGAACGCATGAGCACGGGTGTACCGCAGGCGGACGGATCCATGGCGGCCGAGCCCACCATGGATGCGCAGCATGTCGCCGATGCCGTGTTGCACATGGCGTCGCTCCCGTCCGATGTCGTGGTACAGACCATGACAATCATGGCAGCGAAGATGCCCTTTGTCGGCCGGGGCTGATGGGAGTTTTGGACTTTTGAGCAAGACGCTTATCCTGCCTGCGGAGATGATCTCGCGCGAGCTGGATGCCCGGCTGCTGCAGGGTGTCATCGCGCTCGATCGTGGCTGGGAGGTGATCACCGGATCCAAGGCGCTGATCAACCGGGCAATCTGGAAGATGCCGCCGAGCGTCTATCTGTGCCAGACGCTGACCCACAAGCGGTTGACCATGCTGCGACTCCTGAAGCGGCTCGGTCATGTTAGTTTCGGCTGGGACGAGGAAGGCCTGGTCTATTTCGGCCGTGACGTCTATCTCATGCGCCGGGTCTCGAGTGAGACGCTGGAGATGTTATCGGGCCTCGTCGCCTGGGGCCGGCAGAGTGCCGAAGACCTGGCGGAGCGCTCGCGGGTTGTCGGGCTGGAGGCGCACCCCTTCGGGAACCCGCGCTTCGACCTGCTGCGGCCCGAGCTCGATGGGCTGCACGAGCCCGAGGTGCGTGCGATCCGCCAGACCTATGGCGATTTCATCCTGATAAACACAAACTATTCCAGCCTCAATCCGATCATCTCGATGCACGATGCACCGGATCGCAGGATGTCCAAGCGCGATCAAGCCAATCCGGACTTGCCGAAACGGTTCGAAGGCATGCAGGCGCACCGCAAAAGAGTGATGGACGGGTTTCTCGCGGTCCTCAAACCACTGGCCGAACGCTTCTCCCATATGACGATCGTCGTCAGGCCGCATCCCGGCGAGGAGATGCAGACCTGGGTCGATGCTGCCAGCGATGTGGCCAATCTCAAGGTGGTGCGGGAGGGTGGCTCCATTCCATGGCTCAAAGCCGCCAAAGCCATGGTGCATAACGGGTGCACCACCGGCGCCGAAGCGGCGGTGGTCGGCCATACGCCCATTGCCTACTGCCCGGAAGTCCGGCTCGACCAGGAAGCTGTCCTGTGCAACGCGATCTCGCACAGGGCCGAAACGTTCGATTCCCTATGCGATGCTTTGAGTGCGGCAATTGCCGGCAAGCTGGAGATGGGCGCAGCACAAAGGGCGGTGTTCAATCAATATGTCTCGGGCGTCAGCGGGCCATTGGCAGCGCAACAGATCATGGATCTTTGCGAACGGCTGCATGATGGAATCGGCTCGCAACGAGCATCGGTTGTGCAGCGCAATGCGGTCAGGATCTATGCGGCGGGCCGGCATGCCTACAAGTCGATGCGGAAGGGGCATAGGACAGACCGCTATCTGAACAAGGTTTTCCCAGAGATCAGTTGCGAACACGTGGCCGAGCGCGCCAATTTGATGGCCGGTTCGCTGGGACTTCAGATTCGCGTCGACACAACGAAGATCGGACACAATATCTTCAAAATGACGGCCGGGACAGCTAACAGAATTGACTCAATCTAACTGCAAAGCGCTCTAACGGCGCGCAAATTCCGGCTGGCCGAAATGCCGCACAGCAGTGTCGTTGCCCCGCCAGGCGACTTCGCGGAACTGATACAGGATGGCCGCAGTTGGCGCATAGATCTCATGACCGAGGACCAGAAGCCAGGCTGACATGACAGGCGGCCCTCCATCCGGTTGGCGGGTCAGGATGGGAATTTGCGGGCTGTCAAGTTCAGCCAGTGGAATGGTGAAAACCTGTTCCACTTCTTGCGGGTCCGGCGTCAGGCGCACCGGATCGCCTGCCCACATCACGACGGGTCTGATCCTGAAACCCGACTGGGTCGGATAGTCGTCGAGCACGCCAAGAACATCGCAGTTGTCGAGGCTTATTCCCAGTTCTTCTTGCAGTTCACGCAGCGCGGCTTCGATTTCCGTCTCGCCATCGTCGAGCCTGCCTCCGGGCAGGGCGTATTGGCCACTATGCCGCTTCATACGCTGTGGCCGGAGTGTCAGCAGGACGGCCGTATCGCCGCTGGCCGGTTCGCGCACCAGTACAACCGCCACCGCGGCACGGCGCAATTCCGGCTGGTTGAGGGTTTTCGGGCTATGGCGCGACAGATTTTCCGAAACCCGGCTGCGGATGGCAGGCGAATAGGCAAAGTCCTCTGGCATTGGTGGGTCCTGCCCCTAGGGGTCCAACTCCGCATCCCAGTAAAGATAGTCCTGCCAACTTTCGTGCAGGTAATTGGGCGGAAACCGCCGACCGTTGCGATGAAGCTGATGGACTGTCGGGCGGTGCGGCATGTTGTGCGGCCACATGCCGGCATCCCTGGGCATCTTGCCGCCCTTGCGCAGGTTGCAGGGTGCGCAGGCGGTGACCACGTTGTCCCACGTCGTCTGCCCGCCCTTGGAGCGTGGGATGAGATGGTCGAAGGTCAGGTCTTCGCCGATGCCGCAATACTGACAGGAGAACTTGTCGCGCAAAAACAGATTGAACCGGGTGAAAGCCGGGTATTCGGCGGGTTTGACGAAATTCTTCAGCGACACGACACTTGGCAGGCGGAAGGAAAAGCTCGGACTTCTGACTTCCTGGTCGTATTCGGAGACGATATTGACCCGCTCCAGAAAAACCGCCTTGACCGCATCCTGCCAGCACCAGAGCGAAAGGGGGTAATAGCTGAGTGGACGATAATCCGCGTTCAACACCAATGCCGGACAACTATCCGGGGAAACTGCCGCTACCTGCTCCAATTGGACACCTTGCCTACTATGCGCGCACTCCTATGCGGAACTGATTGAGACTCTTGACCGATTCGTATCAGTTCCACCCTTTCACACAAAACCTACTATATCTTGTGCAACAGCCGTGTGAAGGGGCATAGGCGCTTTGATCGCTACAATAGATAGCGGAATATTGTCAGGCGCGGTCTAATTTCACCTTTCGGTAGTGCGCCCAAAGCAGCCGTGCGGCAACCGCCCGCCACGGTTGCCAATCTTGCGCCAGCTCTTCCATTTCCGTGCGATCAGGCCGCTGTGCGAGGTCAAACACAAGTTGCGCGGCGACCTGAAGCGCAAGGTCGCCCGATGGCCAGACATTGCGCCGGCCAAGACAGGACAACAGATAGATGTCCGCTGTCCACGGGCCGATCCCCTTGATCGCCATCAATTCCTTGCGGGCCGGGGCATCTTCCAATTGTGCCATCCGGTCCAGGTCGACGGAGCCGGCTCGCAGCGCTTCGGCCAATGCGCGGATGGTGCGGATCTTGGCGCCGGACTGTCCGCAGGCTCGATAGTCGTCATCGCCTGCCGCAAGCAGCACCAGTGGGTCGAACGGATGGAAACGCTTCTCGAACCGTCGCCAGATCGCCGCGGCAGCTGCAAGCGAGATCTGTTGTTCGGTGATGATGTACAGCAACGCCGCAAGACCGGCAGGTTGTCGCCGCAAGGGCGGCATGCCGGCCGCCGTGAAGGCGCGTTCGAAGCGTGGCTCCACCCGCAAGAGGTGCTCCATACCCTCGGCCACATCGTCGATGGTCTCTATGGTCCGGTGAGCCGTCATCGTTCATCCTTGGACAACCGGGCTTTTCGCATTACCAACAAATCCACCCGATACAAAGCCCGGCTCGTCATGACGCAACCCGTTTTCCGTTTTGCTCCAAGCCCGACAGGTGAACTTCACTTGGGGCATGCGTTTTCGGCGCTGTACACCGCGCAGGCTGCACGTGAGGCCGGCGGGCGGTTCTTGTTGCGCATCGAGGATATCGACGCCACCCGCTGCCGGCCGCAGTTCACTGCCGGGATCGTGAGCGATCTTGCCTGGCTCGGCATCCGCTGGGAAGAGCCGGTGCACCACCAAAGCGCACACATGGACACCTATTTCAAGGCGCAGGACCGCCTTAAGGCCATGGATCTGCTCTATCCGTGTTTTTGCACCCGCAAGGGCCTGGCCGAGCAGTATGCCCGCTCACCGGGATCCTTATGCGATCCCGATGGTGTGCCGCGCTATCCCGGCACCTGCCGGACACTCAGCCTGGCTGAGCGCAAGGACCGGATGGACCAGGGCATGCCGTTCTCCATGCGGCTCGACATGACGGCGGCTTTGGGTCTGGCCGAGAGGAGGCAGGGCGGAACCCTGTCGTTTCAGGAACTGTCGGAAGGCCCGGACGGACAAACGGGGCAGGTCACGGTGGATCCCGCACAATGGGGTGACGTGATCCTTGCCCGCAAGGATATCGGTACAAGCTACCACATGGCCGTGGTCGTGGACGATGCGATCCAGTCAGTCAGCCACGTGACCCGCGGCCACGACCTGTTTCACGCCACGCACATTCACCGCCTGCTGCAGGTTCTGCTCGAATTACCCGAACCGGTCTACAGCCATCACACGCTGATCTCGGCAGACGACGGCCGCAAGCTTGCAAAGCGTCATGGAGACCGCTCGCTGCGTGCACTGCGCGAGGCCGGTGTCAGTCCACAAGCGGTCCGGCGCATGGTGGGGTTCTGATGGCGCAACGGATTTGCCTGGAGCAGGTTATGGTTTGAAAGAACCGGTACCAGCTCAAAAAGCAAAAGGCTCAGCCGCATTTGGAGTAGCCGCACGCCAGACAGGTGGCGCAGCCTTCCTGGAACACCAGGGCAGGCTCTGCGCATTTCGGACACTGCCTTGGCACCGGGGCATCGCCACCGGCAACCAGACGTTCAGCCTGGGATGCATCGCCAAGACCTGCCTTGCCGTCCTTCAGGAAGCCTGTATCGATCATGTGCCGTTCAATGACACCGCCAATAGCGGCCAGCAGGCTGGGTACATACCGGCCATCCATCCACTGCCCGCCGCGCGGATCGAACACCGCCTTCAGTTCTTCCACGACAAAGGACACATCGCCGCCGCGCCGGAAGACTGCCGAGATCATCCGGGTCAACGCTACGGTCCAGGCATAGTGCTCCATGTTCTTGGAGTTTATGAAGATTTCGAACGGACGGCGCCGGCCGTTTTGGACGATATCGTTCAAGGTGATGTAGATGGCATGATCGGAGTCGGGCCATTTCAGCTTGTAGGTAAAGCCGGGTAATGCCCCCTGCCGTTCCAGCGGCTGTTTCATATAGACGATATCGCCGCCGGGATCACTGACAGCCGATACTGGTGGTACGGGTGCATCCAGCGGCAAGGTGGTCTGCGATCCGGCCTGGCTTGTCTCGCCAGTCACGCTCAGGACCGAGCCCGTCACCTCGTTTGGGCGATAGGTTGTGCATCCCTTTAGTCCGAGGTCATAGGCCTGCTCGTAGATTGCCTTGAAGTCGTCGAATGAAATCGACTGCGGACAGTTGATCGTCTTGGAGATCGAGGAATCGACATGCGGCTGCAGGGCTGCCTGCATGACGAGATGGTCCTGTGGCGACAGATCCTGCGCGGTCACGAAATAGTCCGGCAGGCTTGCCGCCTCACCGAACTGCGCGTGATACGCGCGCAGTGCGAAATCTTCAACGCTCTGCGTCCGCCGCGTGCCGTCGGGCTGCAAAACCTTGCGGTCATATTTGAGCGAGAAAACCGGTTCCACGCCGCTCGACACGTTTCCGGCCAGAAGCGAAATCGTGCCCGTTGGCGCAATGGAGGTCAGCAGGCCATTGCGGATTCCTATCTCGGCAATGCGTGTCCGGATGTCTTCATCCAGCGTGCTGATGTGACCGGAGGCCAGATAGGCCTGCACATCGAACAGCGCGAATGCGCCCCTGTCTGCGGCCAGGTCAATGCTTGCATGATAGGCGGCGCGCTCGATCAGCTTCATCCAGTGCCGGACGCGAGTGGCCGCCGCCTGGCTGCCATAGCGCAGCCCGAGCATGATGAGCGCGTCGGCGAGACCCGTGATGCCGAGCCCGATGCGTCGTTTTGCTCTGGCTTCGTCTGCCTGCTCCTTCAGCGGAAAGTTCGAGATATCGATGACATTGTCGAGCAGACGGACCGCTGTTACGACGCTTGCGGCGAGCGTTTCTTCATCCAGCCGTGCGGTATCACGGAACGGATCCGTCACAAATGCCGTCAGGTTGACCGACCCCAAAAGACAAGCGCCATATGGCGGCAGGGGCTGCTCGCCACACGGGTTCGTCGCGTGGATCGTTTCGCAATAGGCCAGGTTGTTGGCTGCGTTGACCCGGTCAATGAAAATGACGCCCGGCTCGGCATAGTCATAGGTGGCGTGCATGATCTGGTCCCACAAATCCCGCGCCCGGACCGTCTTGAAGGTCTCGCCGCCGAATACCAGTGGCCAGTCACCGTCTGCCTTGACCGCTGCCATGAAACGATCGGTGACGAGAACGGACATGTTGAACATGCGCAATCGTGCCGGGTCGCGTTTGGCGGCAATGAATGCCTCGATATCGGGGTGATCGCACCGCAATGTGCCCATCATGGCACCGCGCCGCGAACCTGCCGACATGATGGTGCGGCACATGGCGTCCCACACATCCATGAAACTCAAAGGACCCGATGCATCCGCGCCGATACCCTTTACGGACGCGCCGGCTGGACGCAGCGTTGAAAAGTCGTGGCCGATGCCGCCACCCTGCTGCATCGTCAAGGCCGCTTCCTTCAGGCCCTGGAAGATCCCGTCCATTGAATCATCCAGCGTGCCCATCACAAAGCAGTTGAACAATGTGACCTTGCGGCCGGTTCCGGCCCCGGCAATGATCCGGCCGGCGGGAAGAAAGCGGCCGGATGCCAATATGCCGTAGAATTTGTCGGCAATGCCCGTGCGCCTGGATGCCTCCTCCGGTGCGACCAGGGCAGTGGCCACACGCCGCCAGGTTTCCTCCATGGTTTGATCCACAGGGTGACCGCCCTCGTCCTTGAGGCGGTACTTCATGTCCCAGATTTCTTCCGCGATCGGATCACGCGAGGTGTCTGTCAATGACGTCATGACGAGTTCTCAAAGAACCGGTGCTTCCAACTTCACGGATGGTGCGGAGTGCCGCACTTTAAACCACATTGTATGTTCACTGTTTGTTTTCTACCACCTTGGTTAACGCCGGTAAAGCCGTTGCGCGATCACTGCTGACACATGGCCTGCCTGCCCTCCGCCACAAGCCGCGCCGTTGCCGGCTCGATCGCCGACTGAAGGCGTGCGGAAAACTCCTTGCGCGGCAGACCCGGCGGTATTTCGGGCAAAAACTCCACGACAATCGTACCGGGGCGGCGGATAAACCGGCGCCGTGGCCAATAAAGGCCCGAGTTCAGGGCAAACGGGATGCAAGGGACATCCAGCTGCAAATAGAGTGCGTCTGCGCCCGGCCGGTATAATGGTTCGGCGTCCGGCGCTCTGCGCGTGCCTTCGGGAAAGATCAGGATCTGCCGGCCATCGTCGCGCGCTTCCAGTGCGCTACGGATCATGCCCTTGAGGGCGGATGCGCCGGCGCCGCGGTCCACCGCGATCATCTTGAACTTGAGCGCGAACCAGCCGAACAGCGGAATTCTGGTAAGTTCCTTCTTAAGCACCATGGCCGGGTCGTCGAAGAGCGGCAACAAAGCGAATGTTTCCCACAATGACTGATGCTTGCCGGCCACCAGGATTGCACCTGGTTTAAGGTGTTCGCGGCCGCGAACTTCCACCTTGGTGCCGGTCAGGACACGCAGCAACAGCAAAGACGTGCTGGCCCAGAACTTGAGGGCGGCCATCGACCATCGTCTGGGCGTGATGTAGAACACCGCGCCGCCCAGCATCATGGCGATGAGATTGACATAGAATACGACGTTGAAGATCAAGGACCGCAGGATCAGCATTCTTATTCCGGATTGGCCAGCAGCCCCATTGTTGTAAGCGCCAGAAGATACTTCACATATTCATGTCCCCACAAGCGCAACCAACCCGCACTGCCGGCCGAATGTGCCGCTTTGCCGCTGCGGACCGGCCAGGTGATCAACTCCCGATCCGGAAGCATGCGGTCGAACTCCAGCATTGCCCTGCGCATGTGGTAGTCGCTGGTGACGATTATGATCCGGCCGAACTTGTGCTTTACCGCCCATTGCGCTCCATAGGCTGCGTTGCCACGTGTATCCATGGCCTTTCGGTCTATGGTGACACAACAGGCGAACAAGTTGGCGCTGAGCCCGGAAATCTGGCGGATTCGGCGATCGGGCACCTTGTCATGGACACCGGAAATCAGCAATTGGCCGGCGTGACCCCGGATGAGAAGGCGGCCTGCCTCGTGCAGGCGATATCCATCGCCGGTCAGCGCTATGATTGCATCGGCCTTATCCGGCAGTGCAGGCGGACGCGTCGGCGCGTTGTTCACAAACACGGCAAAGCCGGCCGTCAGCAGCACAAATGGTGCCGCCAAAGTCAGCAGCATGGCCCCCGCACGCCCCCTGCGGGAGCGCCTTTCGCAAGCCGTTCGATCCGGTAGCGCACCGCCCATGCAAAACCCTCAATATTCCCCGTGCCCCGAAGCTGCAAAATACGGCGAGTATCAGCGTCTGTTTTCCGGGTTCATCTGTCCCTTGCCAGGAAGCGGTCATGCGACCTGCTTCCGCGTCATCAAAGTTCCGCTCAAAAAATCGATCTCAAGATCCGGAATACTGCCCAACGCGCCGTCATTAATGCAATGACCGTCGCGACCAGGGGAATGATCGCGAAGACCAGATAGGCTGCATAGGTTGTTTCCGGCGGCCCGAACAGCAGGCGCGAGCTTGCCTCGGCCAATCCGGACGGCGCGCCGAACCGTCCGGTTGCCGACATGAGGGCGAATGTCAGCAGTCCGGCCAGCGTTCCGGCCATTCCGCCACGCAATCCGGCTGTCAGGAACCTGCGCTCCACCTGCGAAGCGATGAATCTGTCCCTGGCGCCAACAAGGTAAAGAACCTCCAGAACATCCCGGTTCGCGTCCAGAGCGGTCCGCGTTGCAAACACCACCAGGGCTACCGCGCAGCCGGAAATCAGCAAAAGCACGGCACCGGCCAGCCAGCGCATCGTGGAGGCCATGGCGGTCAGTTCGCCCTGCCAGCGGCGGTGCGTATCGAGCACCGCACCCTTGACCGATTGGGCGAGCTTCACCCGGAGCGTTTGCAGATCGGGCGGCGCGGCCCGGTCAACGGTGATCGCGATAAGCCTCGGCACCGGCAGTTCGTCCAGAATGGCCGTCTTTCCAAGCCACGGCTCAAGCAGGCCTAACCCCTCTCCGCGGCTCAAGACCCTGATGGCCAGGATCCCGGATGTTTCATTGATGATGGTCGCCGCCTTGGCCAGTTCCTGTTCGATGTCCGCGCCTTCGATCTCGCGGACCTGAACGGTGATTTCGCCGGCGATGTCCGATGTCCAGCCTTCCACGGCCCGGTTGATCAGCAGCATTGCACCAATGGCAATTGCCGCCAGATAACACATGACGGTCAACGCCAGGACCAATGTCCTCAAGGGTGCCTGGACGCGCGGCATAACCGTGTTCGTTTCAACCAGCGCCGTACCAGGCGGGGCAAATCCTTGCGGTTTGTCGCGTTTGCCGGTGAGGTTCATGACGCACCATTTCCATCTTTGAATGTCAGAACGCCCTTGTCGAGGTTCATGACTTGCGCAGTTGACTGTGCAATCAGATGGGTGTCGTGTGTTGCGATCAGGACCGTCGTCCCAAATCGGTTCAACTCCACGAAAAGCCGTAACAGCCGCATTGCCAGGGCCGGGTCGACATTACCCGTAGGTTCGTCCGCCAGCAGCAGTTCCGGCCGTGTCACGACGGCGCGTGCGATGGCCGCACGTTGCTTCTCGCCGCCGGACAACACCGGCGGATAGGCATTGGCGTGGTCGGCGAGGCCGACCCAGTTCAGTAGCTCGAGCACATTGTCCCGGTAGCTTTCCGGTTTTTCACCGGCAACGCGCAAGGGCAGCGCGACATTCTCGAACGTGGTCAGATGATCAAGCAGGCGGAAGTCCTGAAAGACCGTTCCGATGCGCCGTCTGAGATCCGGCATGTGGCTACGGGACATGGTTGCAACGTCGCGACCGAACAGCGTGATAAGGCCGCGGGTCGGGCGCATGGCCAGAAACAGCAACCTGAGCAGGGACGTCTTTCCAGCCCCTGATGGTCCGGTCAGAAACTGGAACGATCCCGGTTCAAGCTCGAATGTGATATCGCGCAGGACTTCAGGTCCCTTGCCGTATCTCAAGCCGACGTTCTCAAAGCGCACCATCGTCAGATGCTCTCAGGCCCCGTTTTTCAGCAGAATACAGGGCAAGGAAGCGGAAGATTTACGCGCCATTAACCCTAAATCTGCTTAAGTTTTCGTCTGACCGGTTCGTGTCCGTCCGATTAGGGCAGCACTGCCGGCACGGCCGCGAATCACGGCATTGTACAGGTAGAAGATGATAGTTGCTTGCCCATCTTGCGCAACAAGCTACGAATTTCCCGATGGCCATCTGGGGGCGGACGGAACCGTCATCAGGTGCAGCCAGTGTGGTCATAGCTGGCTTGAAGCTCATGCTGTTGAGATTACTGACGTGCCATGCGGGCCTTCGTGTGATGATGAGCCTGAAAACGACGCTATCCTGGTGCGTGAGGCCCGCCGGCTGGCGGACGTTACACGGGCAGCGGAAGAGGCTCGCGGTCGCAGGCACCGGGAGCGGATGGCGCGCGTTCGCGGCTGGTCGATATGGGCGGCCTGCCTGGTTCTGCCGGTGGTTGTGATGGCGGTATTTCCCGACGAGACAGTCCGTATTGCTCCTGGCACAAGCGTTGTTTACGAGCGGCTTGGCGTGCCCTTCAACGTGCGTGGATTTGAAATTCGTAAAGTGGCTCAAGAACACATCATGAGTGATGGTCAGCGGGTTTTGGCGATCCGGGGTGAGGTCGTCAACATCTCGCGCGGTCGCCGCAAGGTGCCCGCGTTGCGCTTTGTCCTGCGTGATAAGGAAGCCAAGCAGGTTTATGCCTGGACGCTGAACGGCGTCGGCGCCCGTCAGCTGGCGCCGGCGCAGAAGACCACCTTCGTCACGAGAATCGCCTCGCCGCCGGAATCTGCGGATGATATCGAAATTCGTTTTGCCCAGGCAGCCGAAATCGGTTCAAATAACTGACCGGCCGCGATTGGCTGGCAGGGTTCGGCTGGCGGCTTGAGCTCAGTGTCAAAATCATTCTACGGCGCATCCATGACGGCAATCACAATAGATGGTCACCAGATAGAGGTTCTGTTTTCGCAAGACCAGATCGCCGAGCGCGTTGACGAGCTGGCGCAGGATGTCGCCAAGTTCGAGCCGCGGCGCCTGCTGGTCGTGCCGATCCTCAAGGGCAGCTTTATTTTTGCGGCGGATTTGTTGCGGGCCTTCCACCGGGCTCACCTGTTGCCCGAGGTCGATTTCATGATGCTGGCCAGCTATCGGGAAAAGACCGTTTCGTCGGGCCATGTCGAAGTGCTAAGGGACATCCAGACGGACGTTCGCGGCCGCGATGTCCTGCTGATCGATGATATTCTGGAGTCCGGCCGCACGCTGGCCTATGCCAAAGATCTGCTGGTGGCGCGTGGCGCGGCCCGCGCCATGACGGCGGTGTTGCTCGACAAGCCTGGCAAGAGGGCTGCTGATATAAATGCGGACTTCAAGGGGTTCGACTGTCCGGACAAGTTCGTCGTGGGGTATGGCATGGACATGGCACATGCCTATCGTGAACTGCCGTTCGTCGGTTACGTCGCGAACGCGTGAGGGCGCAAGCGCTCTGGAGATTTTGACGTTTAGGCTGAGTTAGCCCCACCGGCCCGCTCCCCAATCAAACCGTAGATCTTCTAGAGCATGTTACCGAAAAGTGTGTGCGGTTTTCGGATTAAGAACATGCTCAATATCAAAGAGATAGAGCATTTTTGGTGACTCTGGTTTCACAAAAAATGCTCTAGTAAAGACCCCGAAGAAGACGGTTCAGATAGTCCAACTCGATTCGCGGCCGGTTGGGATTGTTCGCCCGGCTGCGCAGCAGATTGAGGATTTCACGCGCCCGCTGCACGGCCGCTTCGCCCGGCAGCATGTTGCGTTCTGGACCGAAGTCGGTGCTGCGTGTCGGCATCGGGCGGCCCAGCGGGTCACGGTCGTCGCCGCGCGCTTCGCCGTGCCGACCATAATTGCCCTCATTGCCGGTGCCCTGCTGCATGAGCTGTTGCGCCATGTTTCTGGCGCCTTCACGCAGGCCTTCCAGAGCTTCACCCTGTTTACCGAGCGCCGTCCCGCGTTCGCCTTCACCGAGCGCCTTGCCGGCACCCTTCATCGCTTCGCGCGAATGACCAAGGCCTTGCGGCGCATTCATGCCCTGCTGACCGAGTTGGTCGAGCATGCGCTGCAACATGCGGCCAAGGGCATTCTGCTGATCTGACAAATCACCCATTTGCTGAGAGTTGCCCGGCCGCCGGCCCTGCTGATCGCCCTGCTGGCCCTGTTGCTGCTGGCCGTTCGGCTGGCCGCGCGGCAGGCGAAAGGTCTGATCCATCAGGTTCTGCTGGCGGCGCATCATATCGCCAAGTTGCTGCAACATCCGCGCCATGGGAGAGTTTCGCTGCGGGTCCATCTGCCGGGCCATGCCAGGCTGCAGGTTGCGCAGGATATTCTCCAGCTGAGAGAGCATTTCCTGGGCCGCGTCGCGGGCGCCCTGGCGCGCCAGATTCTCGATCATATCGAGCATTTTCTTGAGATCTTGCGAGCGAACCATCTCGCCCGGCCGGATCTGCTGCTGGCTCATCTGTTCGCCATTGCGCATCGCCCGTTGCATCTGTCGGGTCATGGCCTCCAGATAGCGGTTCATCGCTTCGCGCAGCTTGCTCATAAGCTCTGCGATCTTCTCTGGCGGCGCATTGTTGGCGAGCGCTTCCTGCAATTCCTTGCGCAGCGCCTCCAACTCTTTCAGGGCATTGTGCAGATCGCCATCTTCAATCAGGACCGCGATCTCCCAGAGCTGGTCAACGACGTCCAGCAACTCTTTTTCCGTTGTCGCGTTGTACAGCCGCCGGGTCACCGTGCGGATATTCAGGTAGGTTCCGCTCTTTTCGATCAGTCCGTCGGGCCAGGCCATCAGCGCCGACAGTGTGCGCACGATCATGATGCGGTCGTCGGGTGTTTGCACCAACTTGCGGCGTTGCTCGACCATGGCGCGTGCCAGAAGCTTGCGGAAACTGCGTTCCGGCAACTGGAATTTCAGCGGTTTGCTCACCCCCGTCTGGCCGGCCTGATCACGGGCGGTGAGTTGCAATTCGACCATCAGACCCGCCCAGGGATGAGCGGTCAGATCCTGAAAAGCCTTACCGTTTGCAGATCGCGGATTGAGTTTCTGCATGTTGATGGGAAAGGCCGGCGGTTCGATCTGTAATCCGATAGGCTGGCTTTCGCCGTCCTGGGCAGGCCCGTCTTCCGGAGCCAGCCGGAACTTTGCATCCAGGCCGGCAACGCCGTAATCGTCACTGGCCTTCCAGGGAACGGAGAACGCGCCGGTCGGCGTGACGGTAATCTGCGCTCCGGTTTCAGCCTTGGGGGCGGCATCGGGGATCACCGCCACCTGCCACTGCGCGACGACCGTGTCCTGGCTGAGCACCTGAATGTTCACCGGCCGTTCGATCACCGCCTTGGTTTCGAAGACACCCGCCTTGCCGGTTTCAGCGATCGGGCGCGATAGGAGGGGGTCTTCCGAGCCGGCGTTCTCGCCAGGCCGGATAAAATTCAACACCGGCTTGTCGGCGCCGTTCAGCCGGACGATAAGCTGGCTGCCTTCTGGTACGACAAATTCCTCGCCCCGTTTCACCTGTGCCTTTGCCGCCTCGCTGGTCAGCAACAAAGGTGGTTTCATCGTGTAGGCAGGCGGTGCAATCCATGCATCAAGCCCTGCGGCCTGTGCGACAACCGGCCGGGAACTGACCGCTTCGGCCAGCCGGACATCCCAGTTACCCCAGTTCAGGAACAGTGCGGCGCCCAGCGCCACGGCAAGCGCGTTACGAAGCGCCATCGGATCGCGGTGCGGCAGTCCAGACTGTGGTGGCCCGCTTTTCAGCGCGGAGAGTTGTTTGGCCACCCAATCTTGATGAGCGCGCCAGATGACCCGTGATTCCGGAGCGGGATTGGTTTCCGCCAGACGGTCATGCCATGTCGATACGGGCCGGTGCTTGAGGCCGGATTTCAGCTCAATGCGCCGTAATGCAGCCTCGCGCGAGGGCAGTGTGAGCGACAGGACCGGTTTGAGTGCAACCAGTACCGCGATTGCCGCCAAACCAAGCGCGAAAGGTTTCACGGCGGCCGGTAAAAGCGCCGGAATGCCGCACAACACCGCCAGCAGCACGAGACCAGCCACCATTGCCGCGGGCCACACTGCGACCCACGCGGTCTCAAAAAGAATGGCTGACTGGGCAAGAAAGACCTTGCGGCCCAGCCGGCGTGAAGGATCTTTGCTCATGTCCGACAGCATATCCGGATATTGCGACAGAACAATGCCCAAACATTGTATTCAACTTCTTGTGTTTTAAGATCAAAACGTAACGAAACCGGCAGTTTCCCGCCAGGTGAGAGGTTATGCCGGGACCTGATCAGGTTTGCCAGCCGGCAAGCCGGTCCATGCCGATCAGCTCTTCGAAGGTCTGGCGCGGCCGGATAATGGCGAATTTGTCGCCGTTGACCAGCGTTTCGGCTACCAGTGGCCTGGAATTATAGGTGCCGGACTGTACCGCACCGTAGGCACCCGCGGTCATGACGGCAATCAGATCACCGGGCTTCAGTTCGGGCATATCGCGATCAAGCGCCAGATAGTCGCCCGATTCGCATACCGGCCCAACGATATCGCAGGTCAGCCTGGGCGCCGCGGCGTCCGGTTCATCGACCGGTATGATGTCGTGATAGGCGTCGTATAGCGTTGGCCTGATCAGGTCGTTCATGGCTGCATCGACAATAACGAATGTGCGACCCTCGCCCTGTTTGACATGTATGACGCGGGTTACCAGGATGCCGGCATTACCGGCGATCATCCGGCCCGGCTCCAGAATCACCTTACAGCCGAGATGACCCAGCGTTCGCCGGACCATGCCGGCATATTCGTCAGGATGCGGTGGAATGTCATTGGTACCGCGATAGGGCACGCCGAGCCCTCCGCCCAGGTCGACATGGCGGATATCGTGCCCGTTGGTGCGCAGGGTCTGAACGAGCTCTGCCAGCAGTGAATAAGCCTGAGTGTAGGGTTCCAGATCGGTGATCTGACTGCCGATATGCATGTCTATGCCGGTCACGTCGATGCACGGCAGTGATCTTGCCGTATCATAGACCGCCTCGGCCCTTTGGAACGGAATGCCGAACTTGTTGTGCGACGTGCCGGTCGTGATTTTCTTATGCGTGCGCGCATCGACATCCGGATTGATCCGCAAAGACACGGCTGCCCGGCTGCCGAGCCGCGAGGCGACCGCCGACAGCAGCTCCAGCTCCGGCTCGGATTCCACGTTGAAACAGGCAATGCCTTCCTTCAGTCCCAACGCCATTTCGCGGGCGGTCTTGCCGACGCCGGAAAACACGATCTTGCGGGCCGGGACCCTCAAGGCTATCGCCCGGCGCAATTCGCCTTCGGAGACGACATCGAGCCCGGCGCCAAGATCCGTCAGAGTCTTGATGATCGCCTGGTTGGAATTGGCCTTCATGGCGTAGCAGATCAGGTGATCGAGACCGTCGAAGGCCTGGTCGAACACCTGGTAGTGGCGCTCCAACGTCGCCTTCGAATAGCAGTAAAATGGTGTGCCGGCCTCTTCGGCCAAAGTCCGCAGGCTCAAGTCCTCGGCATGCAGCACGCCGTCTCGATACGCAAAATAATGCATGGAAATGCCGCTCTTTGGTGCCCGCCGCCTATGAGTTCTCTGGCGGCGTCACCGCACCATCGAGGATGAAGGGCGGATCTGCGTCTACCGGCTGCTCATCAGGTCCAGGCTGTAATGAACCGGCGCGTCCGCAGCCCGCCAAAAGCCCGGCGGCCAGGACCACCAACAATATCTTGCGAACACCTGTCATTTCCGAAGACCTGATCCCAGTCCAATGCTGTCCGGCAACCCGTTCGTGACGAACGCCTGTCTTGTACCGCAAGGCTTGTGTGATGTCCAAGCCTGATCGGCGCGCATGCTATTTGAGCGCCTTGCGCCAGCGCCTGGCCTGCTTGCGGACGTTGGCCGGTGCGGTCCCGCCCAGGCTGGTTCTTGACGCCACCGATGCTTCGACACTCAGCACATTGAATACGGACGCCGTGATGCGTGGCTCGACGCCCTGCATGTCGGTAAGATCAAGGTCCGCCAGATCAAGTTGTTTCTCCTCGGCAATCGCCACGATGGACCCGGTCACATGATGTGCATCGCGGAACGGCAAGCCCAGTTCGCGCACTAGCCAGTCGGCAAGATCCGTCGCCGTGGAATAGCCATGTGCGGCGGCGGCACGCATTGCCGCCTCATTGGGCACAAGATCCTCGACCATGCCGGTCATCGCGGCAATTGCCAGCGACAGGTTCTCGAGTGCGTCGAATGCCGGTTCCTTGTCCTCCTGCATGTCCTTCGAATAGGCCAGCGGCAGGCCTTTCATGACGACCATCAGGCCGGTCAAGGCGGCCAGAATCCGGCCTGTCTTGGCGCGCACCAGCTCTGCGGCATCCGGATTGCGCTTTTGCGGCATGATCGAGGAGCCGGTGGTGAACTTGTCGCTCAAACGGATGAAATCGAACTGGGCCGACGACCAGATGACAAACTCCTCGGCCAGCCGCGACAGATGCACCGCGGCAATCGCGCCGGCCGCCAGGACCTCAAGCACGAAATCCCGGTCCGAAACCGCATCGATCGAATTGCGCATTGCACGGTCGAAACCGAGATCTGCAGCCGTCATTTTGCGGTCGATGGCAAACGACGTTCCAGCCAGCGCGGCGGCGCCCAGCGGGCACTCGTTGAGCCGCTTGCGCGCATCGTGAAACCGGCCCCGGTCACGGTCGAGCATTTCCACGTAGGCCAGGCAGTGATGGCCGAAGGTGACGGGCTGCGCAGTCTGCAGATGCGTGAAACCCGGCATGATCGTGGCGGCATGCGTCTCGGCCTTTTCCGCCAGTGCCGTTTGCAAGGCCTTCAGCTGCTGGTCGAGAACGTCGACCGTTTCGCGCACATACAGCCTGAAATCCGTTGCGACCTGGTCGTTGCGTGACCGCGCCGTGTGCAGGCGGCCGGCGGTATCGCCGATAATTTCCTTCAAACGGTTTTCGACATTCATGTGAATGTCTTCAAGCGCACGCGAGAACGTGAACGTCCCTTCGGCAATTTCGGATTGAACCTGATCGAGGCCCTTCTTAATTTCTGATGCATCCTTTTTGGATAGGATGCCGGTGGCCGCCAGCATTGTGCAGTGGGCTTTCGAGCCGAGGATGTCCTGGGAAAAGAGCCTGCGGTCGAAATCAATCGAGGCATTGATTTCTTGCATGATTTCGCTGGGGCCTGCGGAAAACCGTCCGCCCCACATTCTGTTGGTCATGTCGGACACCTCGGATACGGATACGGAAACACGGTCATGGGCAAGGATGCAACTTTCGGCTTGGAACGCTGGCAAATGGCCGTGATCGTTTGCTGCGTGGCGGGTTTGCTGTCAGCCGTGTACTTTATTTGGTCGCCTGATGGCAACCAGGACAAACTGGCCACCGCCCTGCAGGCCCCGGCTCCGGCCAGGGAGATGACCATTCCGGACAAAGTCACCAAGGAGCTGGCGACCGGCAAGCTTGCGGCCTTTCTGGTGAAACCGGAACGCCGTCCGGTGGCTGATGTCGATTTTCTTGACGAAACCGGGGAACGCAGGTCCATCGCCGACTGGCGTGGCCGGGTGGTGCTGCTCAATCTGTGGGCGACATGGTGTGCGCCGTGCCGAAAGGAGATGCCGGAACTGGCGGAACTGCAACGCAAACTGGGTGGCGATGCATTTGAAGTCGTGGCGCTGAGTGTCGACCGGAAGGGCGCTGAAGCCTCTGCAAAGTTCCTCATCGAAGCCAATGCGGCGAGTTTGCGCCTCTATATCGACCGGACCGCTGACGCCGTAGGCAAGTTGCAGGCTATCGGCCTTCCGGCCACCATCCTGATCGATCGGCAGGGTCGCGAAATCGGACGTCTGCTCGGCCCGGCGGACTGGGCCAGCGACGATGCGCTGCGGCTGATCGCAACCGCGATTGCCGAGGGCCAACCACGACCGGCGGCCAAGCCGGAAGACGGCCTGACGGATTCTTAGTATCAGGATATTGGTCAGTTGCTGACCAGACCGGCAGTATACTCCGCAATCGCCAGGCAGGATGTCAGCCCTGGCGATTCGATCCCGAACAGATTGACCAGGCCGGGCACGCCATGTGCCTGCGGGCCGGAGATGACAAAGTCCGACGGGTCTTCGCCGGGGCCATAGATCTTCGGCCGAACCCCGGCATAATCGGGCACAAGCATGCCGTCCTCCAGGTCAGGCCAGTAACGCCGGATCGCTTCGTAGAAGTCCCCTGCGGCTGCCGGATCGACCAGGTAATCCGGTTCGTCGACCCATTGTGTGTCTGGCCCGAAGCGGCATTGTCCGGTCAGGTCCAACGTCAGGTGAATGCCGAGCCAGGCGGCAACCGGCACCGGGTAGATCAGCCGCGTAATCGGAGGGTTCCTGACACAGCGAAAATACCGGCCGCGGCTGTAATATGCCTTCGGGATCGTATGTGCCGGCAGACCGGAAATCCGCATCGCAAGTGTGGGGGCATTCAGGCTCGACGCATTGACCAGGATGCGGCAATGCAACCGGTCGCCTGCTGTCGTTTCGATCTCAAATCCCTGCCCGTTGATTGTACCGGCTGTAACATCCGTGTTGAAAGCGATCATGCCGCCGCGATCCTCAAGATCACCCTGCAGTGCGAGCATCAGACCATGGCTGTCGATAATTCCGGTTGATGGCGACAGGATTGCCGCCTCGCAGCGCACCGCGGGCTCCAGCGCCCGGGCTTCGGCTTGTGTGATCAGACGCAAATCGCTCACCCCGTTGCCGAGGCCGCGTGCATGGATTGCCCGTAGCGCCTGTGCCTCGCTGTCATCGCAGCCGACGATCAGCTTTTCACAGCGGCTGTACGCAACGCCGTGGCTGTCGCAGAAGTCATATAGCAGGTGCTTGCCGTGCACGCACATACGCGCCTTGAGGGAGCCTTCCGGATAGTAGATCCCGGCATGGATGACTTCGGAATTGCGTGAGCTCACGCCTGAGCCGACTGCCGGTTCGCGCTCCAAGACGAGGACTTCGCGCCCTGACATTGCGAGCTGACGCGCCACTGCCAGACCGACTACGCCGGCGCCGATCACACAGCATTCGACCGCATCCGTCATACGGCCGGATGCTCCGCTGTGGCGGGCGTTCCGGGGTCAGGTGCCATGTATCTTCAGGCCTTTGCGCAAGAGGCAATCCCAGGCGTCCTCGGGCGTGCTTGCATAGTCGAACAGATCCACATCGCCGGGGCTGATGACGCCATGGTCGGCAAGGCCCTGAAAGTTCACGATCGAAGACCAGTAGGCTTCATCGAACAGGATGATCGGAATATCGGGCATCTTTCCGGTCTGGCGCAGGGTGAGGATCTCGAACATTTCGTCGAGCGTGCCGAAACCGCCTGGAAAAACCACCAGCGCACTGGCGCGCATGGCCAGATGCATCTTGCGCATGGCGAAGTAGTGAAACTGAAATGTCAGCTCCGGTGTCGAGTACGGATTGGGTTCCTGTTCTTCCGGCAGCGTGATGTTGTAGCCGATGCTTGGCGCACCGGCTTCGTGTGCACCGCGGTTGGCCGCTTCCATCAGTCCCGGACCGCCGCCGGTCGCAATCACGTTGTCGCGCACATCGCCATCGCCGTCGAGGGCCCCGCCACGTTCCGAGACGATGCGGCCGAATAGCCTTGCATGGGCATACCAGCGGCCAAGTTCGCCATCCGAATCGGCGCGGGCCCGCGAGCTGCCGAACACTACGACGGTGGAGCGCACCTGCCAGGCGCGAAGCAGTTCATCGGCCTTGGCATATTCCAGCAGAAAACGGACACCACGCATGGAATCGCCGAGCAGGAATTCCCGGTCGAGAGCCGGGAGGGTATATGAAGGTGACGCAAGGTGGGCGTCATTGTCCGGATGTGTCATGTCTTTTGTCTCCCGGTCGCGGCGGGTGGTTACCCGTCACTAGCTTCTTTCAGGCTGCGTCTCAGTCTGCGGATGATGACCGCGCGGGCGCGCTCGTCGGCGGCGTCTTCAACCGTCTCGTTGATGTCGAGGATGAGCTGCGTCAGATCATTGTGCCAGTCCAGCCGTGCGGCATCCTTGGGTTCGATGCGGCGGGCCTGCGCGCTGCTGACAAGGCGCGGCTCCCGGCCGCTTAGATCGTAACTATCGTCAATCGCCGGGCGGTGGATCGATGCAACGCGCAAGCCTTCGCTTTCGACCAGCCCGGTGAAATCCTGCATTGCATCTTCTTCGCCGTGTACCAGAAACAGTCCGCGCTCGACAGGTGTGCGCTCGCGCATCCAGTCGATCAGTTCGGGACCGTCGGCATGGCCCGAATAGCCCCTGATTTCAGCAATCTCGGCGCGCACCACAATCTCTTCTCCATGAATGCGGACTTTGCGTACGCCATCCTTCAAGAGCCGCCCGAGCGTCGCGGTGGCCTGGTAGCCGACCATCAATATTGTGGCGTCCTTGTTCCAAAGGTGGTTCTTCAGATGATGGCGGATGCGACCGGCCTCGCACATACCGCTGGCGGCGATGACGATGTGAAAGCCGCTCAGTTTGCCGATGGCCTTGCTGTCTTCGACCGTATGGGACAAGAACAGGTTTGGATGGTTGAACGCCGCCAGAAGCAGATCGCCGTTCTCCAGCTCATGTGCATGACGCTTGAAGATCTCCGAGGCCTTCAGTGCCAGCGGAGAATCGATGAACACGGATGTCTGCGGCACCTCGCCGCGTGCCATCAGGGTCATCAGGTCGGTGACCACTTCCTGCGTCCGTTCGACGGCAAAGGAGGGGATCAGCAGGGCGCCACGTTTGTCCGCGGCCTTGTTGACCTCTTCGGCCAGGCGCTGCCGGCGCTGTTCGGCCGTGCGTTCAATCTTGTCCCGGCTGCCGTAGGTGGATTCCGAAATCACGTAGTCGAAGCCGGCAACGCCTTCCGGATCGGGCTGTAGCAGTTTGTGATCCGGCCCGACATCGCCGGAAAAGAACAGCCGCAAAGGATGGCTATCGTCCTGTGCGATCAAAATCTCTATGGACGCCGAGCCCAGCATGTGACCGGCGTTCCAGTATCTCGCCTTGATGCCGGGACAGGGCTCGAACCAGGTCTCATAGTCGGCATCAGAAAACTGCTTCAGCGCTGCTTTGGCATCTTCGAGCGTGTAGATCGGCGTAATCTTGGCTTTGCCCTTGCGGACATTGCGCCGGTTGATACGCTCTACCTCGGTTTCCTGGATATAGCCGGAGTCCGGCAGCATCACCGAACACAGATCTGCCGTTGGCCCGGTCGCATGGATCTTGCCGCCGAAACCATGTTTGACGAGCTTGGGGATCAGTCCGGAATGATCGATATGCGCGTGGGTCAGCAGTACCGCATCGATCTGGCCCGGGTCGAAGGAAAACGGCCCGTAATTCAGTTCCCTTACGGTTTTGGATCCTTGAAACAGGCCGCAATCCACCAACACCCGCCGGCCGGCGGATTCAATCTGAAAGCACGAGCCGGTGACGGTTCTGGCTGCGCCGTGAAAGGTCAATACTGTCATGATAGGGCAGCCCGCCGGCAGGATGCGCCGCACGCACCCTGCTCAGGGCCTCTTGTCCTGCCTGTTTTCAGTTGAACCAGCCCTTGACGGTATCCCAGACGGATCCTGATTGTGAGGCGTCGGCCGCTTGCGGGTCGGCCTTTGACATCTTGATCGTGTCTTCCGTGATTTCGTCCTTGAAGATGTTCATCTTGGCCAGGGTTGCCGGTCCGACCAGCCCGTCCACCTTCAATCCGTTCTTTTCCTGAAAATCCTTGACTGCCTTTTCGGTGCCGCCGCCGAATATTCCGTCAGCGCCGGTGCCGAGTGCATCTTGTACCTTCTTGACCGTTTCGCCCTTCGATCCGCGTCTTAGCAGGATCAGCGCGTGCAGCCCCATCTGAGCAAACGTATCAGGGCCCGCAATGCCGTCTACGGCCAGTGCGTTGTCTTCCTGGTACTTTCTCAATGCCGCATCGGTTCCCGGTCCGAAAACACCGTCGGCGTCGACCCCGAGTTTTTCCTGAAGAATCTTTACCGGTTTGCCCGATGTACCCTTCTTGAGCATTGCCACGACACGTACCTCCTTTGACTTGTGGAAATACCGGACCGGCCGGCCCGGTAATAACTGAGCGCCCGACACTATCCATTGCCGGTGCCGTCCGCAACACATCTAGGGTCCTGACCCTAGGGTCCTCGCCCTGGAAGTATTGCGATACCGGCAGATATTGTCCGAAGAAAATGTCAGGTTTACAGAGCGGATTTTGAAGTGTGCAGGTGAGGTTTTGAAGCGCGCCGGGCTGTCGGCTCAATGCCTACTTCCGCGCACGCAGTGAAATCACCAGACCCGCCACAGGAACAAGCAACAGGAGCAGCAAGATGACCTGTTTCATGGCCGGCGCACCGGCGGCCGCAAAGATCAGCGAGATGAGCAGGGCGACGCCGAACAGGTCGGCCAGTATGACCCACAGGCTCAACCGTTTGACCGGCCGTCCGGATGCATCTTCAATGTCGTTGTACATGGGCTTTTATGTCTCTCGCACCGTGTCACTATGAGATACCGTGCAAAGGCAAATAGCAAGGCTCGTGCCAATCTCCGGGGCCTGTCCGGTTATGAGCCGCCCAAAGCAACCGATGGGACCCAAACATAACCGTCGTCATCGACAATCATGCATTCGCGCAGGCCATGCGGTTTGTCCATACTGCCTGCCAGAACGGTCCAGCCACCCTCCCGGGCAGCCTTTTCGGCCCGATCCGGATCGACACCATAAAGTCGCAATTCGACCCCGGCGCCGCGGCCTTCGACCCCTTTGATGACACCACTCAAGGGATTGTCCGAATAGGTATGATCGGCATGCAGCATCCATTGTGTGCCAACACAGCGCAACACGGCGAAATCGGCGTCGTGATAGGTCGCCGTCGCACCGGGAACGCGTTGACAGAATTCCACCGATCGCGCGACGTCGCGCACCAGTAGATTTATGCCGAGGCCGGGCCGAAGGGACCGGCCATAGTCAGGCGCAGGCATCCAGGGATCTTGGTCGGGCGGGCGCTTTTTCATTGTCTGACAGCTGCTGCGTTGGATGAAATTAATGGATCCTGACCCTAGCAAGTTCGGCAATCGGCGTGAACAGGGCAACGTATCTGTGCGCGATGCCGCATAACCCGGCCTGGTGCCGCATTGGCACTCACTGTGACGGCTATCGGCGGATTGCTGGCGGATCTGATTGCTGCCAACCGCGCGCTGCTGGCTGATGGGCGCTCACATGATGGACCGGGAAGAGTTTTTCGGCAGCGCCCGGTTCGCCCTGCCGGAGGTCGGCCGCAATGCTGGGGATCGTGCATGCCGGCACGCCGGCGAAATGGCCGAACGCGGTGCGGTGACTGTGGCCGCAGAAGATCCTTTGTACGCCGCCATGGCGCCGCAACAGGTCCGATAATTCATCCAGCACGGCCTGATCTTCGAACTGAAACTGATATGGCAAGGCAGCTTGTGTCACGGTGAAGGGGGGATGGTGCATGAATAAGATCACGGGATTGCCGGCTGATCTGCGAAACATCTCCGCGGCATGTGACAGCCGTTCCCGGCACATGGTTCCCTTGCTGCTCGTCAGGCTGACCGTATCCAGCACAATCGCGCTGAAAGCCCCGTAGCCGATGGAATATTGAACAAAATCGTCGTGACAGGTGTCATCGTGACAGGTGTCAGGCAGCAAGTCGGCAAAGACCTGCCGGAACGGGCCCCGTTTGTCCCGGTTTCCTGGAATGACCAGCAAAGGGGCGCTCAAGCCGTTGAGTATGCCGGCGGCCCGTTCATACTCCTCGTGTGTGCCGAAATGCACAATGTCGCCAGTATGCACCACCAGGTCAGGCTGCGGTGAAAGCGCGTTGACGTAAGCCACGCAATTCTGAAGATCCCCGGCCCGGTCACTGCCATCAGGTTGCGGTAACGCGATGTGGCTGTCGGATATCTGTGCAATCAGCATGCGGTATCGAATAACTGCTCCAGCGACAGGGCGGGCATTTCAATAAAGGAATTCGGCGCCAGAGTCAGCAACACAATTCCTCCTCCGCCGGCAGGCCCTGCCGCCCACTCCGACATCTGGCTGCAAAGCGCTCCAGCCCCGCGAGCCTCACGAACGGGTTTGATCCGGCTGAAAAACATTCTAGGCTGGGAGGATGGGTGTATTGCAGGACATACGAGAGCGTACCGCCGGGCTTGCGGCATCGGATATGTTGCGCTTCCTGATCAAGGAACGGTTCGCAGGGTCGGTCATCGTGACCGCATCTTTGAAATCTCCCAGCATTGTCGTGCTGAAGATGGTGGCGGACATCGATCCGTCGACACCGGTTATCTTCTGCCATCCCAAACCGGTTTTCCGTGAAAGCGAAACCTACCGTGAGGAGATCATCGGCAGGCTCGGCCTGGTCAATACCGAAGTCGTCACACAGAGCGACCCGATGAACGAAAAACGGGCGTACGAACTCTGCGAACGCTTGTGGAACGAAACTGCCGGAGACATGGGCAGGCACCGCGAGATGCTCCATCTCAATGACAGGCTGGCGCCATACAGGTGCTGGATCAAGGCGGCCTATCACGACCGGCCGGATCAGCGGTCGTCGCAGCGTATCGAAATCTATGGTGGCATGATTGTCGTGGATGCCCTGCGCCGCCGTCCGGTCGAAGCTGTCGACAGCTTCATGCAAAGTCATGGCCTGCCCTATCACCCCAAGATCAGGCGCGTGAAAGAACGGATTCCACTTCCGGAGCCCGATGCACCCGATGTTGGCTATCACTTCTGAATAACGGTGGCGCTGTCGCTCGATCCCGCAGGATTTCGCTACAATCACCGCAGGAGCCCGAACATGCCGCAGCTTATCTCTCCCCACGGGTCGGACGACTTGAAGCCGCTGTATGTTGAAGATGCCGAAGCCCGCGGCAGGCTGGCAGAAGATGCCGCCAGGTTGCCCGCTCTTACCATCAGTTCTGCGGCGGCAGGCAATGCCGTCATGCTTGGCGGCGGTTATTTCACGCCGCTTGGCGGCTTCATGAACAAGGCCGATGCTGTCAGCGTCGCCGGTACAATGCGCATGCACAATGGCCTGTTCTGGCCCGTACCCGTGCTCAATATGGTGGAAGACCGTGGGGTGGCGGCCGCCGGAGAACGGATCGCACTGCGCGACCCCAACGTTGCCGGCGGCCCGATCATTGCCGTCATGGATGTGGAAGCCATCGAAGAACTCGATGATGCCGAGTGGACTGCGATCGTAGAGGGAATATTTGGCACGGCCGATCAGAACCATCCGGGCGTGGCTGAATTCGCAGCCTTGGGCCGCATCATTCTGTCAGGACCGATAGAGGTGTTGAACTTCAGCTACTTCAGGAGCGACTTTCCCGGCACTTTTCGCACGGCGGTGGAAATTCGCCGGGAAATCGCCGAAAGGGGATGGAGACGCGTGGTTGCATTTCAAACGCGCAATCCCATGCACCGTGCCCATGAAGAACTTTGCCGTCTGGCGATGGAGCGGCTCGATGCCGACGGCCTGGTCATTCACATGCTGCTGGGCAAACTCAAGCCCGGCGATATTCCGGCACATGTGCGTGAAGCCGCAATTCGCAAGATGGTCGAACTGTACTTCCCGGCCAATAGTGTCATTGTCTCCGGGTACGGCTTCGACATGCTCTATGCCGGTCCGCGTGAAGCGCTGTTGCATGCGGTGTTCCGGCAGAATATGGGCGCTTCACATCTGATTGTCGGGCGCGATCACGCAGGTGTTGGCGACTATTACGGGGCGTTCGATGCCCAGACCGTGTTTGATGAAATTGCCGCCGATGCCCTGGATATCGAGATCTTCCGGGCTGACCACACCGCCTATTCGAAGAAGCTCCATAAGGTGGTGATGATGCGCGAAGCCTCCGGTCACGCTCAAGAGGACTTTGTGCTGCTGTCCGGAACCCGGGTGCGCGAGATGCTTGCCAATGGCGAGGCCCCGCCGGAGGAGTTCTCCCGCCCGGAAGTCGCGCAGATTCTCATGGATCACTACAGGTCGCCGTGAGCTGGCAGGCACTTTCGGTTTTTGTCAAAATTCGGTGTATTTTGCCGCGTTGCCGCGTGATTTGGCGACCGGGTACTTGGCTTCATTGATGGTAATCTTGTCGGCAGCGGCCTGTTGCAGATCTATGCCGGTACGTTCTGCAATCAACAATAGATAGAGCAGAATGTCGGCACATTCTTCGCTCAGACGCCGGCGCAAGGCATCACCGGCCGCTTCGGTTTCAAACTCCTGGTCTTTCTTCCACTGGACCAGTTCCAGCAACTCGGCCGCCTCCAGGTTCAGCGACACGATGAGATCCTTCAGGGAATGAAACTGGCGCCAGTCACGCTCATCGCGGAACTGCAGCAGCCGACCGGTAATTTCTGCAAGAGATGGCTTGTGTTGGGTCATGATTTGTCCTTGATGCGCCGTCTGCCCGATGCCGGTCCTTCGTCTCCGTTTGTTGCATCTTAGGCCTCCATTGCAAACACAATCGCATGATATTAAAGAGTCCTGACCCTAATCAGGCTCAGGATAAGTTGCATCTGAGGCTGTCAAACGTCTCTTGCCAGAGTATAATCGTTCGCAACAAATATATGTTCCAGGCTGGGATCTCACTTATTTGCAGCAACGGCGGAAATGCCGGTTGCGAGTGATAGAGTACATATGACCGACCACACGACTGATCCTGCAAAAAAAGAGCTGGCCGCGGCTTGGGCCGTGCATGCATTTACCGCGTCGGGTGTTGTGCTCGGGTTCCTGGCGATTGTCGCCATCCTGGAAGGCGACAAGATCGCGGCGTTCATGTGGCTTGGGCTGGCGCTGTTCGTAGACGGCATTGACGGGACGCTGGCGCGCCGGGTGCGGGTGAAGGAAGTCACGCCGCAATTCGACGGTGCGACACTCGACAATGTCATCGACTACTTCACCTATGTGGTTGTGCCGGCGCTGATGATCTACTGGTTCGATCTGGTGCCGCCGGGATGGGAGGTGCCGGCGGCGGCCTGCATCATGGCGGTGTCGTGCTACACCTTTGCCAATGTCGGCATGAAAACCTATGACTATTATTTTTCCGGCTTCCCGGCATTGTGGAACCTGGCTGTTTTGTACTTCCACGTGCTGCAAACAGATCCGTGGATCAATCTGGCCGTGATCGGCGTTTGTGCGGTCCTGACATTCGTGCCGTGGAAGTATGTTCACCCGCTGAGGGTGAAGGACTGGCGGTCCGTCACCATCCCCATGACCGTTTTATGGGGCGCGACATCCTTGCGGCTGGTGCTGATCCACCCGGATGTCAACAAGGCGGAAGAAGCCTCGCCAACCGTGTTCTGGCTTTGGGTGATCGCATCTTTGTATTTCATCGGCATTTCGCTTTGGAGGTCGTTCAGGCCGATGCCGGAGCATGATTGATGCCCTGCTCTGTCGTCACGGTGCCTGTGTCCGCGCCCGTGCCGGCCGCATGAACAAGACCAAGGGTATGGCAGCGAAAGCCGTCCAGGCGAACAGCCGGAAAGAGTTCAAATAGCCGATCATCAGACTCTGGCGTTGCATCTCCGCGCTCAACCCCGCGAGACCCGCGTCCGTTTCGATGTTCCACACCCGTGTCACCGACAGATACCGGAAGCCATCGATCCAGGCCGACAGGGAACTGGCGCTTTCGGCATAGCTGATTTTGCCGGTGTGCAGCACGACGGCAACGCTGATGGAGATAAAGGCGCTTGAGCCGATGTTGCGCAACAGGTGGAAGATTGCCGTTGCCTCTGGGATGTGCATGGGCGCCAGGGTCGAGAACGCCGCGACGGCGACGGGAACCCAGACGAAGCCGACGCCGAGGCCCTGCAGGCAGGTGGTCCAGGCCACGCCCCAGGTGGTCAGATTGACATCGAACTGTGCCATCGCCCAGCCGGCATAGGCCTGCAGAAAGAACCCAACAGCAATCGGTATGCGCGGATCCATGCGGCCGGCAAAGGCCATGATGGTGAAACCGACAAATGTGCCGACGCCACGTGCGCCCATCAGCAAACCGACGATGGATTGCGGATAACCACGCAGTTCCTGCAGGAGAGGCGGGAACAGAACCATCGGCACGAAGTTCAGCATGCCGAAGATGAAGACCAGCAGCAGGCCCAGTACGAAATTGCGGTCGCGCATTATTCGCAGATCGAGAAAGGGCTGTTTGCCGGTCACGCACTGGACGATGAAAATGTAGAGGCCGAGCGCGACGATACAGGCCTCTATGACCGTCTCCATGCTGTCGAACCAGCCGTTGCGTTCGCCCCTGTCGAACATGATCTGCAAAGCGGCGACAGCGGCGGACAGCGCGAGAAAGCCGATCCAATCGAAGGGGCGTCCACCGGTGGCGGGCCGGCGCGGGACGAATGCGATAAGGCCGAGAAAGGCGATCACACCAAACGGCACCATCATGAAGAAGATCCAGCGCCAGCCGAGATGTTCGGTCAGGTAACCTCCCAACGTTGGCGCAATGATCGGCCCCAGGATGACGCCCATTCCCCAGCACGCCATGGCCATGGAGCGTTGACGTTCCGGAAATGTTGCCAGTACCAGTGCCTGGGACACGGGGACCAGCGGCGCGCCGAACAGACCTTGGGCGATGCGTGCCAGCACCATCTGCTCAAGTGTCTGGGACATGCCGCATAAGACGGTTGCGATAATGAAACCACCAACCGCGATGAGCAGCAGGCTGCGGGATTCGTAGCGCGCGGCGAACCAGCCGGCCAGCGGCGTCGCGACGGCTGTGGCAACGAGATTGCCGGTAATCGTCCAGGTGATCTGGTCCTGTGTGGCCGCCAGTGCGCCGCGCATGTCAGGCAATGCGACAGAGGCGATGGTCACCGCCATGGCATAGAGCATCGTCACGAACGTCACCGTGAAGAGGACGAACCACTTGCGGCTGTCGGTCTCAGGGATGGCGGCGACGCTCATTGCGCCTGGGCAGGCCTGACGAATGTGCGGGTTGCCGCCAGGACCTGGGAGATGATCGGCGGTGCCTTGCGCTTGTGGCCTGTGTCGATACTCACGGCGACCGTCATGCCGGATCGCAGGGGTGGCTTGTCCGCCAGATGGTCAGGCGTGATGGACAGTCTGACCGGCAGACGCTGGACGACCTTCACCCAGTTGCCGGATGCATTTTGCGGCGGCAGGACCGCAAACTCCGCACCGGTTGCCGGCGAGATGCCGGTCACCTCCGCCTGCCAGCGGACGTCCGGATAGGCCTCCGCAACGAAGGTTGCCTTTTGGCCGCGGCGGACATGGGTCAGTTCGGTCTCCTTCAGGTTTACTTCAATCCATGCCTTGCCGACCTGAACGATGGCAAACACGGACTCACCGCTCTTGATGTATTCGCCCGCTTCCAGATTCATCTTCACGACCACACCATCGGCAGGGGCAATCAGCAAGGACCGGTCAAGCGCCAGCTGGGCGCGTTCGAGGCGCGCAGATGCGGCAATGTGTTTTGGGTGGACTTCGGCCGGAATGTTCGGATCGCCATTGAGAGATGCGAGTATACCGGCCTTGCGCTCCCTGGCGGCGGCCATGTTCCGGTCGGCGGCGCGCATCAGGTGGCGCGCTTCGTCCAGCTTGGTTCCCAGGCCGACACCTTTGTCTGCGAGCTTCTGTCGGCGCTTGAATTCGCTGGCAAGGAACCGGCGGCGTTCTTCCACCACCTCGATTTCGGCGTTGGCGCGGCGCAGTTCGGCGCGCAGGTTGTTTATGTCCTGGACGACGGCTGCCAGGTTGGCTTGAGCTTCCGCCACGGCGAGTTCGAACTCGTCACGCTCAAGTTCGAGCAGTTTCTGTCCGCGCCGGACCAACTGGTTTTCACGGACATGCACGTTGTTGACCCGGCCGGACACTTGCGACACGACCGAGACAATCGGTGCCTTCACATAGGCGTTCTCGCTGGTGACGAAGCGGCCGCCGGCGTAGTAGTAGGTGATGCCGCCCAGAACGAGCACGGCGGGGACGGCGATCATCAAGACGAGGCGGGTCAGGTGCCGGGCGATGCGCGAGGCCGGTCTCGCCTGGATGTTGTCATGGTTGGGCTCGCCGGTCATTCTGCCGCCTCGCTCATTGCAGGTCCGGCCGCCAGTTCGGACAGGTCGTCACGCATGCGCTTGAGCAGGCCGGTCAGGGTTTCGCGTTCCTCATCGCCGAGGCTGCGCATGGCATCGTCGCGGGTGACAGAGGCCAGATCGCGCATGATCTGCAGCGTTGGTTTGACCTTGTCAGTGAGATATACCCGCTTGGTGCGTCTGTCCTGAGTGTCCCGGCGGCGCTCGATCCAGTCCTTGGCTTCCATACGGTCGAGCAGACGGCCGAGGGCGGCCTTTTCGATGTCCAGAAGGGATGCGAATTCGCTTT
The DNA here is from genome assembly GCA_028282065.1 of Aestuariivirgaceae bacterium. Taxonomy (GTDB): domain Bacteria; phylum Pseudomonadota; class Alphaproteobacteria; order Rhizobiales; family Aestuariivirgaceae; genus JANQIR01. The sequence goes on from JANQIR010000009.1 coordinate 34,556, forward strand.
GAGAGATTCCCTGATGGAAATACAGGTGGTTGAGGACCCACCATTGCGACCGGGTCAGACCCAACGGGGCCATGCGGCGGTCGTAGATCGTGCGCATCAGGCGCGCGACGTCATGCACCAGAAAGCCGATATTGTGGTCGAGATCTTCTTCCATCCAAGGCTCCTGCCAGCCGTATGGAACTGAATAGTTGCCTAGGCTACGAAATTTTGGTTGCCTAGGCAACTAAGTATGGAACACGTGGTAACCTCGCGGAGGTTCAATCCAGGCAATTGGCTGGTTTGCCGGTCGTGAGCGAAGCGGATCAGGCGGCAGCCTGCACTTCTGCCGTTCGCAGTTCGCCCGTTGGCACGACTGTGCAGGGGCGGATGTCGCGCGGATTGGACAGGCCGTACTGCTTCAGGGATAGCAGAAACACCACGGCTGCATCGGCGACGAGAGAGTTCAGGTCGGCCGTTTCGAGGCCGGCATCGAATGCCTGTGTCAGATTGGTGGCGGCCTGGCGGTAAATTGCCGACAGTTCGGCGAGGTTTAGCCGATTCAGTTCATGCCAGCCTTCGAGCATCTCGTGTTCGGAGAGTTCAGCCAGCAGATTGTCGCTGATCAGCAAGGGAAGATTGCCCCGGTCACGGATCTTGGCGGTTGTCTCGTCGCCCGAGCGCTCATCCGGGCAGGTGATGGAAATACCGTCTGGTGTCCCGGTACCGTCGGTCATGATGTACTCGCTGGCCATCTTCACACCCGTTCGCCTGTTTGTCCTGACAGGCCATCCCTGGGGATAAGTGTGCCGTCAAGCGGGTTGAAAGAGGGTTAATCCGGTTTTGCGCAAGGGGAGAACGGCTACCGGCTGGTCCCGGCGGGATTGGTGCCGTCAGGCGACAAGCGTGGTTACATAAATTCCGTATCCGCCCAGCAGTGCGCCGCCGAGCAGTCTGCTGATGCCACGCCAGACAATCAGGATAACCACCATTAAGATCGACAGTGCGACCATCAACGGCATATCGATATGCATCATGTGGGACGGAATCTGCAAAGGCTGGATTGCCGCCGTGGTGCCGGCGATCCCCAAAACGTTGTAAATGTTGGAGCCGAGCACATTGCCCAGCGCAATTTCGGTGTGCCGTCTGATGGCCGCAATGATCGACGTGACCATTTCGGGAAGCGAGGTGCCCAATGCCACCAGTGTAAGGCC
>JANQIR010000058.1 GCA_028282065.1 Aestuariivirgaceae bacterium
GCGGCATTGAAGGCAAGGAGACTGTTTGCTCAACTGACGCTGACGGCGGCACAACGCGGCAAACCAGGCCTGCAAACGAAAGCCCGTGCGGCCGCTGTACCGCGCCCGAGAGACCGCCCGCCGTTGCCAGCCCGGCTGCGCCAATACGCCAGTCCGGTTCTCTTGCACCGTCACCCACAGAACATCGTCGCCGCCGCTGCATCAGACACGGGCGCACAAAGCGTCCGCAGGCCGGATGCGGAAACGAAGCTTCCCATTGTGATCGGTCACCGGCTGCGAAATGTCGGCAAGGATGCGCCAATCAACGAACAGCTTGCGGTCCTGCTGGATGTGGTCCCGCCTCGGCGGCCAAGTGTCAACAAGTACACAGGCAGGCGCGGTGTTACCAAAATCGGCGGAACCTGGGACATTACCGGTGCGACCAAACTGTCCGTTTCGTTGCGTGGGAAGGTGTACACGCTGGGTGTTGATCGTGAATTGGTATCGGATGGTACAGGCAAGTGGTGGCTTGACACCAGTGCTGCGCTGAGCGAGGGCCGTCACGATGTTCGGGTTGTGACAGTCGATGCAGCCGGCAATGTTTCCCGCGACGCGACGCGCGATGAAATCGAGATTGACACGACACCGCCGGTCGCGCCGACGGTCTCTGCCGTTTTGTCCAAGAGCCCCCGGCCCGCGGTGTCTGGCAAATGGCCGGCAGGCGATGCGGTTTCACTGACCGTCCAGATTGGCGGTGCCAGCTATCAGTTGGCGCGCGACCCGGCGTTATCGGTTTTTCAGGACGCTTGGACCGTTCTGCCGGAGCGGCCGCTGAAGGAAGGCACGTATGATGTTGTGGTCACGGTGCTGGACAGGGCGGGCAACAAGGCCCAGGACAGCACAACGAACGAAGTAACCATCGACACGGCACCGCCACCGGTGCCGGTTGTATCGGAATGGTCGGGAATTGGCCGAAAACCAAGGGTCGTAGGGACCTGGCCGCATGATGCGGCGGAAAAGTTCACCGTTGGCATAGGTGGACAGACCTATGAGTTGGGACGGAGTTTCGCCCTAAAAGAGAGCGAGCCCGGAAAGTGGGTGCTTACCGTCCCCGAGGCGCTACCGGCCGGGATGCATGATGTCGTGGCGAAGGCGTATGATAAAGCCGGCAATGTGTCCATTGACCAAACGCGTGATGAGGTTTCCATCAGGTCTTTGCCGGCTGCTTCCAAAGGCTGTCAGAGCAGATTCGACACGCTGCTTGCCGAGACCCCTGTCATATTCGAGCGCAACAGCGCCAAAATCACCGCGGCAGGACGTTCGGCGGTTGCCCGGCTGGCCAAAGCCGCACGAGGCTGTCCGTCGGCAAGGCTGGAAGTTGGCGGGCACACGGATTCCGATGGGGCGGCTCAGTACAATCTTGCGTTAAGCGAACGCAGGGCGGAGCAAGTGGCGACGGCGCTGATGGCGCGAGGTGTCAGATCGTCGCGAATTACTTTTGCAGGATTTGGCGAAGCGCACCCGATCGCGGACAACAGCACCGATGACGGCAAGGCTCGGAACCGCCGCATTGAGTTCACGGTGTTGCCATGAGGTGCGGTGAAAACAGCCGGCAATGCGGCCGTATTCGGAGAGTTCGTCATTTCAGCAGGCGGCTCCGGACCGGAGAGATCGATGTCTGACATTCTGATTTTCAAAGACGTCTTGGCGGTACCCCAGCATTATGCAGTATGGTTGCTGGCGGCCCTGGCATTAGGGGCTGTGACCGGATGGTTGAGTTGCAGAGCAGGGCGCACGGATGGCCCGGCGTCGATGTCGGCCGCAGCACGAAACGAACCTCTCGATGAGCGAAATGGCGCTGAATGACCCATCTGTTTGCCGAACTTTCGCTGTGGATGCTGTTGGCCTTCTTCATAGGTTGTGTGGCCGGCTGTGTTGCCAAGACGATGATTGCTGGGCGAAGGAACGGGGGTATCCATAAAGGTACGATCAACGACATCGATGCGGTTGAAGGTCCAATTGGTGCAGGAGGATCGGATGCGCGGCAGGCTGCCTCTGGCGGCGAAACGTCGTCGCGATCGTCGGGCTATCGGCCGCCGAAACCGCGGCCCGAGACAGGTAGGCCGCAAAGGCCAAAGGGGCTTGCCAAGGCGCACGAAGGAAAGCCGGACAACCTTCAGCGCATCCACGGCATCGGACCTAAGCTTGAGAAAACACTGAACGGACTTGGTTTCTACCATTACGGCCAGATCGCCGCCTGGAATGGCGATGAGGTATCGTGGGTGGACGAGCATTTGCGCTTCAAGGGCAGGATCGCGCGCGAAGACTGGATCACACAGTGCCAGTTACTTGCGGATGGAGATGAAGAAGGTTTTGCGGCCAGATTTGGCCCGGCGGCTGTGAAATGATCGTCACCAATACAGACGGGCGGTCAATTTACGCCTATATGACGCGGTCAGTCCGCTTCAGATGTGCCATGACGCTGTCAACGGCTGCCGGTTCGGTCAGGAACGGTGTGTGGCCGCGATGCGGCACAGTAATTGCCGTCAAATCCGGGTGCTGTTCACGCATTTGCTGAAGTGTTTCTGCCGACAACAAGTCGGAGTGTTCGCCGCGCAGGGCTGTTACCGGAAACGGCTTGACGGCCTCGAACAATGGCCAAAGGTCGGGCCACGTTCCGCTGTCCAACACATCTTTTGGCGGCATTGTCTTGCGCAGGTTCGGATCGTAATCCAGTACGGGTCGTCCGTCTCTTTCGGCGAATACCATGTGCGCGAATTCCAGCCATTCGCAGTCGCTGAGGTTATCGAAACCAACATTGTCCCGCCGCATGCGTTCCACGGCGCCGCCCCACGTATCGAAAGGCAGCGGTGTTCCAATATAGCCTGCAATCCTGCGTAAGCCGTCCGGTTCGATAACGGGACCGATGTCATTGAATATGACGCTGTGCAACCGGTTGGGCTGCGTGGCGGCGAGCAGCATGGCGATGATGCCGCCGCGCGATGATCCAACCACAGTGACCTTTTTGAGCTGAAGGTGATCGAGCAGGGTTAGTGCATCCCGCAGCTCATGGTCGGGCGTGTAGGTTTGCCAATCAGAAGCATACTGTGACTGGCCACGTCCGCGATAGTCCGCGCAAATCAATCTCCGTTCACCGGATAGCCGGGTCGCCAATCCGTGGAACTCTTTGGAATTGCGGCTCAGTCCCGACAGACACAGCAGCGCAATGCTGTCACTATTATGCGGTCCATACTCCCGCGCATAAAGATCCAGGCCATCATGTGACTTGAAATGGACATCACTCCAGGTCATTTCACAACCGACGCGGCTACCGTCAGCAGTCGCGAACCAGCGATGCGATCGTAGCGTTTCGGCCGCCACATGCGTTCGATTTGCGGCCCGCCGCTGCGGTCGGTTTGATAGAGGCCCCGCCACGATTGAGATCAACCGTCATCGGCCGGATCGTATGAGGCGCAAACCGCGTGCGGTAGATATGCACGTTCGACATGACCTTTTTCACATACATACGGGTTTCGGTGATGGGGATAGATTCAATCCAATCGACCGGATCGACGCGCGATGACCGCGGGTCTCCGTATGCCTTGGCCCACCGAATGGCTCGGCCGGGCCCTGCGTTGTAGCCGATAAAGGTCATGATGTAGGAGCCGTCGAATTGCTTCATCAGGTCGCCGAGCAGGGTCGCACCGAGCATCACGTTGTACTTCGGATCGCTGGTCAACCGGCGCGTACTGTGACCGCGCAAACGGTACTTGCGTGCCATCAGTTTGCCTGTGCGTGGCATGATTTGCATGTAGCCCTTGGCGCCGGCCCAGCTTTGTGCCGTGTGACGGAACTCGCTCTCCTGACGTGTGATGGCATAGACCACCGCGTGCTCGACCGGGTTGCGCAGGCTGCGGTACTTCGGCAACACCCTGTAGGGGTGAGAGCGGTACTCGATCGGCCTGCCGGCTAGTCCTGCATATTTGGCGTAACGCACGGCCAGCGCCGTGCCACCGTGCCGTTTGATCACGTCGAAAGCGGCAGCGTGTTGTGCGGAGGTCTCGAAGCGCCGCAAGATGGCCCGCAACATGCGGCCCATATGTTTGTCGCCGTGCGCTCTGCCCATCAGTTTGAAGGCGGCGACTAGATCATCCCGGGCCACCCGATCACGATCTGCCTTTGCCACTTTGACTGGCGACAGGTGAATGGCCGCATTCTTGCCGAGTGCCTCACGTGCCAGCTGGCCGTAAAAGAAAGTGGGGTAGGCGGCCGCCGCCTTATAGGCTTTTACGGCTTTTTTCCTGTCGCCGAGAGCCTGATAGGCGCGCGCGGTCCAGTAGTGCACGCGGCTACGCAGGACCCTGCTGCTGGTCTTAAGAGCGAGCCCGTCAAGGTGTTTGAGCGCTGTCTTGGGTTTGTTCAGACGGCGCAATGCGATCCAGGCTGCGAATGCTTCGATGTCCACATAGGCATTGCCGGAAGACAGGCCGTTTCGCGCTGCAAATTTGTAGGCAAGTGGCCAGTATTTGCGGTTGGCGTTGGACAACAGATGGCGTGCCACGATCCGTCTCTCGGTTGCCCAGGGTGCCGGATCGATGAGCTTTTTGGGATCGAACGGGGCAGCCGCCAGCAAGGCACGGGCTTTCGCGCGGTCGCCGCGCTTGCGATGGTAGCGTACCGCGGCATAGCGCATCGTTATGTGGCTGCGGAACGAAGCGTGCAGGCGGTTATAGCGGCTCAAGGCACCCTTGCGGCGTTTGATCAGGTCGCGGGCGACGGTTGCGGCCGTTTTGTATGACCCTGAGATGCGCCCGCCGACACGAATGGCATCGCGTGTCTTATGTGCGTAAATCAGCCGCCACATGCGGTGCCTGTGGTCCCATTTGCCGATCAGCCCGCTATATCTGGACAGGATTGCCTGTTCCCCGTCAGCGGTAAGCTTAAGATTGTGCCAGGCGCTGCGGATGAACCTTTGGGCTTGTTTGCGATCACCTTTGGCAAGCATGAGCCGGCCCAGGGCGATGTCGCCATAAGGCGAGGCCTGTTTATATTGTTTGAAGTGCGCTTCAATGGCGCTGGTCGGGAAGCTCTCGTCGAGCATCAGCCGCTCGGCGTGACCTTTGAGGACGTTGAGCGAGGGCCAATGAGAATGTGCCCGCACGAACTTCATGATCCGGCTGTAGCCGGCTTCTGTTGGTTTTTGGCGCAGGTACAGCCATTCTACAGTGCGCAACGCTACCCTGCTGCCGCTTTCCCGGGCTTGCCGGAAGGCTCTGGCGTAATCGCCACGCACGGCTGCGTTGACTGCCTGGGCGCGTGTGTCCGACCGCGGAATTGCCTTGCGTTTTACGCCGGTTCCCGACACGAAATCTTTTGCGGCCGGCTCGGTATCGTCCCGCTTTGCATTGGCAGAGTGCGAACCGGTCATTGCAATTGCGCAAGCGGTCAGGACACAGATTGAAAGAGTGCGAAGCTGCGGAAACAAGGTTGAGAAGCGAGATTGCATGTGATCGCTCACTATATGGGTGCTACGTCTCGTTTGGGTTGCTCTGGCACGACTAACCTTAACGGCACTGCTAAGTGGGAAATGCGACGTTGTTGGGGCCATATCATACGATCCTGGTAGAAACGATGTGGTCAGCTTGCCGGTTTGCGCAGTTTGCGGCTATGGTGCGCCCGTTTTGCGCTTGGATTATAACGTGGTATCTGAAGTGTTTATGGTTACAAAGGTGTTAAGGAGTGACAAGCCGTGAGGTTTAAGGGTTCCATTCCCGCCTTGCTGACGCCAATGCGCGACGGCGAGGTGGACGAAGACGCTTTCCGCAAGCTTATAGAGTGGCATATTGCAGAAGGATCACACGGTGTCGTGCCGGTTGGGACGACAGGCGAATCTCCAACTTTGAGCCATGATGAGCATAAGCGCGTAGTCGAAATCGCGGTCGAGCAGGTTGCAGGCCGGATACCTGTGATTGCCGGCACCGGTTCCAACAGCACGGCGGAAGCCATCGAGTTTACGGTGCATGCCGAACAGGCCGGCGCTGACGCCGCGTTGGTTGTGGTTCCATATTACAATAAGCCGACGCAGGAAGGCCTCTATCAGCATTTCAAGGCGGTTGCCGTATCCGTCAAGTTACCGATCTTCGTCTACAACGTGCCCGGCCGCACGATTGCGGATATTTCGGTTGAGACGCTCGCCCGCCTGTCGAAGGATTTCGTGAATATCGTGGGTGTCAAGGATGCGACAGCTGATCTGACACGGCCGAGCAAGCAACGACTCGCGTCAGGGGAAGATTTCATTCAGCTGTCCGGCGAGGATGGCACCGCCCTTGGGTTCAACGCACATGGCGGAACCGGATGCATTTCGGTCACGGCCAACGTCGCGCCACGCATGTGTGCCGACTTCCAGACGGCCTGTCTGAACGGCGACTACGCAACTGCCCTGAAATTGCAGGACCGGTTGATGCCCCTGCATTCGGCGCTGTTTGCCGAAACCAGCCCGGCGCCGGTGAAGTATGCCGTCAGTCTGTTGGAGCTGTGTTCTGCTGAGGCCCGCCTGCCGATGGTGCCGATTTCTGCGACCACGCAGAAACAGGTGCGTGACGCCATGGTTCATGCCGGGCTGCTGAACTGAATTGATGGAACGGAAAGGACTGGCTGTTTCGTGTGCGCCGGATGCGGGCCGCGAAAGAGCCTTGAGTGTTTGCTATGTCTTCGAAGAGCGGCGGAGCCAAGAAGAAGGCTGACGGCCAAAAGATTGTCGCCGACAATCGTAGAGCGCGCTTTGACTATGAGGTGCTCGAGACGTTCGAGGCGGGTATCGAACTGACCGGTACAGAGGTCAAGTCGCTACGTGAGGGCAAGGCGAACATCGCAGAATCCTATGCCACGATTGAGCACGGTGAGTTGTTCCTTATCAACAGCTACATTCCTGAATACACACAAGGCAACCGCTTCAATCATGCACCCCGGCGCAAGCGGAAACTGCTCATGCATCGCCGTGAGATCGATACGCTCGCGGCCGGTGTCGAACGCAAGGGTCTGACGATCGTGCCGCTCAGGCTGTACTTCAATGACCGGGGCAGGGCGAAGCTGGCGCTCGCGCTAGCCAAGGGCAAGAAGTTGCACGACAAGCGCGAGACCGAAAAGCGCCGCGACTGGGGCCGGGAGAAAGCCCGCCTGATGCGGGAGCGCGGCTAGATGTCGTGGCTCCGCGACCTTAGAGCATGTTCCCGAAAAGTGTGTGCGGTTTTCGGATAAGAACATGCTCAAT
>JANQIR010000109.1 GCA_028282065.1 Aestuariivirgaceae bacterium
GCATGTCAAGGCATCAGCTTCGCAACCAACGTTCGGTGAGCGGCATTTGAGTTTTACGCATGCGGACGTTCTGGAAGCTGCCGGGTCGCGCTATGGACCGGCCGCACCGCTTGTTGATATCGATCAGGTGCTGGATCGCGCGCGACCGTTTGCTTTCGTCGGCAAGCCCTGCGACATCGCCGCGCTTCGTAACTATGCCAAGCATGATGTGCGCGTTGACGATCTCGTCAGATATTGGCTCACACCGGTTTGCGGTGGCTATATGCCGCCACTGTCCATGGTGGGTTTCCTGAAGCGCAATGGCATCGAGCCTGGCGACGTTACGGGCTTTCGCTATCGTGGGCGTGGGTGCCCGGGCCCGACGCGCGTGGAGACGGGCGACCGGGTCCGGGAATGGCACTATATAGATCTCTGGGGCGAAGATGAGAGCCAGTGGAGCCTGCCTTTCCGGTGCAAGATCTGCCCGGATGGAATTGGTGAGGCTGCCGATATCGCCGCGTCGGATACTTGGATCGGCGGTTCACCGACCCGTGAGGGCAGCAAGGATGATCCCGGTACGAACGGTGTCATCGCGCGCACCGCCAACGGCCTTGAACTGCTGGAGGCTGCCGCGAGGGATGGTGTGCTGACCATTGAACGCGATGTGGTGCCGGATGAGATGAGCGTCTACCAGCCGCATCAGATGCGTAAGAAGTTCGCTGCCTGGCCGCGTCATCAGGGTCTTGGTGACGAAGGTAGGATCGTTCCGGTGACCGAGCGGCTGCGGATCCGGGAATTGGCAGAGCTGCTTCGGGAAGATCACAGCAATCAACAGCGCCGGGGCACACGTGATCGTGTCCGTCAGGGCAAGGCGGACGAACCGAGGCCCCGGGTCGCCAGGTGACCCCGCCGACCTTACCGGTGTTTTCTGCAAGTCACAGGTGGCGGGCCGACCCGGCTCGTCCGTTGAAGGGTATTGCAGCTGGACAAACGGCGACACCTCAATGAGCTGCGGGATGCGACTCAGCGCGGGTCCGGAGCGCAAACCGGCATGGTTCAGGCCGTCGAATTATGTTCTGCGATATTCGAAGAACGCCCGTATATCACAATTCTGTCACTGTATAGTCATTAATAAAATGAAAATGTCGTTGACATTATTCAAATGAAAGCGCTAGAGCGCATTCAGAGGTTCGAACTGATATAGAATAGTTCGCAAGTTAAACTGAGATTTGTCAGACAATAATAAAGGCCTTTAATATGAATGTGAATGTGTCTTCCGCGGAAACTGCAGACAAGAAAACCATCCTAGGGTCGCATGTGATCGCAGGTTTTTTTGGTTGCACCAATATCAGCGATCCGGTGCTCGTTGAACATATTCTGATAGATGCGGCCAAGGCCGCCAGGGCTACAGTCCTGAGTTCCCATATGCATGATTTCGGAGAGCATATGGGTGTCACGGGTGTGGTGATCCTGGCTGAGTCGCACATCAGCATTCACTCTTGGCCCGAGCATGGCTATGCCGCCATCGACATTTTCATGTGCGGGAGCGCGGACCCCTATCTTGCCATCGAGAAGCTGAAGCAAGAATTTCTGCCGGAAAGAGTGGAAATCGATGATCTGAAACGTGGCGTGCTTGCCATTTAAAAGAGGCCGATCTGATATGAGCTCGAATGATATTTCCGTCCTGAAGGAAATCAGAGGTGGCGAGAAGCGCGTCATCCTTTTGCCTGACGGCGTCGCAAGGCTGACGGAACACGGTTACAAGGTTGATGTCGAGGATGGGGCCGGGGTCCTGTCGGGTTATTCGAATGCCGACTATGAAGCGGCCGGGGCGCGGATTGTCGATACTCGGTCCGCATGGACCAACAGCCGCCTGGTGCTGAAGTACAAGGCTCCTGATCCGACCGAATATACATTTTTCCGTGGTGATATGCATCTGGCCAGCTTCATGCACGCGGAAGGCAACCTCACTTTGACCGAGGCGATGAAAGCCTCCGGAATGTCGGCCTACGCGCTTGAATTCTTCGAGACCGGTCGGGGCGACTTTCCTGTACCGGTCTCCGACAACGAGATTTCCGGCAAGCTGGCTATCCTGATGGCGGCGTATCATCTGCAGAGCCATATGGGTGGCCGTGGTGTGCTGCTGAGCAGTATCAGCGGTGCGCCAAAGCCGGAGGTTGTTGTCATCGGTTACGGCAATGCCGGCGGTGCGGCGGCTCATCTGGCTGCGGCCATGGGAGCCAATGTCACTGTCTTTGGGACGCGTTGGGATGGTTTGCGGCGGTTTCAAGCCAATGCGCCGGGCAACATCCAATGCCATGTCAACGAGCCGGAGCTGTTTGAGGAGAAGGTTCTCAATGCCGATCTGGTTGTCGGCGCGATTTTGATCTCGACCCATGATACGCCGGTCATGCTGCCCGAAGACATGGTCAGGCGGATGAAGAAGGGTGCGGTGATTGTCGATGTCACATGTGGTTACGGTAGCGGTTACATGCCGACCTTCGACCGTCTGACCACCCATGACGCGCCGTTCTACGAACGCTTCGGTGTGCTGCACTGCAAGATCGATGCGATGCCGGCGTCGGTTCCGGTAACCGCCGCGCATGCGACCAATGCCAACATCTGGCGCTACATTCGTTCGCTTGCAGACCATGTGCTTCGTGGTGAGGAGGACATGACATCGCAGCGCGGGTGTCTGTTGAGCAACGGCAGAATAGTTCATCCCGAACTGGACCGGCATATTGAAATGGCGGCAGGATGAGTTCTTATCTGCAGCGTGCCGCAGTATATCAGACTGAATATGCCGAAGACCGTGATGTCGAGTTTATCAAGTCGTACATCACCAAGCGCGACATGTCGGTTTTGGAAGTTCCGTGTGGTGCGGGCCGCCTGGCAGTTGAGCTGGCGGCCCTGGCCGGGCGCTATACAATTGTCGATCTCGAACAGGCGATGTTGAATGAAACATTGGCGAGGCTAAGAGCTCTTGGCCTTGCGGACAGGGTTGATGGCTACGCCGCCGACATGTGCGAGTTCGACTGCGGCGAGACCTTCGATCTCATTATCGTTCCGCGAGAGGCCCTGCAGCTGCTGGAACCGGCATCGGCGGTCAGGGCAATCGGCAATCTGGGCGGGTTGCTCAAGAAAGATGCCGGGCGGATGGTGGTCGATCTTGCCGCTTTCTTGAATGACGGTGATCCAGACTATTTCTATCCGTCTTTTGCTGAAGGGCGCTGGCACAAGAATTGGACGCGAAATGACGTAAAAGCATCGCGTTTGACACGTTGGTCTCGGCAGCAATCTTGTACTGATCGAATAGAGTTTGAGTTCAGGTATGAACTCACCACTGGGGAAGGGGTGCAAAATTTCGATAGCCACATGACATTATACCGTTACAACAAAAAATGGGTGGAAACAAATCTTCCCGATGATTTGTTTATTTCCGGTATTTGGGGAAACTATGATCGGCAGGATCATTCGGATACGAGCAGCCGGATAATAGTTTCGCTGGGGGCTTCATGACAGGCTGAGGCCCGGCACGTCTGGAATTTCGCGAGGATTGGGCTTCGGGCGAATGGATCAGCTTTCTGGCAGGTTCCTTTATGTGACGGTCGTCTTGTTTACGTCGTTCATCGCGGCAACTTACGGCTTCGGTATTTATCTGTTTCCGGCGATTGCGCCGGAAATGATCAAGGACATTGGTTTCACCTACGCGCAGATGGGCGTCACGACCGGTGCCGTACAGGCCGGCTTCATGGGGTTCGCCCTGCTTAGCGGGGTGCTTACAGGATGGCTCGGCGCCTTCAATGTCATCCGCATTTCTATCGTCCTGTGTGCAGCCGCGCTTGGTGGTCTGACCTGGGCCGAGAATTTCGTTCTGATCAGCGTCTGCCTGTTTCTGCTCGGCGGCTGCGCCGCATCGGTGTGGGTGCCGATGGTGGAGGTATCGCAACAATGTATATCCCGGCTGCATCAGGGCCGGGTATTGGGCCTCATGTCGTCCGGCACCAGCTATGGCGTGTTCATGAACAGTTTATTGATCGCGCTCCTGCTGAACGCTTACGGATGGCGGTCCTTGTGGATTGTCACTTTCGCACTGGTATGCGGGCTGTGCGTTTGGGCATTCTTTGTTCTCAGAAAACTGGAACAGGGGCTGCTTGTTGACCGGACGCCGCAAGCGGTACAAGCGCCGCAAGCCGGACTTGTCAGTAAGATCCGTTCCTTGCCCGCCGGTACGACGAGCCTGGTGCTTGTCATGATGTTTCTGAACGGGCTGTCCTGCATGCCGTACCAGACCTACCTTTCGTCTTTCCTGGTCGGCGAGCATGGTTTTAGCATTGAACAAAGTGCGCTGGCGTGGCGCATCATCGGCCTGGTCGGCATGGCCGGCGGATTTCTCATGGGATGGGTGGCGGATCGCATCACGGTCAAGTGGGCGCTGACGATCGTTTACTCGATCCTGTCGTTGGCTGCGCTCGTGCTGCTGGTGCAGGATTTGAGTATCGTCCATCTGTATGTCACATCGGTGCTGTTCGGCCTTTCATTCTACGCGATTTTTGGCCTTGTGCCCGCTTACATCAGTCATGTTTACCGTAATGGAACGGCGGCACTGGTGTTCTCTTTCGGAAATGTCGCCCTGGGGTTTGGGGGCATTGCCGGCAATCTGGCCGGGGGGTGGCTGAAAGAAACCTCCGGAACGTTTGAATGGATCTATGTCGTGATACTGGCGGCAGCGATCGGATCTGTTGTGGTGAGCCTGGCGATGCGCAATGAACGCTTCATGGCTCTTCAAATGGTGGATGCCTGACGTGGTACAAGAACAAGCAATCGGTGGCTGGATCAAGCAGGCCGGTTCCGGCGTGCGCGAGGCCCATTGCCGGCTTGATGAGATCGCCGACCCGTTGAACAGCGAGTATCTGGCGTATTTTGAGGATTACCGGACGCGCTACTTCTATGACCGGCTCATAGAGGGGCAGGGTGTGGAGGTCATTCTTGAGTGCCTTTCGAAGCATTCCGGCCATCCAGAACACTGGATGGATCTTGGCGCCGGTGTGATTTCGCTTTTCTGGTCGATCGGGGTTGACGCTGACCGGCTGAAAACCGTGCATGCCTGCGATTTGGTGCCGGAGGCATTGCAGGTCCTCAAGACGTTCAAGGAATCGGATGAAGTCCCGCAATGCTACCGGGATGCACTGGCACTGTTGAACAAGCCAGATACGGTGTTGAGCGATGTCCGGAATGCGGGATGGAGCTATCACGTGTTCGATTGTCTTCGCACGTGGTCGGATCATTTTGGAGATTTACGGCACGATCTGGTGACGGCGATCGGCTGTTTTGGTTTGTCGTGCGGGCCGGCGCAATACCGGCAGGCATTCGCCAGTGCCGCCCATTGCCTGTCGCCGGGTGGGCGGTTCATCGGTGTGGATTGGGTCAGAAGTGCCCGTTTCATTGCCGAGGAAGGCCACGACAACACTTATCTGGATGTGGACATGATACGTGGATGCGGCGAGGCCGAACGTTTGCAATTACACAGTATCGAGCAGGTTCACATCGTGGGTGATCCATACTATGACCGGCTGATCGTTTGGTCCTTTGAGAATGATGACTGATATCTCTTTGGCCAATGGGCGTGTTCTGCCGGTCTTTCCTCAAATTGCTCTGGATGAGATCGAGGGCGGGGCTGACCGGATCTTGCGAACGGTTGGGCTCGATTTTAAAGACGATCCGACAAGTTTGGAAATGCTCGAGACGCTGGGCGCCCGCATCGATGGGAGCAGGGCCCGGCTTGACGGTGAACGCTTGCGGGAGGTGATCCGCGCCAATGCGCCGGCAAGCTTCACTTGGCACGGGCAGGGTCGTGACGCTGCCCTGCATTGCGGCGGCGGCGATGCAATCTTTGCTCCCGTTTATGGCCCTCCCAAAGTCACACGCCCGGATGGCAGTTCGAGGCTGGGCTGTTTGGAGGATTACAGGGAGATCGTTGCACTTTGCTCGCAAACCCCTGCTTTGCAGTCGACGGGATTTCTCGTGTGCAATGTACATGATGTCGAAAAGGGGGACCGGCATCTGGAAATGGCGAAGGCGCATCTGGAGCTGTCGGACAAGCCGTTCATGGGCACCATTTTCGGGGAAAAGGCGTTGGCGGAGGTCATTGACCTTGCAGGCGGCGGCGAGCCGGAGCCCGGTCATTGCACGCTGCTCCATCTGATCAATTCAACGCCGCCATTGGTGTTTCAAAAGAACCCATTGCGGTGCCTGCGTGCTGCCAGTTCGCTCGGGGAAGGGTGTATCGTGACGTCCTATATGATGATGGGTGCAACGGCGCCGGTCACGTTAATGGGCGCGATGACCCAGGGGTATGCCGAGGTGCTGGCCGGGCTTGCCCTGACGCAACTCTACAGGCCGGGCGCACCGGTCGTCATGGGGCTTTATGCCGTGCCGTTTTCAATGAGCACGATGCAGCCGGTATTCGGCGATCCTGTGTCCAATCTGTCTCAGATTGCCGGCATTCAGCTTGCCCGGCGTCTTGGTGTGCCGTGTAGGGGCGACGGCGGTGTAACCTCTTCCAAGGTTGACGATGCACAGGCCGGTTACGAGAGTCTGGCCGCGACGCAGGCTGCGTATTTCGGCGGCGCCGATTTCATTCTCCATGCGGCGGGCTGGCTGGAAAATGGGCGGTGCACGCATTTGGGGAAGATGCAACGTGATATCGAAGGGCTTGAGGCGCTGCAGGCGGGTGCGGACCTGGGCAGCACACTTCAGCTATCTTGAAAAACCGCGAGGGGAACCCTGGGCTGTTTCGCAAGACAGACCGTCAGAGGGATGAGGCGAAGCCTGGGTTCAGCACACTGCGAA
Organism: Aestuariivirgaceae bacterium; assembly: GCA_028282065.1. Taxonomy (GTDB): domain Bacteria; phylum Pseudomonadota; class Alphaproteobacteria; order Rhizobiales; family Aestuariivirgaceae; genus JANQIR01. The sequence continues at coordinate 6,832 of JANQIR010000109.1, forward strand.
TGAGCAGAGGCGTACGCTCAGCGTCGCCCTCAAGATGTGCAGTTCCGGGTTTACGGTGGCCGTGAAACCGAGCTGGTTGGTTACCGAGTGCCGGCCCAAATCGGCGTAGAGGTATTCAAGCCCGCCGACGATAATGTCGGTGAAGGCATGTTCCACGCCCGCACCGACGGTGAGAGCGGCAAGAGTTTCGTCTCTGGAAGTCGACCCCGCTACGGATGTGGTGTTCAGTTCGACTTCCGTCAGCAACAAGCCACCGGTGGCATATGCATATGTCCGGTCAAAAGCGATGCCTGCCCGGCCGCGGATCGTTGCAAACCAAGGCATGTCGACATCTGCCGACACAGGCAGGCGGTTGGCGAATAAAGATGTGGCAGAGTCCTCAATGTCCAGATAGTTGAAGTCGCCAACAAACCCGAGAACGAAATCGTCGCTTTGCAGGTTCCAGCCGAATCCCCCACCGAATGTCACGCTGGAATCGTTGAGCGAAGTTGTGGCCGCCACACCTGGTCCGGTCAGGTTAAGACTGCCGTCAGCCGAGGCGCCGCCAACGTTTCCGTGAATAAACCAGCCCGTCCAGTCAAAGCGCTCTTGCGCCTGAGCGCTCCCGATGCCCACGCACAGCACTGCAAGAGCGGCCATCAGACCGCGCGTCAGAATATTCATTTATCAACTCCGACACCTGAGACCTGCGCCTCGCAAACGCAGATCTCAATATCCCGTCCTCATCGGCGGGACAGTATCACGTGGAAATGTGCGTAACCGTTGTAATCCCGCCACAGTCAGTAAAAAAAGTAGTGGTTTTCGCCTGTTTTGGGTGGTTTTGCAGGTTTGTGGCGTTTGCTCTAGACGCTGGCATGGCTTGGGAAAGAGCGAAATTGAAAGGGAATTCGGCTTTCGATCCGGTCACGGCTCGGTACCAGGCCGAAACGGCGTTTGTAGGTGCGGGTGAACTGAACCGCGCTGCCGAACCCGCACGCCGCTGCGACTTCGACAATCGGCAACTCGGTCTGGGTGATCAGGCCGCGGGCGCGATCCAGCCTGACGTCAACATAATACCGTACTGGCGATACACCGGTGTGTACGCGGAACATCCGCTCAAGCTGACGTTGTGAAATATCCAACCTGTCGACGAGCTCGCAGATCTTCAACGGCTGTTCCAGATTTCGTTCCATTAGAATGATGGCCTCGCGCAGGCGGGGCGGTGCCGCATATCCCACAGGCTCACGGGTTTTGGGCAATTGGCCCTCGTCACTGCGTCTCAACCGTTCGTGGAAGATGTATCGGCTCGCGGCATTGGCGAGGTCGAGCCCTTGCTGGAGCCTGATGATCTCCAGTGCCATATCCGCGGCCGCCAGTCCTCCGCAGCAGGTCAACCGGTCACGGTCCAGAACGAACAGCGACTCGGCCATGTCCGTATCCGGAAACAACTCACGGAATGCCGCGATGTGCTCGTAGTGAACCACGGCGTGATATCCGGACATCAAACCTGCATAGGCCAGCACGAATGCGCCTGTATCGAGACCGGCGAGCGCGACGCCGTTTCTAGCGAGTCGGCGCAACCAGTTCTGTAGTGCTCGGCCCTGAAAGCGTTCCGGTGTCCAGCTTGCATTGACCACCAGGAAATCGAAATCAGCCGGCCCATCGGCAAAGCGCTGTGTGTTGCCTATGGTCACGCCGTTGCTGGCGGTCACGTCTCCACCATCGACAGACAGGAAAGGCCAGCGGTAAAGCGGTGTGGCGCGCAGATAGTTGGCGGCGCGGAACGGATCGATGAAGGCGTGGACCGCCATGCTGTTGAAGCCGGGTAGCAGCAGCATGCCTATGGTGCACGCGTTGCGTCCGGCGGATCCCGGTGTGGTGTCTGACTGTGCCATGTGGCGATTATTGCATGTTAAATGGCGAAAAACATCTCTCACCTTTGCGAACGCAGGCATAGGGTTGTGATTGAAAGTGGCAGCAGATTGGTGTCGATCCCCTCCAGGACGTGAAGGAACAAGTCCCATGACCGCCAGGCCCTCACATGAAGACTTTGAACGGATTGCCAGAGGTTTCAGCCCGGACCCTGCATCTTCCTATTCGCTTAGAGCAGAAGCGTATGTCGATCCGCTCTGGTCGACTTTCGAGCGTGACGCAATCTTCAAGAGGACGTGGCAGTGGGTTTGCCACACTGAAAAACTGCGCGAGCCCGGCTCGTTTGTGACCGTTGAAGTGGCGGGACAGCCATTGTGCGTCGTACGCGATCAGGATGGTGCGTTGCGGGCGTTTTACAACGTCTGCAAGCACCGTGCGCACGAGTTGCTGCAGGGGGAGGGCCGGACCAGTAAGATCATGTGCCCCTACCATGCCTGGACCTACGATTTGACCGGTCAGTTGCGGCGTGCACCGGAAACGGAAAGTCTGGCCGACTTCAACGTGCGCGATATCTGTCTTGATCAGGTGCAGGTGGAAGAGTTCTGCGGGTTCGTGTTCGTCAATCTTGATCCCGAGGCAAAGCCCCTTGCCGAACTCAGTGGCGATCTCGGCAAGGAGATCATGCATTGGGCGCCAGATGTCGGGCGACTGACCTTTGCGCACAGGCTGACCTACGACATCAAGTCCAACTGGAAGAACGTCGTCGACAATTTCCTGGAGTGCTACCACTGCCCGACCGCGCACAAGGACTTCTGCACGCTGGTCGACATGGACACCTACAAGGTGACAACCCATGGCATCTACTCAAGTCACATGGCCGAAGCGGGCAAGACAGCCAACACGGCCTATGGTGTCGAAGACGCCACGGTGAAGGACCACGCAGTGTGGTGGCTGTGGCCCAATACCTGCCTGATGCGCTATCCGGGCCGGGGCAATTTCATCGTGTTGCATGTCATCCCGATAGGACCGGACCGCACGCTGGAGACCTATGACTTCTTCCTGGAGGAGCCCGATCCGAACGAGGCGGAAGTTGAAGCCATCCGGTATATCGATGATGTGCTTCAGGCCGAGGACATTGCACTGGTCGAGAGCGTTCAGCGGGGCATGTCGACACCTGCTTTTACGCAGGGCCGGATCGTGCATGACCCGCATGGCTCGGGCAAATCGGAGCATGCGGTTCATCACTTCCACGGGCTGGTCCTGGATGCCTACAAGAATTCGGCCGGTGCGTGATGGGTGTGCTTGAGGGCAAGACGGCGTTTGTCACCGGCGGGGCTGGCGG
>JANQIR010000110.1 GCA_028282065.1 Aestuariivirgaceae bacterium
GTGGTGCATGCAGTCTCACCCGCCGTTCCCGCCGCCGCCACTCAAAGAGTGAAGGCCCTGGCCGCACAGGAAGGCTGGTCACTTGAAATTCTCGATGCCGGTGAGTTCGGCGACGAGCGCTACCGGGCAAACCCGGTCAACCGGTGCTTTTTCTGTAAGTCCAATCTGTATGAAACGCTTGGTGACTTCTCAACAGGCACGGTTCTTTCCGGCACTAACTGCAACGACCTTAGGGACTACCGCCCCGGACTGAAGGCTGCCGAGAACAACGGTGTGCGGCATCCGTTCGTAGAGGCCGGCATGGCCAAGGAAGATGTACGCGCCCTTGCCCGCAGGCTCGGATTGGGCAGCATTGCAGAACTGCCCGCATCGCCCTGCCTGTCGAGCAGGGTGGAAACAGGTATACGCATCGAAGCGGACATGCTCGCCATGATCGACCAGGTCGAAGAGTGGCTCCGTACAAGGACTTCCGCGGACACAATACGATGCCGGGTCCGCAAGGCCGGACTCGTTATCGAACTGGATCGGGAGGCAGCCCAAAGCATGAGCCATCTTCAGAAAGATCTGCTGGCTCAAGACATCCAGAACCGCTTTCCGGAAACGAAGCACAAATCGATCACCATCCGCGCCTATCAGCGTGGAAGCGCATTCGTCGGAGCCCGCAAGGTCACACCTTTATGAGCAACGATGAAATAAAGCTGGACTTTGAGCGCACCGACAGGCTGGGTTTCGGGGAAGCCATACTGTGCGAACAGAAATCCACGCGCCAGATCAGCGCGATATTGGATCAGGCGGAAACCGCGAGCCATAGCCTTCTGCTCACCCGTCTCAGCACACAAAAGCTCTCCGGTCTACCAGCAAACCACCGCGCCCGGATCGACTTTGACGAAACCTCCGGAACTGCCTTCTTCCGATATCTACCGCATGCAACCACAGCCGCAGACGTCGCCGTTGTCGCGGCGGGAACATCCGATGCACCTGCTGCCCGCGAAGCCCTACGGACACTCGAATTCAACGGTGTCGGCTCAACGGCGATTTTCGACGTCGGCGTGGCCGGCCTCTGGCGGCTCATGGACCGCATTGACGAGATAAAGCGGCACACCGTCGTCATAGCTGTCGCCGGCATGGATGCCGCTCTGCCCAGCGTGCTCGGAGGGCTGGTCCCCGGCGTTCTGATCGCCGTCCCGACATCGGCCGGATACGGCATGGCGCGCGACGGAGAGACCGCTCTGGCAGCCTGTCTTGCATCTTGCGCACCAGGAGTGACCGTGTGCAACATCGACAATGGATATGGTGCCGCCTGCGCCGCCCTCAGAGTGTTGAACGCAATCCAAAAGACAACCTCGTAAAGTTCTGATTTGACTCGCTAAAGACCGGCCTTACCAGCATGAACAACGCCACCGTAGAAATCCAGCTGTCCGAACTGCAGGATCTTGTCTGCCAAGCCTTGGTCGGGCTTGGTCTGTCGCCGGATGACGCCAAGATCGTACAGGAAGTCCTTCTCTACGCCGAGATGAGCGGCAGCAGCCAGGGCTTGCAGAAGATACTCGAACGAACCGTGGTCCCCCGGCCAACCGGACCCATAGAAATCGTTTCCCGCAACGGTGCTGCGGTGCGCATCAACGGCAATCAGAATTCTGGCATGGCAGTGTGCGTGAAGGCAGCTGACGAGGCGATCGAACGCGCTGAACAATCCGGCATCGCAATCGTCACCACGCACAACACCTCCACGTCGACCGGAGCCATCGGCTACTACGCAGAACGCATGGCGAAGGCCGGAATGATCGGCGTCGTCATGGCGGGATCAGGTAAGGTCATGGCACCGGCTGGTGGTATCGATCCTGTCTTTGGCACCAACCCGATTGCAGTCGCGGTCCCGGCAGGCGACGAGCCCGTTGTGCTTGATATGGCAACCTCCGGCACCGCCCTGTTCGAGGTTATCCGCGCCGCGCGCCATGGCCGCATGATCGCACCAGGTCTGGCAATCAACTCTGCCGGCGATCCGGCTATTGATCCCGATC
>JANQIR010000122.1 GCA_028282065.1 Aestuariivirgaceae bacterium
CTCAGGTTTCACAAAAAATGCTCTAGGTTGACTGCCTGGGGCATCGGCAGGTCTACGCATCATCGCTCTACGCTTGCATCTGGTCTGGTAAATCTGCCGTCCGGTCCACAAGCCTGTGCCCGGGAAAGATCAGGCGCAGCTGCGGCGGGCGACCGATTTCCGAATGTGCGCTCAGTTCACCACCGTGCAGCCGGGCAAGTTCCCTGGCAACGGCCAGGGATAGAACCTGACTTTGTATACAATCAGGATCCGCCCCCTCCTGCCTCAATGGATCTGCAATTTCGCAGGCTGTATAGCTTTCGCCGGACACATCTCCCAGCCGTACGGTGATTTCGATTTCCTCCTCCGGCAGCTTGCTGAACTCCACCACGATGGTCGAACCTGACATGGCAGAGGCTATAGCACCGCAGAACAGCCGGTCGAGCAACTGCTGCATGCGCTTAAGGTCGGCAATAACGAAGATCTCAGGCAACCGGGCGGGACCAACCAGGCACACGCCGTGATGCGCCGCCTGGCCTTGACCGGTTTTCACGGCGATTTCCAGAAGTTCGCCAAGATCGACCATCTCTTCGACAAGACACAGATTGCCAGCTGCGAAACGAGTGAGGTCTGCGGCATCGCCAATCAGCCGCGACATCGAATGCCCAGCATCCTTGACACTTCGCGCATAGTCTTCATAGGCAGCACACCCCAGCGGGCCATGATGCTGCGATAGGAGGAGCTCCGAAAATCCGGAGATGGTGTTGAGGTCCGTTCGTACCTGTTGGCAGAATGTCGCTAAAAAGTTCAGCCGGTTGGAGCTTTCCGTCCTGGCCTCGCGCACCGAAGCGAGCAGATGCCTGCATTCGCCATGCCACCCGGTTTCGTCCCAGGCGATGCCGGTGTGCCCCTTGAAGCGACCGAACGCATCCAGCTTGGGCCGTCCGGAAAAGCGCCACCAGAACATGCCATATGGCGTTTCAACTGATAGGATAATCGGTCCGAAAGAACATGAAAGTGACGTTGCGGCCTCCAGAGCGGACCAATCAGCATGCCAGCCGAACTGTTCACCCAGCTGCGAAAACGTCAGGTCCCTGCGCGAGGGCTCTGGCCCTGGAGCAACGAAGCGCAAGCCCCGCGATGTCCAGGTCAAGCGGCCGTTTTCGTCCGTTTCCCAGCCCCAATGCGTACCCGTGCCGCCAGGCTCTTCAAACAGGACGTTCAACAATCGCTGCCTTCGCCGCGCCATCCGGTTGGCGATACCTTTTTGCGGGCCCGCCACAAAGCCGGCGCGGCCTCTCAACGGCAAGAGCAGCGCCAGCCCCGACCACACTTTCCTCCACCAAACGTGCCCAGACCGCTTCGGCCGCACACAATCACGTCGCCCATCCGGTGCCGGATCACGAAAAGACTGCACGGTCACATCAGATGGATTATCGTCTGCAACGGTCAAACGAGTTGCCTCCGCTCAGGACATGTCGGCATGTTACTGGTTGGCCCAAATGCACGTTGACCGCACGACCGTTTGAATGAAGTTAACCGAAATAGAATCATAAAACTTTGGTGAATAAACAATGACTAAATATTATGATGATTTAGAAACGAGAACAGAAGATGAGCGAGAATCCAGTATTTCATTACAATTACAGGAATTTTTACCGCATGTTGTTAAGGAGGCGCACGGATGGCAACAGCACCTCCAATCATGTGACATTCTATCCGTCAAAACGCGCGCAGATCTGGCAAAGTTACCTGTCTTAAGGAAGACCGAGCTAAAGGACCTTCAGGCGCAAGACCCACCGTTTGCCGGATTCACAATCGGCCCGCCGGAGACGTTTGGACGGATCTTCATGTCACCCGGCCCGATTTTTGAGCCAATGGGGCAGGAAGAAGATCCCTGGCGTGGCGCAAGATCCATGTTTGCCGCAGGTTTTCGCAAAGGGGACATCGTTCACAACAGCTTCGGCTATCACCTGACCCCGGGCGGCTTTATCCTGGACAGCGCCGCGCGCGCCTTGGGATGCGTGGTGATGCCGGGGGGAATTGGCAACACCGATGTGCAGGTCGATGCCATCGCCGCGATCAGGCCGTCAGGCTATACGGGCACACCCGACTACCTGAAAGTGCTGCTGGACAAGGCGGACGAACTGGGCAAGGACGCATCCTCGATCAAACGCGCCCTTGTCGGCGGCGGCGCTCTGTTCCCGTCGTTACGCCAGGACTATGCAGATCGCGGGATTTCGTGCCTGCAGTGCTACGCAACCGCCGATCTCGGGCTGATTAGCTACGAATCGGAGGCCATGGAGGGCATGATCGTTGACGAGGGGGTCATCGTCGAAATCGTTACCCCCGGCACCGCAGATCCCGTGCCGGACGGCGATGTCGGTGAAGTCGTCGTAACGACTTTCAGCCCGGTCTATCCGATGATCCGGTTCGGGACCGGCGATCTGTCGGCAATCATGCCCGGCCAAAGTCCATGCGGGCGCACAAATATGCGCCTCAGGGGTTGGCTCGGCCGTGCCGACCAGACCACCAAGATCAAAGGCATGTTCGTTCATCCCTCACAGGTTGCCGAAATCGCCAAACGGCATCCCGGCCTCGGCAGACTGCGTCTGATTGTGAACCGACAGGGCGAACAGGACCGTATGGTCTTGCAGGTAGAAGCCCCGCAAGCTACGGCTGAACTGGCAGCCAAGGTGGCGACAAGCATGCAGGCGGTCTGCAAGCTCAAGGGCGAAGTGGAACTCGCCGAGCCAGGCAGTTTGCCAAACGATGGCAAAGTGATAGACGACCAACGGCAATACTGATGCTGCAAGCGCGGACGCGCGCCCCCCCGCGAGAGAGAGAACCATAGATGTTGACAGTGCCTGAGCGTCCGCAAGTCCGTCTGCCGGAAGGACATCCGACGGTCGCAACCGGCAGGATCGGCATATTGCTGATCAATCTTGGCACACCGGAAGCGACCGACTACTGGTCCATGCGCCGCTACCTGAAGGAATTTCTGTCGGATCGCCGCGTGATTGAGGTCAACAGGGTTCTTTGGTGGTTCATTCTCAACGGCATTGTGTTGACCACAAGACCCAAGAAGAGCGGTCACGCCTATGACCAGATCTGGAACAGGGAACTGAACGAGTCGCCGCTGAAGACCTTTACCCGATCCCAGGCGGACAAGCTGGCAACACAACTGCGCGGCGACAGCAGGCTCATCGTCGACTGGGCTATGCGCTATGGCAAGCCGCCGGTGGCCGAAGGCATCGCCCGGCTGAAAGACCAGGGTTGCGAGCGCATTCTGCTTTTCCCGCTCTATCCGCAATACAGTGCTTCGACCACGGCAACTGCGCTTGACAAGGCATACGATGCCCTGAAGGAAATGCGCTGGCAGCCGGCGATCCGCACGGTGCCGCCCTATCACGATCACCCTGCTTACATCGACGCGCTGGCCGGCAGTATCGAAGCCCATCTCGCCACATTGGACTGGCAGCCTGAAGTGATCCTTGCGTCATTCCACGGCCTGCCCAGGGAGTATCTCGACAAGGGCGACCCCTATCACTGCCAATGCCACAAGACGGCCCGTCTGCTGCGGGACCGGCTAGGCCTGTCGCAGGACCGGCTCATACTGACCTTCCAGTCCAGGTTCGGTTCCGCTGAATGGCTCCAGCCCTATACGGACGAAACCGTTGACAAGCTGGCGCATGCCGGCACGAAAAGACTGGCGGTCATCACACCGGGCTTCTCTGCCGATTGCGTCGAAACGCTGGAAGAAATCGCCCTCGGCGTCCGTGATACCTTCCTGGACAATGGCGGCGAAAACTTCACAGTCGTTCCCTGCCTCAACGACAGCACCCCCTCCATAGATCTTCTGCATACCATTGTAGAAGAAGAGCTGCAGGGCTGGATTTAGGGTCAGGACCCTAGAGCATTTTTTGTGAAACCTGAGTCACCAAAAATGCTCTATCTCTTTGATATTGAGTATGTTCTTATCCGAAAACCGCACACACTTTTCGGGAACATGCTCCAGCCAAAAACAGATGCGCGATATCGAGTGCGGCATTATTCATTCCGTCGCAGAGAATCTGTTATTCTCCGTATTGAGGCACGCTGTGCGCAGGCACCGGGCGTGAAGTTATATGTAAGGAGGCGCCCCGATGTTTGAAGGCATAAGCATTTTTGTAATCGTTCTGTTGGTCCTGATCGTTGCGACCATCTTCCAGGCGGTCAGGATCGTTCCGCAAGGGTTCAATTACACGGTAGAGCGTTTCGGCAGATATACGTCCACCTTGACGCCTGGACTTGGGCTGATCGTCCCGTTCATCGACCGTATCGGCTCCAAGATGAACATGATGGAACAGGTGCTGGAAGTCGACAGGCAGGAGGTGATCACCCGGGACAACGCCATGGTCACGGTGGACGGCATTGCCTATTTCCAGGTCCTGGACGCCGCCAAGGCCTCCTATGAGGTCAACCAGCTCGAACTGGCGATCCTCAATCTCACCATGACCAACATCCGTACCGTGATGGGGTCCATGGACCTCGACAACCTGCTTTCCCAGCGTGACGAGATCAACCTCCGCCTGCTGGGGGTTGTCGATCAGGCGACATCGCCTTGGGGCGTGAAAATGAGCCGCATCGAGATCAAGGATATCGCACCGCCCAAGGATCTGGTCGACGCCATGGCCCGGCAGATGAAAGCCGAGCGCGACAAACGCGCCACGGTTCTTGAGGCCGAAGGCGAACGTCAGGCGGCGATTCTCAAGGCGGAGGGTGAAAAGCAGGCTGTGATGCTGGAGGCCGAAGGCCGCAAGGAGGCCGCCTTCCGGGACGCCGAGGCACGCGAACGCGCCGCCGAAGCCGAGGCGACCGCAACCAATCTGGTATCCGTTGCCATCGCCAATGGCGACGTGCAGGCCATCAACTACTTTGTCGCCAACAACTATGTGAAGGCCCTTGAATCGCTGGCATCGGCCAACAATCAGAAGGTTCTCATGCTTCCTCTGGAAGCCTCTTCCGTTATTGGCTCGATCGGCGGTATAGCTGAAATCGCCAAGGAGGCACTGAACGGCAGAGGCGGCAATTCCGCCACTGCGCGCAGTGCTCCACGCAAACGGCCGGCCGGAACCGTGCCGCCCGTCGCCCAGGGGTAATGCAACGGGACAAGGGACTTCAGTGAAATCAGAATTTACACAAAGGTTGTGACATGGACGAATACATCGCCATGCTTGGTCCCTGGACCTGGTGGATCATCGGCGTTCTTTTATTAATCGGTGAACTCCTGGCGCCGGGTGTGTTCTTGATCTGGCTTGGACTTGCAGCTCTTTGCGTCGGCGTTATTGATTCATTCCTGTTCGATATGTCATGGCACATTGAAGTGACGCTGTTCGGCGCGCTGTCGCTCATACTGCTGGTGGCCGGCCGGCCGTTCGTCCGCAGGCGTCAGGACATCGTGACGGACCAGCCGAACCTCAACCGGCGCGTCTACAACTATGTGGGACAGACATATCTGCTGCAGAAAGATATTGTCAGCGGCCGCGGCAAGCTGAGTATCGACGATACGCTGTGGGACGTCCGCGGCCCGGATCTTCGGGCTGGCACACAGGTCAAAGTCACCGGTGTCGAAGGTCAGGTCCTGCAGGTTGAAGCCGCCTCCACGGAGGCCGGGCAGGCTACTTAACGCCAATTCGCAACAGGTCATGTACATGGACAATGCCGACCGGCCTGTTGCCTTCCACCACGAACAAAGCGGTGATCTTGCCATCCAGCATGTCCAGCGCCGCTGACGCGATAGCATCAGGTCCAATGGTCTTCGGCGACGGCGTCATGATATCGCCGGCCGTCTTCTCCAGCAGATCCGGGCTCATGTGACGACGCAGGTCGCCATCTGTCACGACCCCCGCCAGACGTCCCGTCTCGTCGATCACCCCAACACACCCGAACCCCTTCTCGCTCATGACAAGCAGGGCATCCGACATGACGGTGTTCGATCCCGCCAGCGGCAAACGCTCTTCGCCATGCATGATTTCGCCCACCAGCACCAGCGCCGCGCCCAGCCGCCCCCCCGGGTGGAAAGAATGAAAGTCCGATGCGGTAAACCCCTTGTCATCCAGAAGAGTGACGGCCAACGCATCTCCGAGCGCCAGTTGCAACGTGGTGGAGGTTGTCGGCGCCAACCCGATTGGGCACGCTTCATCGGCCGTCGGCAGGCACAGGACAACATCGGCGGCATCACCGAGCGTGCTGGCGGCATTTCCGGTCATGGCAATCAGTGGCACGGAAAACCGTTTCGAATAGACGAGCAGGTCTTTCAGTTCCGTCGTCTCCCCGGAATTGGACAGGACGAAAATCACGTCCTGTTTCGTGATCATACCCAGATCGCCGTGACTGGCTTCCGTTGCATGAACGAAAATTGCCGGCGTTCCTGTCGACGCCATGGTCGCAGCAATTTTCCGGGCAATATGTCCGCTCTTTCCGACGCCGGACAAGATGACCCTGCCTTGCGCGTTTCCAATGACGTGCACGGCGTCCGCCACCTGTTCACCAAGCCCGCCATCGAGAGCATCGGCCAGCGCCTGCATTCCGGCATGCTCCACCGCCAACGCACGCTTTGCGGATCCCAGCCAGGCCGCGCGCCGGCCCGCATCGCTCTCACTAAGTATCAGTTCAGGCTTTGCCATGGTGCAAGACCCTACTCCGCGTACCGCCAAACCGCAAAGCGTTTGTAGGCCTGGTTTGCCTGTCCGAATGCGACACATGACATACACCACATGTTAACCATACCGGGCCTAGTCTTGTGCCAACGTCAAACACCATCGAAGTCTCTGACGACAAACGAGTTTTAGAGTCTGGGCCCCAATATGAGTCGCGGCCATTTTGTCATGTGCCTTACATTTCTGGCCGCCGTCTGCGGGACCGGCCAGTCGGTATTTGCACAAAGCAACTCGCCTTTGCGGGAAAGCTTCGGAATCCCAGGCTACAGCACCAACGGAAACGACGACGGATTCGGCCTGTCCGCCGGCAATACCGCAACCGGCACACGCTCAGCGGCCTCACGCCCCGGGACCAACACACAACCCGGCAACTCCGCGGCCGGACGCCGTCAACCGAACAGTGGCACCGGCAGGATCGAACCACCCCAGACCACCGACCCGTTCACAAATCCTGATCAGCGCCGCTCCACGATGGCGCTATCACGCTGGCCGGACCCTCCCGGCCGCACGCAAAGACGAACACGCCGGGTACGCCGCACGGTCACGGACACACCCTTTGAACCGCTCGGAATTCGCTCCGGCTATATGATCATCCGCCCCGGACTGGAGGTCAACGGTGTTTATTCCGACAACATCAACCAGGCGCTGCGCGGCAAGATCGACGATTTCGGACTAAGACTCACACCTGAACTGCGCATCGAGAGCGACTGGGCAAGACATGCTTTCACATTCGATGGCGAAGGTGAATTCACCCTGTTCCTCGACAATTCCGACTTCAACGACATTGACGCCAGTGCGCAAACCGGCTTGCGCATCGATATCCGCCGCACAACCACGCTTGACCTTTCGGCATTCTATTCGATTTCCCAGTCTTCGGCCTCGTCAAGCGACGTCCCGAACGCTGCCACCTCCGACCGGGTCGACCAGAGCTTCGGAGGCGGCATCGCATTGGCACACCAATTCGCCCGGATCACACCAACGATATCCGCCGGCGTCGGCCGTTTCCTGTTTAGTGACGTCGACCTTGTAGGCGGCGGTACGGAGAATAACTCCGATCGCAACTACATCGAAGTGACGACCGGGTTGCGCCTAGCCTACGAGCATACAAATGCCGTACAGCCGTTCATAGATTTCGAAGTCTCCCCCCGCATCCGGGATGAAGAGGTCGACCGCAACGGATTGAGGCGTGACTCGTTTGGCATCGAACTAACAGTGGGGATCGAGACCGAGCTGTCACCGATCTGGAGCGGTCAGGCCGGTATCAAATACGCACTGCGGGACTATGAGGACGCCACCCTTGATACGGTCGATGGGTTCGGTCCTGACATCAACATGACCTGGCGGCCAACACCGCTTACCACCGTCATTTTCGGTGCCGGGTTCGGCCTTGAAGAAACCGAGCGCACCGGTATTTCCGGCGTACGCGAATATACCGGCGATCTCGGCGTGCGGCACTTCCTGCGGGACAACCTTGCCGTCAATATCGAGGGTGAAATCGAGTTCGAGGACTATGTCGGCACCGGAGAAGACGACCTGACTTTCGAGGCAGACATCTCACTGTCGTATTATATAAAACGCGGGCTTGAGCTGGTCGCCGGTTATGAGTTCGAACATCTGCACAGCTGGACGCCGGGCAGCGGTTACACGGAACACCGCGCCCGTGCCGGATTCCGCTTCAGGCTTTGATTGCCGATACGCGCCAGGGCTTCACTCCAGCCCCCCGGCTTTTTCGATGATGTCCTTTAAGGCGGCGCGGAACGGTCCGCCAAGGTCGGGATGCGCCAGGCCATAGGCGATATTGGCGGACAGGAAACCGATCTTATCACCGCAGTCATAGGTTGTTCCGTCGAAAACCAGGCCGCGAAACGGCTGGTCGGCAAGCAGTTGGATCATTGCATCGGTCAATTGAATTTCACCGCCGGAGCCTGGATCCTGTTTCTCCAGTTTGTCGAAGATTTCCGGCTGCAGAATATAGCGTCCCGAGATGATCAGGTTGGATGGCGCATCTTCAGCCGCCGGCTTCTCGACCATGCCGGTTATGGAAAACGCCCGCTTGCCCGACCCATCCGTGCCGACCACGCCATAACGATGCACCTGGTCGCGCGGCACCTCCTCGACAGCCATGACGTTGCCGCCGCAATCGTCATAAATATCCATCATCTGCTTCAGGCAGCCAGGCCTACCCTGCATCAGCATGTCCGGTAACAGCAGTGCGAACGGCTCGCGGCCAACGATCTCGCGCGCGCACCAGACCGCATGGCCAAGACCCAACGGTTCCTGCTGGCGTGTAAAGCTGGTCTGGCCCGCCTGTGGCAAGTCCTGCTTGAGCGCATTCAACTCGGCCGACTTTCCGCGCGCCTTGAGCGTTTCTTCCAGCTCGAACTGCTTGTCGAAATGATCCTCGATCACCGATTTGTTACGTCCGGTCACGAACACGAAATGCTCAATGCCTGCCTCGCGGGCCTCATCGACCGCCATCTGGATGACCGGCCTGTCAACCACCGTGAGCATCTCCTTCGGCACCGCTTTGGTGGCCGGAAGGAAACGGGTGCCCAGTCCGGCGACCGGAAACACCGCCTTTTTGATCCTTTTCGCCAATGGATGCCTCTTCTTCGTGCACTTGTTTGCCCTGGCGCGGCGGCCTGGCCGAGGCGGTTGGGGCAAATGGTTTGTTGGCAATTTCGCGCAAAGGATTTAACACAAACCTTGAGGAAGGCAATCGTTGGAGACCGAAACATGACTGTGCTGGTTACCGGAGGCGCCGGATATATCGGCAGCCACATGGTTCTGGAACTCGTCGACCGCGGCGAGGATGTGGTGGTTCTCGACAACCTGTCGACCGGCTTTGACTGGGCGGTGGCGCCGGGCGCAGAGCTTGTACGCGGCGACATCGGCGATCAGGACCTGCTCAACAAACTGATCGCGCAGCACGGGTTCGATGCGGTTGTGCATTTCGCCGGATCCATCGTCGTGCCCGACTCTGTGGCAGACCCGCTAGGCTACTATCACAACAACACGGTTAAATCCCGCACGCTGATCGAGGCCTGCATCAAGGGTGGCGTGGGCCGGTTCATCTTTTCATCGACCGCCGCCGTCTACGGGATCCCCGAAAGCGGCCAGGTCGTCGAAGACAGCGATTTGCAGCCGATCAATCCATATGGCAGCTCAAAACTGATGACCGAGTGGATGCTGCGGGATGCATCCATTGCGCACGATTTCCGCTACATCGCGCTACGCTATTTTAACGTCGCCGGTGCCGACCCCAAGGGCCGCGCCGGACAGTCGACACCGCACGCCACCCACCTGATCAAGGTCGCCAGCCAGACCGCACTTGGACAGCGCGACCATATGATGGTTTTCGGCAGGGATTACGACACGCCGGACGGCACCTGTATTCGCGACTATATTCACGTCAGCGATCTGATTGCCGCACACATGGACGCATTGGGTTTCTTGCGTGATGGCGGCCCCAGCAGTGTCTTCAATTGCGGATACGGCACCGGCCATTCCGTCCTGCAGGTCATCGACGCCGTGAAGAAGGCTTCCGGGCGGGAGGTCGATGCCCGCGACGCACCACGCCGGGCCGGCGACCCCCCTGCCCTCGTCGCCGGAGCGGACCTGATCCGCAAGGCACTGGGCTGGAGCCCGCGCCACGATGATCTCGGCACAATTGTGGAAACGGCGCTGTCCTGGGAAGACAAGCTCACCCGGCGCAATCACGCCGCCTGAGCCTGACGTTTCGACAGCGAGGGCCATGGCGAAGTCACCACGCGTCTGATAAACACACTGGCGTGGACAATCACAGGCGATCGGTATGGCTACAAATTCCAGCTCCGAGGCAGCGGCAACGCGCCTATCGTCCCGCTGCCTATGGCGGGTCGCATTAACAGCGCTGACGCTGCCTGCTTTGGCACTACCCACATATGCAGGCAAGGCGGATTTCGAGCAGACGGCCGCCGCCAAAGTCGACCGTAAGGCCGGTTTCAAGCAGTTCGTTGCCGATATGTGGCCAAAGGCCAAGCGCAACGGCGTTTCGCGGCGAACGTTCAATGAGGCATTTCGCGGCGTAACCCCCGACCCAAGGGTCATACGCCTGCTGAACAAGCAGCCGGAATTCACCATTCCGATCTGGAAATACGTCGAACGCGGCATCAACGAAATCAGAGTCCAGAACGGCCGTAAGAAGCTCAAGGAGGTCAAAACCGACCTCTCCCGGATCGAAAAGCGTTTCGGTGTCAACCGGGAGGTTATCGTCTCGATCTGGGGTCTTGAAAGCAATTTCGGCCAGAACAAGGGCTCGATGTACGTCATCCGCTCGCTGGCGACGCTTGGCGCGCAAGGCCGGCGCAAGGATTTCGGCAGATCTCAACTCCTGGCCGCGTTGAAGATCCTGGAGGCCGGCGACATCGACCGCAAAGGCATGTTGGGATCGTGGGCAGGCGCCATGGGTCACACCCAGTTCATTCCGACCACCTACCTGTCGATGGCGGTCGACTGGACCGGAGACGGCAAACGCGACATCTGGAATTCCCGGCAGGACGCACTTGCATCCACCGCCAACTATCTCTCCAAGTCAGGCTGGAGAATGGATCGTCCATGGGGATGGGCCATACGCTTGCCGGAACGCTTCAATCGCCACCTGATCGGCCGGGAGCATGCCCGTCCCGTGGCAGAATGGGCCAAGATGGGCATTCGCCCCAGAAACAGCCAGAGATTCGGCAATCGCACGGCGAAGAGTTGGGTCATCATGCCGGCCGGCCAACGTGGCCCCGCCTTCCTGGTCACCCAGAACTTCGATGCGGTCTACGCCTACAATCACTCCGTGTCATATGTGATGGCGGTGACCCATCTGGCTGACCGCATCAAGGGCCGAACGGCCGTGCTTGGCAAGTGGCCCACCGACGAACGTCCGTTGAAACGCAGCGAGAAGCGGGAGGTCCAGAAACACCTGGCTGACCGGGGCCTTTACAAGGGCAGTATCACCGGCTTCTTTCACGGCAAAACTCTTGCCGCAATCCTGGCCTATCAAAAGAGCATAGGCGTTCCCCAGGATGGTTACGTCACGCCCGCTTTGCTGCGGCGGATGCGCCAGGGAAAATAGAGCATCACGGACAACAATGAACAAGCTGCTGTTCTCGCTCAAAAGCAGGGCCTGCTGGCCGCTGGCGGTTTTGACGGCCGCTATGATATCCATGCTGGCAACGGGCTGGGCAACACTCGGGCCAGTACAGGCTCAAGGATACCTGGGAACGTCCCGGTCGACTTATCAGCTGTTCATTTTGGGCGATGACTGGGCAGGCGGCATCTGGGCCGGCAGTAACCGACTATTGCAGGCAGATCCCAGATTTGCGCTCCAGGGCCGTCTCAAATCCGGCTCCGGTCTGGTTCGCGAACGGCTGTATGACTGGCCGTCGGCCCTGTCAAAGATTCTGGAGCGCAATACGATCGACATCGCCATCTTCATGATCGGCCTCAACGATGTCCGCGAACTGGTCATGGATGGCCGTGTCCTTCAGTTCGGCACGGACGAGTGGCGCGAGGAATATGGCCGCAGGGTCACAAGCATCATCAAGCTGTTCAAGGCACGCGACATTCCAGTCTATTGGGCGGGGCTGCCACCCGTCGCAAACCCGGCCCAGGACCAAGCTCTCAAGTTGATCTCGCAGATCCAGCGCGCTGAAGCCGACAAGGCTGGCATCCGGTTCATCGAGACCCGCCCGGCATTCTCCAACAATGACGGCACATTTTCGCTCAATGGGTTTGACGTCAGCGGCCGTTTCCGCAGACTGCGCACGCGCAATGGCATACGTTTCATCAAACCCGGCAATGACAAGCTGGCCTCGCTGTTCCTGGAACGGATCCGCACGGACATCAAAGTCGCTGACGGTCTCTTGGAGCCCGACCGGCCGTCAAAGGCAGCCAACATTGGAAATCTGCCAATCTTCGGCCTGGCGGCGGCCGACAATTCGGACGTGACCGTTGATCCCACCGAGCTTCCTTCTGCAGACGCACAAGCCGCACAGATTACCGCGTCAGTTTCCGCCGGCAACCAGCCAAGGGATAGCGCGGTGTTGAAGAACTTGCAGCGCTCCGCTCCCGCCGACAGCAATGCCGCCATCCTGTTTTCGACCGGAGATTGGCCGCAAAGCCGAAAGGGTCGCATCGACGACTTCAGCTGGCCGCAAAATTAGAGCGTTACCGCGGCAGTTCCGACGATCCCATGAGATACTCGTCGATCGACCGCGCCGCCTGACGGCCCTCACGGATCGCCCATACGGTCAACGATTGCCCGCGCCGCAGATCACCGGCCGCGAAAACCTTTTCGACCGACGTTTTGTAGTCGTCGGTATTTGCCTTCACATTGCTGCGGCTGTCCCGCTCAAACGCGATTTCTTCCAGCGCACCTTCCTCCCGCGGCCCGGCAAACCCGATGGCAATCAGCACAAGCTGCGCCTCGATATCGAACTCCGTTCCAGGCAGCGGTTCGCGCTTTTCGTCCACCCGGGCGCATCTGACAGCGCTAACATGACCCTTCTCACCGACGATCTCCAAGGTCGCGCAGGAAAACTCCCGCTCAGCACCTTCTGCCTGGCTGGAAGATGTGCGGAATTTGGTGGGCCAATAGGGCCAGACAAGCAGCTTGTCCTCACGCTCCGGCGGGACCGGGCGGATATCAAGCTGCGTCACTGACAGGGCGCCTTGCCGGATCGATGTGCCGATGCAGTCCGATGCCGTATCGCCACCACCGATCACCACGACGTGCTTCTGTTTCGCAGTAAGTTCAGCTTCATTGCCGATATATTCCTCGCCAAGACGCTTGTTCTGCTGAACGAGGAACGGCATGGCATAGTGGCAGCCTTCCAGATCCATGCCCGGCAATGCCGGGTCACGCGGCCGTTCCGCTCCGCCGGCCAGCAAGACCGCATCATAAGCAGCGACCAGCGATTCCAACGGCCGGTCGACACCTATGTTCGTCTTGAAATGGAAATGCACGCCCTCCGAGCGCATCTGATCGACCCGGCGGTCGATATAGTGCTTTTCCATCTTGAAATCCGGTATGCCGTAGCGCAACAGTCCGCCCGCCTTGGCTTCCCGCTCGAACACATGCGGTTCGTGGCCGGCCCGTGCCAGTTGCTGGGCACACGCAAGGCCCGCCGCGCCGGATCCGACAATGGCAATTCTCTTACCGGTTTTCACCTTGGCGGGCTGCGGCCTCACCCAGCCGTTTTCCCAGGCCTTGTCGATGATCGCGCACTCGATGGTCTTGATCGTGACCGGATCGTTTTCAAGGTTCAGCGTGCAGGCCTCCTCACACGGCGCCGGGCATATCCGTCCCGTAAACTCAGGAAAGTTGTTCGTGGAGTGAAGGTCCCGCGCCGCCTCTTC
>JANQIR010000017.1 GCA_028282065.1 Aestuariivirgaceae bacterium
AGCCGGTGCGCCCGGCATTTTCATGTCTGACCATGGCTCCAATTGAGACACTATCGCGATGAGTGATTTGAACGAACTCGAAACAAGCCTCCTGGCATCCGTGCAAGATGCCGCTGACGATGCCGCGCTGGAGGCCGTCCGGGTTTCCGCCCTGGGCAAGAAGGGCACGATCTCCGGCCGCATGAAGGATTTGGGCAAAATGGGCCCGGAGGACCGCAAATCTGCCGGACAGGCGCTCAATGCCCTCAAAGACAAGGTTGCAAGTGCCATCCAGGCGCGCCAGCAGGACTTGCGTGAAGCAGAGTTGGAGAACCGGCTGGCGACCGAATTCGTCGATGTCACCCTGCCGGCGGCACCCGAAGCGGCAGGTTCGGTTCATCCGGTCAGCCAGGTATGGGAAGAAGTCGTGCAGATCTTCGGCGATCTCGGATTCGCCGTTGCCGAGGGCCCGCATATCGAGACCGACTGGTACAATTTCGGTGCGCTGAACATTCCCGACGAGCACCCTGCCCGCCAGGAGCACGACACGTTTTATCTCAATCCAGGCGAAGACGGCTCGCGCATGGTGCTGCGCACCCATACCTCGCCGGTCCAGATCCGGTCGATGGAAGCGATGGAGCCTCCGATCCGCATCATCGCGCCGGGAAGAACGTTCCGGTCCGACTGGGACAAAACGCACACGCCGATGTTCCATCAGATTGAGGGACTGGTGATTGATGAGCACACCCATATGGGTCACCTGAAATGGTGTCTTGAAGAGTTCTGCAAGGCGTTCTTCGAGGTCGAGACCGTGGAGATGCGTTTCCGCGCGTCGCATTTCCCGTTCACGGAGCCGTCCATGGAGGTCGACATCCGCTATCACGAGGAAGACGGCAAGCTGACCTTCGGCATCGGCGAGAACTGGATGGAGATTCTCGGGTCCGGCATGGTGCACCCCAATGTCATTCGCGCCGGCGGCCTTGATCCGGACAAGTATCAGGGTTTCGCCTTTGGCATGGGGCTGGACCGGATCGCCACGCTGAAATACGGCATCCCTGACCTGCGCGGTTACTTTGACGGCGATCTGCGCTGGCTGAAGCACTATGGCTTCAGGGCTCTGCAAGTGCCGACCCTGGCAGGAGGCCTGTCATGAAGTTCACCCTGTCATGGTTGAAGGACTATCTGGAGACGGATGCCTCGGTCGATGAAATCGCCGAGGCGCTCACCGGAATCGGCCTGGAGGTCGAAAGCGTCGAAAACCCCGGCGAAGCGTTGAAGCCCTTCAAAGTCGCCAAGGTCAAGGAAGCCCGCCAGCACCCCAATGCTGACCGCTTGCGGGTCTGCGATGTGGAAACCGAAGACGGTCTGGTGCAGGTCGTGTGCGGCGCGCCCAATGCCCGAACCGGCATGACTGGTATCTTCGCGGCACCCGGCACGCATATTCCAGGCACCGGCGTCGATTTGCAGGTGGGCTCCATCCGCGGTGTCGAGTCCGCTGGCATGCTGTGTTCCGAACGCGAGTTGATGATCTCCGAAGAGCATGACGGCATTATCGGTCTTCCCGGCGAGTTCGCCATTGGGACCCCGGCGGCCGAAGCCCTGGGGCTGGACGACCCGGTTATCGACATCGCTATCACGCCCAACCGGCCGGATGCATTGGGTGTCTATGGCGTTGCACGCGATCTGGCCGCCCGCGGTATCGGTAAACTGAAGCCACGGGTGGTTGAACCGGTGCAGGGGACGTTCAAGTCGCCGATCGATGACAGCCTGAAATTCGACGGCGATACAAGCCCGTGCCCGATGTTCGTAGGCCGATACTTCCGGGGCGTGAGCAACGGTCCTTCGCCGGACTGGCTGCAGAAGCGGTTGCGGGCCATTGGCCTGCGCCCGATTTCCATCCTGGTCGATATCACCAACTATGTGACCTACAGCCACGGACGTCCGCTGCACGTGTTCGACGCCAAGAAGGTCACCGGCAATATCTGCGCCCGGCTGGCCGAACCCGGCGAAACCCTTCTGGCGCTGGACGGCAAGGAGTACGAGTTCGACGACAGCATGACCATGATCGCCGATGACGCCGGTCCCGAAGCGATTGGCGGCATCATGGGCGGCGAACTATCCGGTTGCACCGAGGACACCACCGATGTGTTTCTCGAAGCGGCCTATTTCGATCCGATCCGCACCGCCACAACCGGGCGCAAGCTGGGTATTCTATCGGATGCGCGCTACCGCTTCGAACGCGGCGTCGACCCGCTGTTTGTCGAGCCCGGCGCGGAACTGGCAACGCGGCTGATCCTAGATTTGTGTGGCGGCGAGGCCTCTGATCTTATTGTCGCCGGCCGGGCACCCGTGAACGAACGCAGCTACACACTGCGCACGACGCGCGTGAAGGACCTTGGTGGCATTGATGTGCCTGCCGATGAGCAAAAGCGCATTCTGAGCGCGCTTGGCTTTGAAGTCACTGAGACCGGCGACGGTTTTGAGTGCTCAGTGCCGTCCTGGCGTCCGGATGTGCATGGCGAGGCGGACCTGGTCGAAGAGGTTTGCCGAATTGTCGGGCTGGATACCATTCCGCCTGCTGCGATGAGCCGGGACTATGCTGTCGCCCGTCCGGTTCTGAACACGCTTCAACGACGCATGCTGGCGGCCCGCCGTGAGCTTGCCGGGCGCGGACTGAACGAAGCGGTAACCTGGTCGTTCCAGCCTGAAGAGCATGCCGTATTGTTCGGCGGCGGATCGGCTGATCTGAAGCTCGCCAATGCGATTTCCTCCGAGCTGACCGACATGCGCCCGTCCTTGCTGGCCAACCTGATTACGGCGGCGGGGCGAAACATGGACCGCGGCTTTGCTGATGTCCGGCTCTTCGAAGTGGGCCAGGCCTATGCCGGCCGGGCCCCGGAAGACGAAACCTTGAATGCCGCCGGTATCCGGCGGGGCAACACGGGGTCGCGCCATTGGGAACAGGCGTCCAGGGCGGTCCACGCCTTCGGTGCCAAAGCCGATGCGCTGGCCACCCTGGAGGCCGCTGGTGCACCGGTTCAGAGCCTGCAGGTGGTGCAGGGCGCGCCCGGGTGGTTCCATCCGGGCCGGTCGGGCACCATCCAGCTTGGCCCGAAGAACCAGCTCGGCTGGTTCGGTGAAATCCATCCGCGCATCCTGAACCGGCTGGACGTCAAGGGGCCGCTGGTCGCATTCGAGGTTGTGCTCAACCGGATCCCCGACCGGCGCAAGACATCTGCCGCCAAAGCACCGTTCGACGCGTCCGATCTGATGGCCGTGACGCGCGATTTCGCTTTTGTGCTCGATAACGATGTGGCCGCCGACAAAGTGATTCGTGCCGCAAAGGGGGCAGACAAGGCGCTGATCACCGATGTCTCGGTGTTCGACCTGTTCACCGGCGCCAGCATCGGCGAGGGCAAAAAATCGCTGGCCATCGAGGTGACCTTGCAGCCGCGTGAGCGGACTTTGACGGACGAAGAAATCGACGCGGTCGCCGCAAAGGTGGTGCAGCAGGTCTCCAAGGCGACCGGCGGCGTGCTTCGCGGTTGACGCCGTTCCGGCCGGGTCACGTCAATGTGCCTCAAAGCCGTCGGATTTGCTGATAATCTGCAACCATGAGCTGGTTGCTGAAAAAGCTATGGTGGTTCGTTCTGGTGTTGATCATTCTGCCGGTCGCGGCCGGCAGCGCGTGGTCTTACGCCAAGGGCTGGCCGTCCGGCTGGAACTCGGCTGACTGGTCGTCAAGCCACACCATTCCGGACCCACGCACCGACCGACCTGCCATGATCCGCATCTATGCCGCCCGATCCGGCCGCTGGAAGGGGATCTTCGCCGTTCACCACTGGATTGTCGTCAAACGACAGGGCTCGTTACACTATGACCGATACGAGGTGGTCGGTTGGGGCAGACCGGTCAGGTTGAACAATTATGCGCCCGATGCCCGATGGTATTCCAACCCGCCGCAGATCGTGCACGAGTTGCGCGGAGCACAGGCCGACGCGTTGATCGGAAAGGTGGAGCAGGCCGTCGCCAGTTATCAATGGCAACGTTACGGCTCATACCACGTCTGGCCAGGCCCGAACTCGAACACGTTCGTTGCGCATGTTTTGCGTTCGGTGCCGGAACTGGGCGCGGAGATGCTGCCGACCGGCATCGGCAAGGACTTCATCAAGCCGGGTCTGGCCTTTGCCAATATGCCATCCGGTACCGGCTGGCAGGTGTCGCTTTGGGGGCTGGCGGGCGCAGGACTTTCCCTGCGAGAAGGCCTGGAATTGCACGTCCTTGGCGCCACCATCGGCATCGACCCGGACGATCTGGCGGTGAAACTGCCGGCGCTTGGCAAAATCGGTTTGTTGTAGCACCCGAAGAGAATTCCGGCCTATCCGCTCAACGCCCCGATCACCGCATTGAGAACCTTCATTCCCGAACGGGTTGCGGCGATGCGATTGCCGGGCAACTCGCGGATCAGGCCGTCACCCACAAGCGTTTTTATCCGGACCGGATCGATTGGTGTGCCACCAATCCGCTCGTAGCGCTTCAGATCGATGCCGTCTGAAACCCGCATCCCCATCACCAGATACTCATCCGCCTGTTGTGACGTATCGATGTGCGACCGCTCCACGATACCGTGTCCGTGCCGTGTCACACGATCGCGCCAAGTCTCAGGGTGCCGTTCGCCGGACATGGCTACTCTCCGGCCATCCTCGTCCAGCAGACGCGAGTGTGCACCCGGTCCAACCCCGGCATACAGGCCATAACGCCAATAGATCAGATTGTGCCGGGATTCCTGGCCGGGCCTTGCATGATTGGACACTTCATAGGCCGGCAATCCTGCCTTGTCCGTCAGTTCCTGTGTGACATCGAACAGATCCGCAGCCAGGTCATCGCGTGGCACCTGCAGCCGGCCGCGGTCATGCAGGTCCGCAAATGGGGTGCCCGGTTCGATGGTCAGCTGATAAAGCGACATGTGCCCCTGCTGCTCAGCCAACGCGCGGGAAAGCTCGTCGCGCCAGTCAGCCACGGTTTGCCCGGGCCGGGCATAGATCAGATCGAACGAGGTGCGCGGAAAGACACTGGCAGCCGTCCTGAAGGCCTGCAGCGCCTCGTCGGCTGTGTGCTGCCGGCCCAGCGCCTTCAGGTCCTGATCGCACAAGGCCTGAACGCCGACTGAGACCCGGTTGACACCAGCGGACCGGTATCCGCGGAAATTCTCCGCCTCGGCACTGGTCGGGTTGGCTTCAAGGGTGATTTCAGTATCAGCGGCTACCGTCCAGCGCTTGGTAATCGTGTCGAGGATGCGAGCGACTGTGTCAGGCGCCATCAAAGAAGGCGTGCCGCCGCCAAAGAAGACGCTTGAGACCTTATACCCCACGGTCATACCTGCCATATGGTCGAGTTCCCGGCACAAGGCGTCAGCAAACGTCACCTGATCGACCGGCGCGTGGCGGACATGCGAATTGAAATCACAATAGGGACACTTGGCCAGGCAGAACGGCCAGTGCACGTAGATACCGAAACCGGCATCCTCAAGGCTGGTGGTATCGGTCGTACCGCCCGTCATCCGTCAAACAGATCTTCGACCAGCTTGGCAAAGGCCATTGCCCGATGCGACATGGCATGTTTGCGGCCAGGATCCATTTCACCGAAAGTGATAGTCTCGCCATCGGCGACAAAGACCGGGTCATACCCGAAACCTCTGTCACCGCGCGGTGGCCATACCAGTGTGCCATCGACCCGGCCCTCATAGACCGTATCGCCACCATCCGGCCAGGCGATGCACAGCGCACAGAAGAAATGCGCCTTCCGGGTATCGGGCGCGGTCGCGCCATCTGCCTGCAGCTTCTCTTCCAGATTGCGCATGGCGAGCGCGAAGTCCTTCGACGGACCGGCCCAGCGTGCCGAATAGATGCCAGGGGCTCCAGCCAGCGCATCGACGCACAGGCCGGAATCATCTGCCAACGCGGGCAGCCCGGAGGCGTCTGCGGCGGATCGGGCTTTCAGGATGGCGTTCTCGGCGAAGGTCTGACCGGTTTCCTCCGGTTCCGGCAGGTTCAGTTCGCCGGCGGAAACGGCCTCAACGCCAAAGGGTTGCACAAGGTCGTTAATTTCGCGCACCTTGCCGGCATTGTGGCTTGCCACGACGAGCTTTTGTCCGGTTTGCAATCTGGCCATCAGTTCAGTCCCCAAAGTGCTGGTTCGGCAAACTCCAGGCTGTTGCCGGACGGGTCGCGGAAATAGATCGACCGGCCGCCGCCCGGCCAGGTGAAGTCGGCCTCGATTTCAATGCCGTGGTCCATGAGCCGCATACGCCAGCGATCGATTTCGTCGGGACCTGCCCGGAAACACACATGCCCAGGCCCATGTGCACCATGCGGCGGCACCGGCAGGGACGCATCGCGCGGCGGCTTCACCGTTTCATCAGCGTTGAACAGCAAGAGCATCTGATTGCCGCACGTATAGAAGATCTGGCGTGGCGGGCTTGCAGAATATTCATCAAGGCCGAGTACGCCGGAATAGAACGCCCGGGCCGCGTCGAGATCGGTGACGTAAAGCGCCGTCTCGAGAATAGCACCAGGTTTCATGCGACCTGCCTCATGCCGCGCCCACCTCCTTCTGCAACTCCAGAAGCTGTACGATACCGGCTCTTGCAAGCTCCATCAGCCGATTGAACTCGTCGCTGGTGAACGGCTTGCCTTCCGCTGTGCCCTGAATCTCGACAATACCGCCGGAGCCGGTCATGACGAAATTGGCGTCCGTTTCCGCCTCGCTGTCTTCGGCATAGTCGAGATCGCAGACGGGCTCCCCGGCATAGATACCACAGGAAATGGCGGCGACCTGGTCGGTGACCGGCGAGGTTTCGAACATCTCGCGCGCCAGCATCCAGCCAACGCATTGCTGAAGCGCCACCCAGCCGCCGGTAATGGCGGCGGTTCGTGTGCCGCCATCTGCCTGCAGCACATCACAATCGATGGTGATCTGACGTTCGCCGAGCTTTTCGAGGTCAACCACGGCCCGCATCGAACGTCCGATCAGCCGCTGGATTTCCAGCGTGCGTCCCGATTGCTTGCCGGCATTTGCTTCCCGGCGCATACGTTCACCCGTCGACCTCGGCAGCATGCCGTATTCCGCAGTGACCCAGCCCCGGCCAAGACCCCGCAACCATGGCGGCACGCGGTCTTCCAAAGATGCCGTGCACAGAACATGTGTGTCACCGAACTTCACCAGGCAGGACCCTTCGGCGTGCTTTGACACCCCCGGTTCCAGTGTAACCTGTCGGATGTCTTGTGGGGCGCGCTGGGATGGTCTCATTGGGGCATCTACTCCATGGCAGGCGTGTAAATATATCGGCCAACCTCCTATAGGGAACACACGGCGCACGCAACGGCGCGATTGACGCAAAGCCCCAGGCTCCATAGATTCCATGTAGTTGGCGGTTTTCAAGGGTCAGGACCCTGGGGCTGCCGGGAGACATGAAAAATGGCAAACAAGGTTTCCGGGCTGACGGCGCTCGACCAGCGCTCTCGCGAAATATTCAACAGCCTGGTTGAAACATATCTTGAGTCCGGCATTCCGGTTGGGTCGCGGACGATCTCGCGCGCCTTGCCGGTTAATCTGTCGCCGGCGTCTGTGCGCAACATCATGGCGGATCTCGAAGAGTCCGGATTGATCTACGCACCGCACACCAGCGCGGGCCGTATGCCGACACAACTCGGCTTGCGGTTTTTTGTCGATGCACTCATGGAAGGCGGTGGCCTGACCACCGATCAGCGCCGTGAAATCGACAATCAGATCGACCGGGTCGACCAGGCGCAGCGAGTGGAGGATGTGCTCGCGCAGGCCTCGAATGTTCTCTCCGGCCTGTCGCACTGCGCAGGCGTTGTCCTGGCGCCGAAACTCAGCGTCAAGCTGCGGCACATCGAATTCGTCAATCTCGGCGCGAGCCAGGCGCTGGTGGTTCTGGTGGGTGAGGACGGCACGGTTGAAAACCGCGTCATAGATGTACCGCCGGGCATGCCCCTGTCCACGCTCACCCGAGCTTCCAACTATCTCAATGCGCGGTTTCAGGGCCGCCAGCTCTCCGATGTCCGCAAGTTCGTGGATGAGGAGGTGGATCTGCTGGAGCGGGAACTGGACGATGTAGCCGCCCGCGTGGTCTCTGCCGGTTTGGCTGTCTGGTCGGGACCAGCTGAGAGCGCTGAACGAAATCTGATCGTGCGTGGCCAGGCCAATCTCATCGAGGATACGACAGCCTTGGAAGATTTGGAGCGGATCCGCCAGCTGTTCGATGATCTTGAGAACAAGCGCGAACTGATCAGGCTGTTGGGCCTGGCCGAGGACGGAGAGGGCGTGCGGATCTTTATCGGTTCGGAAAGCAATCTGTTCTCCATGTCCGGATCGTCGGTCGTTGTTTCGCCATTCCGGGATGAACAAGACAATATTGTCGGTGTGCTGGGTGTGATCGGGCCGACCCGCATCAACTACGCGCGTATCATTCCCATGGTTGACTATACGGCGCAGGTTATCGGCCGCCTGGTGTCTTGATTTTCTGCAAGAAAGACTGATATGCAGCGCAAGCATCCACGGGCCCCCGGGCGCCGGCTTCTGCCCGCCTGGCTGACAAATGACGATCGTGAGGACTTTGATGACTGGAGACGGCAACACCACGCCGGAACAGCAGGTTGCGGACGAGTTGAAACCAAACGGGCAGCCGGACGGTGAAACCGACGGGTTGAGTGAACACGAATTGACTGAAGCCGTGCAGGCCGAACCCGATCCGTACGAACTGCTGCAAGCCGAAAATGCCGAATTGAAGGACCGCGCCTTGCGGGCTTTGGCGGAGGTTGAAAACATCCGCCGGCGCCTGGAGCGCGAAAAGGCGGAAGCCACCCTCTATGCGGCCACAAATTTCGCCCGGGACCTTCTCAGCGTGGCCGACAATCTCAACCGGGCACTCGACAGCATGCCGGAAGACCAGCTCAAGGACGCAGGTGAAGCCGTCAAGAACATCGTCAGCGGTGTCGAAGTCACACGGCGCGAACTGATCAATACATTCGAGCGCCACGGTATCCGCCAGATTGATCCGAAGGGCGAGAAGTTCAATCCGAATGTGCATCAGGCCATGTTCGAAGTTCCCGATGCCGATGCCGAACCGGGAACGATCAAGGAAGTGGTGCAGACCGGCTATATGATCGGCGAGCGTGTGCTACGCCCCGCTCTGGTCGGCGTTTCAAAGGCCGCACCCGGTGACGGCAAGAAAACCGCCGCCGACCCGACAGCCAACTGAGCCGACAGCTGCCTTGAATTTGCATTTGAACCGGAATCTTACCCCAAGACTTATGTTATTTCGACCTGTCAAGTCTTCAAGTCTGGACAAACCTGTAATTCTCTTTAATGGATTGAATGGCGAGGGGATCTTTTCAGTTTACCGGTGAGAGAGGTCAATCACCGGCATTGCTTAGCAATCGGGAGGACAATTCATGGCCGACGGCAAGACCGAGTATTATCAGGACAAGAAGGGTGAGTGGCGCTGGCGGAAATATTCGTCAAACGGACGGATCATCGGCGCCGCTTCGGAGGGCTACAACAAGCGCTCGGACTGTGAAAAGAACGCCAACCGAGACGGGTCGGACGACAAGTGGGAGTTTTACACGGACAAGCGCGGCGAGCATCGCTGGCGCCAGTTTGCCAGCAACGGACGCCAGGTCGGCAGATCTTCGGAAGGCTTTTCGTCCAAGCGCGCCGCTCAGAACAACGCCAAGATGAACGGTATGCCAGGTTGAACGAACACGACCTTGAGTGATTTCAGCCCCCCGCATGATGGCATGCGGGGGGTGTTTCTTAGACACTAGAGCATTTTTTGTGAAAACCGAGCCACTAAAAATGCTCTATCTCTTTGATATTGAGCATGTTCTTATCCGAAAACCGCACACACTTTTCGGGAACATGCTCTAGCCGGTCATTGCGAACCGTTACGTTCGAACCATGACCTGAAATGAGGGGGAAGCCCATGCAAATGCACCACGGTATGTTTCACTGGAACGAACTGATGACGCGTGACGTCGATGGGGCCAAGGGATTTTATGCCGAAACGCTGGGATGGAGCTTTGATGCCTTCCCGATGGAGAACGGCACTTACTGGGTCGCCGTTTCCGACGGCAAACCGGTTGGCGGCATTATGGATCTGGAAGGTATCGCGCCACCTGAAACGCCGCCGCACTGGTTCTCGTATATCCAGGTCGACGATATCGATGCCCGCGTGGCAAAGGTCGCCACCGCTGGAGGTCAGGTGCTACGCGAGCCGTTCGATGTGCCGCAAGTTGGCCGGATCGCCATCATTCTCGACAAATCCGGTGCACCGGTCGGATGGATCACACCGGCGCCCCAGGAAGCCGCACCCGCCTGAGTGTCAGATTGATCCGGCCGTCATTGTCCAGCAGCGTCGAACTGCCGGGCACGATGCGGTCGATTCCGTGATAGCAAAGGCGGGATGCGCCGCCCATGACCATGACGTCGCCAGAGGCAAGCCGGAACGACCGTGTCGGGTCCTTGCGCTGCAGGCCGCCGATCCGGAACAGCCCCGTACAGCCAAGTGAGATCGAAACGACCGGCGCGTCGACGTCTTCTTCATCGGCATCGCGATGCAGGCCCATTCTTGCGCCTGATCGGTAGTGGTTCAAAAGGCAGGCCTCCGGGTCATGCGGATAGCCGGCAACATCACGCCAGATCTTCAGGATACCGGAAGGGATGGCTGGCCAGGCGGTGCCGGTTTGCGGGTGGCATGGCTGATACCGGTAGCCCGAGCGGTCCGACACCCAGCCGAGGCTGCCCATATTGGTCATGCGAACGGAAAATGGTTTTCCGGTCTTCGGCATGACCGGTGTGAACAACGGCGCCTGACGTACAATTTCCCGCAACAGGTCAAGCAGATCGCGTTGCCGACCTTCATCGAGGTAGCCTGAATACACCTTCAATCCGTCAAGCTGTAGCATTTGCAAATCCGTCCCGCGGTCGGCCAAAAGCAGCCCTTTCGGCAAATTTCTTAAGCACAGCAACTTGATGGCTGCAATTCTTGGACCTATATACACCCCGGAAGCCGCACCACCTGAAAAGCACTCTTAAAGGGGCTGGGTCCCGTGCGGAAATCACCAGTACCAGGAGGCTGGCTCACCATTGCGTTGAAGCCGTG
>JANQIR010000221.1 GCA_028282065.1 Aestuariivirgaceae bacterium
TCACGCGATGCACTTGAGACAAGGCGTCAACTGGGTTGCCGCGGACGCACGGAGGCGCAGTTCCTCGACGTGCTGTTCGAAATCGCCGAAGGAGGACAGACACGCGCCGATGAGCTGCTCGAACTCTACAACGGTGCCTGGCACGGTGACATCTCACGCGTATTCCGGGACTACGCGTTTTAGGGTCCGTGGAGGCTCACGCAGGCCCTACTCTGCGGCGATCATCTGCGGCGCAAAGGTGCAGGAGCCCATACTGTCGGCAATGTGTTTGGCAAGGGCATCCACGGCACTTGAGGGATTTTCCTCGGCGCGCACCATTCCGATGCTGAACTCACCCAGAACCGGAAAGCCCTCTTCAGGCAGCAGTTCGCGCATACCCGGACGGACGGTCACACGCGGAATAGCACCAACCGCCAACCCTGAAAGAACCGCCGCATTGACCGCATTGGAATTCGAACTCGCATAGGCAATCCGGTAGCGGCGGCCCATGGCTTCCAATGCGTTGATCACCATGTTGCGCCAGTCGCATCCGACCTGAGACAGGGCAAGCGGTAAAGTGTCCTGCTCATGCGTGCTATGGCGCAGCGACGTGACCCAAATCAGGGGTTCCTGGCGGATGATGGCGGCCTCCGTCGAGCCCACGGAGCAACTGACGACAGACAGATCAAGGTCCCGAGCTCTTGTCCTGGCGATCAGAATCTGACTTGGCAGACATTCCACATCAACCTGCACCAGGGGGTGGGTTCGCGAAAACCGGGCCAGAACTTCCGGTAGAATCCGGTCTGCATAGTCGTCCGGCGTGCCAAGTCTGACAATCCCTGTAAGTTCTGGCCTTGAAAAGGCTGTTACGGCTTCATCGTTCAAGCGGACCATGCGCCGGGCGTAGTCGAGCAGCCGCTCGCCATCCGCGGTAAGTCGGTTTTGCCGGCCGTTACGGACAAACAGTTGGCGAGTGAGGAGGTCTTCCAGCCGCTTCATTTGCATCGAAACGGCAGATTGCGTCTTATGAACTTCCTCCGCAGCACGCGTGAAACTGCCCTGCTCGGCGATTGATATGAAGGTCTTCAGCAGATCGACATCAAGATTGGGTATCATGGCCTGCCATACATCACCATTGTTGATGGATTTTATAAAATATATTCGTTGGACTGATTAATCAAGCGGTCCCATATTGCAATCATCACGCACCGAACCGCCGCGTCTGTGCGGCCGCAATGCAAGAGCCAGCCTGGCTTTTGCAAACAGGAGATGACTGTCATGACGCAATATGTAGCCGCCCGTGAGGAGCTTATGGGGCAGGCGGATGGCCGCTGGTCGCTACCGCGATTGATCCACAACTGGCAGGCGCGCCGGCAAGTGCGCAACCTTTCAGATTTCGAGGACATGACCCTGAACGATATCGGCGTGACACGCGACGAAGTTGCCTGGGCATCCCGCCTGCCGCTCAGTGTCAATGCGTCGGTGGTGCTGAAGGATCGTGCGGCCCGGCGGCGCCTGCGCGAAAGCGCACGGTAGTGCCGCACACCCCCCGGCACAAGAAACGCCCGGCCCTGCTGCCATTTGGGTGCCTGGGCCGGGCTTTTCAGCCCCTCGTCCGTGAGAGTTTAAGGGTCAGGCGTGTTTCGTCCTTGTACCGGTGCCGCTTCAATCAAGCCGCAGATCGCTCTACTGGTTGACCGCCCGCTTCTGCCGCCTGCGGTCCTGCAACGGCTGATACGCCAACTGCGCATGAGACTCAC
Source organism: Aestuariivirgaceae bacterium (assembly GCA_028282065.1). GTDB lineage: Bacteria > Pseudomonadota > Alphaproteobacteria > Rhizobiales > Aestuariivirgaceae > JANQIR01. Next base: position 1,740 of record JANQIR010000221.1, read on the forward strand.
AGTAGGGCATGCCAGGCCTTGGCGTATGACCACAAAAGCAGAAGTCCTCCGTTCCCGGGTCGCCAATCGGCCAGCGGCAGGTCTTGTCGGTCAGCATCAGGATGTTAACCCGCTCTCCCTTGGGAATATCCGCCAACCGGATGGGCTCAGGTGCAGGATCGGGCCGCGGTGTGGGAACAGGACGGGTTTGTGGTTTGAGCGCTGTTGCACCGGCTGTCGGATAGCTGGTGGTCTGACCGGGGTGGGCCGGCTGGCGTGGTTTGCGCGGCCGGGGTGCGGATGGCCTTGAGACCGTGGCACGGCCGGACAGACCGAGGCGATGGACCTTTCCGATCACCGCATTGCGGGTTACACCGCCGGCCAGGCGCGCCGCAATCTGACTGGCGCTTAAACCTTCACCCCAGAGTTTCTTGAGAAGCTCGACCCGATCGTCCGTCCACGGCAATTTGCCGGCTGCATTTGGTTGTTCTTGCATTGCTACCCCGAATCCTACGTCGTTCGCCAAAGCCCAATGCTTTGGTCGTGTTACTGCCAGCGACTAACTGAAGGCCCTACATCTCGTAGTTCACTTTTAGCAGACTACTATATACAGGGATTCAACTGCAAGAATCTGCCTCGTTTTCTGTGCGGGTTTTCCCCAGATTCCCGAAACCGATCGCAATGTTTATGGTTAATCAAAGGTTAATCTGCCACGTTCACGCAGGTCCATGCGCCCTTTTGACTCATGTGCCCCAGGACCCGAACTTGGCAAGCGCCTTATGGCGTTCTTCCCCAGGTTTCATTGACCGGGAAGAGCATACTCAATATAACGGGCCTGAGATGATGACGCGCCACCGCAGAGGTGGCGTTTTGGTTTTCTGCACCTGCCGGGCAGCACTGCCGGCACGCCAAGCAAACCAGTATCAACAGGAAGACCGGCCCATGATCAGCCCCCTGCTGCCGACCTATGCCAGAGTGAACATGGCGTTCGAACGCGGCGAAGGCGCCGTTGCTTATACCAGCGATGGCGAGGCCTATCTGGACTTTGGCGCCGGCATCGCGGTGAACAGTCTTGGACATGCCCACCCACACCTGGTGGAGGCGCTGACGGAACAGGCGCAGAAAATCTGGCACACTTCAAATCTGTACCAGATCCCGGCCGGCCAGCAGCTGGCCGAAAGACTGACCGGCGCGTCATTTGCGGACACGGTGTTCTTCACCAACTCCGGCGCGGAAGCCATGGAATGCATGATCAAGATGGCCCGCAAATACCACTATGCCCGTGGCGATAAGGACCGCTACAGGATCATTACATTCGAGGGCGCGTTCCACGGCCGGACCTTGGCGACCATCGCAGCCGGCGGCCAGGAGAAGTATCTGGAAGGCTTCGGCCCGAAGGTTGAAGGCTTCGACCAGGTACCGTTTGCCGATCACGATGCGGTCAAGGCGGTGATCGGCGACCAAACAGCCGCAATCCTGATCGAACCTGTGCAGGGCGAAGGCGGCATCCGGCCGGTGCCGGCAAAGTGCCTTAGGGGTCTGCGCGAACTTGCCGACGAACACGGCATTTTGCTGCTGTTCGATGAAATTCAGTGTGGCATGGGGCGCACAGGTAAGCTCTTTGCCCACGAATGGGCCGGAATCGCACCGGACATCATGGCTGTTGCCAAGGCCATCGGCGGCGGTTTCCCTCTCGGCGCCTGTCTGGCCACCAGCGAGGCGGCACAAGGCATGACGGCAGGCACACACGGTTCGACCTACGGCGGAAATCCGCTTGCCATGGCGTGCGGCAATGCTGTGCTCGACGTCATGCTCGAAGATGGCTTTCTTGAAGCCGTCCGGGACAAAGCACTGCTGTTGCAGCAGAAGCTGGCACGCCTGAAGGACGAGCACCCCAAGATCATAGAAGACGTGCGCGGCAGCGGTCTGATGATCGGCATCAAATGCCGGATTGCCAATACCGAGCTGTTGCAGGCGTGTCTGAAACAGAAGCTGTTGACAATTGCGGCAGGCGACAATGTCGTGCGGCTGCTGCCTCCACTGATCGTCAATAGCGAGCAGATCGACGATGCAATCTCGCGGATCGACAAGGCCTGCCAGAGTCTTTCCAGCGATGCGACGGAAAATGCCGCGAGCGGATGAACAATGCCCAGACATTTCATAGATATCGCCGACTTTGATACGGCAACGCTGACCGACATTCTGGCCGACAGCCTGCAGATGAAAACAGACCGTGACGGCCAGGCCAAAGGTATAGTTGAGCCCGGCAGCCCATTGGACGGCAAGGTGTTGGCGATGATTTTCGAGAAGCCGTCAACCCGAACCCGGGTATCGTTCGACGTGGCCATGCGTCAGCTCGGCGGCAGCAGCCTTATGCTGTCCTCAAGCGAATTGCAGATCGGCCGTGGCGAAACAATCGCCGATACGGCGCGCGTCCTGTCGCGGTTTGTCGATGCCATCATGATCCGCACATTTGGTCACAACAAGCTTACCGAGCTGGCCGAGCACGCAACCGTTCCGGTCATCAACGGACTGACGGATTTCTCTCATCCCTGCCAGGTGATGGCAGACCTTTTGACCCTCCAGGAAAGACGGGGGGATCTCGCATCGCAGGTGATCACCTGGGTTGGCGACGGCAACAACGTCACGACGTCCTGGATCCACGCGGCCGCGCGTTTCGGGTTTGAGCTTCGCGTGGCGGGACCGCAGGCCCTGCATCCTGAGCAGGGTGTGCTGGACTGGGCAGAGAGTCAGGGCTGCAAACTGACGGTCACGGACGATGCCGCCAGCGCGGTGTCCGGCGCCGACTGCGTGGTCACCGACGTATGGATCTCGATCCACGAAGAGGGACAGGGCACAAAGCACAACATGTTAAAACCCTATCAGGTGAATGCGGAACTGATGAGCAAGGCGAAACCGGACGCCCTTTTCATGCACTGTCTTCCGGCGCATCGCGAAGAAGAGGTCACGGCAGAGGTCATCGACGGGCCGCAATCGGTGGTATTTGACGAAGCGGAGAACCGTCTCCACATCCAGAAAGGCGTTCTGGCCTGGTGTCTTTCCGACCACCGGGATAGCCGATAATCTCCGCGACCGACAGCCCGGAGGGTGGTCCGGCCGTCTACAACAGGAATACAAAACGTGAGCGCGTCCTTGAGCGATACCACCGGCAGTGAACCTGCTGGCGACAACCTGGTCCTGCCGTTTGCCGTCAAGCCGCTTGGCGTGCGCGGACGCATCGTCCGGTTGGGAGCCGTTGTCGATACGATTGTGCATCAGCACGCCTATCCGGCACCGGTTTCAGCTCTTTTGGCCAAAGCGGTCGCACTGACCGCAATGCTCGGCGCGTCGTTGAAATTCGACGGTAAGTTCATTTTACAGACCCGGTCAGACGGCCCGGTCGACATGCTGGTGGCGGACTTCACAACACCGGGACTGGTGCGCGGCTATGCACATTTCGACCGCGCCCGTGTCGAACAAATGGAAGCTTCTGGCGAGGTGACCGAAGCGGACCTGATCGGTAAGGGCCACCTGGCCATGACCATAGACCAGGGCCGCGATACGGAACGATACCAGGGCATCGTATCGCTGGGCGAGGGTACGCTGTCGGATGCCGCCCACAACTACTTCCAGCAGTCCGAGCAAATCCCGACGCAGGTCCGGCTGTCGAGCGGCCCCCTGATGGGACGCGGCGACGACGCTGCTGAAAACTGGCGTGCCGGCGCCATCATGATCCAGCATCTGCCGGAGGAAGGCGGTATCGTGCCATTTGTGCCGGATGCCGAGGACCCGTCAGCCGATCTGGAGGGGACCGGCGGCGAGCCGGACGATTGGGTGAAAGCACGCTTCCTGCACCAGAGCGTCGAGGACCACGAATTACTCGATCCCACGCTGGCGCCCGAACGGCTTCTCTACCGGCTGTTTCATGAAGACGGCGTGATCGCTTTTCCGTCCACAGGCATTGAGCGGCATTGCACCTGCTCGCGTGAGGCTGTGGAAGCGGTCATCGCCGGCTTCTCCGATGAAGAGCGCCAGGATATGACGGAAGACGGCCTGATTGTTGCAACCTGCGAGTTTTGTTCCAGGCGTTACGAGTTCGATCCTGCGGATTTTGGCAAGGAAGCATCGCGGGTGCAGTCCTAACACGTCCGAGATCTTTAGAGCATACGCTGTTCCATCCCACGCCCCCTTCCCAACTGCCCCAAGGCTACCGTATCGGATGGTTGAGAGTGCAAGTGGACTGGGAACCGCGACAATCAAACCGTGAACCGCTCTACCTACGTCGCAAGTTTTCTGAGGCGACCTTGTGGATCCGGTCGCGGCCGAGCATCCACGCGGTGAACTTGCCGTCTGCAAATAATTCCGCAAACGGTTCCGCCCACACGCTCAAGCCGCCTGTATAGGCACCAAGCGCTGGCATAATCAGCCGTCCGGAATTGCCGGCAAAACACTTGCGGCGGACCTTTCGGCCCCGCCGGACGATGGTGGCAACCGGATGCAGGTGACCGGCGATCTGTCCTTGCGCGCCTGCGGCAGGGATATGTGTCAGGGTGAGCGGACCAAGTGCTATTTCCTGCGCGACGGCGCCGCCGATCTCAGCGGGCAGTACAGGGTCATGATTGCCGGTCAGCCATACCGTATCCGTCCGCTCGCTGAGCGCGCGGATACGCGTCAGGTCAGAAGCGTCAATTCTGTCTCCCGCCGTTTGGTCGTGAAAGCTGTCGCCGAGCGAGACCAGGCGATCCGGCCGGTATTGGTCAATCAGCAGCTCAAGAACCGCGACGGTCGAGCGGGTGTCGTAGGGCGGAAGATGCACGCCGCGGTGGGCATGGGACGAGCCCTTCTCGAAGTGCAGGTCCGCAACCAGCAGCGCATTGTAGTCGGGAACGAACAGCGCGCCGCTCAGATCCGGGTGCAATTCTACACCGCACAGCCGGATCACCGGACGGTCAGACGAGCCGCATGGCGTCGTCGATGAGGTCGTCTGCGGCTTCGGCGAGAAGGGCTTCATCTGCTCCGCCATAAACCGGTTCGCGGCCAATCTCAAGCATCACAGGTACCCCCAGTGGAGAAACCGCATCCAACGCACGGTGAACGATCCGGCCGTTTATGCGCCTTAAGAGCTGCCCCAACCGGGCAACGTCAATCAGGCCGGCAGCCGCATCGTCCCAGGCAGCGCGCAACAAAACGTGTTCAGGTTCGTGGCTGCGCAGTACATCATAGATGAGATCGGAGGAAACGGTCATCTGACGGCCGGTCTTGTCCTGACCCGGCCAGCGGCGTTCGATCAGGCCGGCAATGATGGCGCAGGTGCGGAACGTGCGCTTCATCAGGTTGGATTCGGCAAGCCAGGCATCGAGATCGTCGCCCAGCATGTCCTCGCTGAACAGTTCACCGAGATCCAGCTTGCCGCCCTCGATCCACAGCGACAGGTCCCGCAATGCCCACACACTCAATGCATAGTCATTGGCAACGAAACCCATGGGCTGCGCGCCGAAGCGCTCCAGCCGCCGGGTCAGGAGCATTCCAAGCGTCTGGTGCGCCAGGCGTCCGTCGAACGGGTAACAGACCATGTAATGCTTGTTGCCCCGGGGGAACGTCTCCACGAGCATCTGGTCGGCGCGCGGCAGGACCGATTTCCAGCGTTGCACGGACAGCCAGTCGCGCACCTGATCGGGCAAACTGTTCCAGTCCTTTGGATTGGCGAGCATGGTGCGCACCCGGTGGGCAAGATAGGTGGACAGCGGAAACTTACCGCCCTGATAGGACGGGATCATCGGTTCTGTTGTATGGGTCCGGCTGACCAGGGCATCCAGTTCGCTCAAACCCTCGAATCTCAGGATCTGGCCGGCGAACAAAAAGGTATCGCCGGGTGAGAGCTGTTCGATGAAATACTCCTCGATCTCGCCAAGCACGCGCCCGCCGGTGCCCAGAATGCCACGGCTGCTCCGGCGCTTCGGACTGACCAGGCGGACTTTCAGCATCTCGGCTTCGACGATTGTGCCGATATTCAAACGATACTGTTGGGCGAGTCTCGGGTGCGCCAGGCGGAAGCGGCCGTCCTGGCGGCGTTTGAGCTTGGCATAGCGCTCGTAGGTCTTCAGCGCGTAGCCGCCGGTGGCGACGAAGTCCACGGTGCGCTCGAAGGTCTCCCAGTCCAGCATGCGGTACGGCCAGGCGCTCACCACTTCATCATACAGCGCCTCTGCATCGAACGGTCCGGCACAGGCTGTACCAAGAACATGTTGCGCGAGGACGTCGAGCTTGATCTCCACCGGAGCCTCGGTGTCCTGTTCACCGGCCGAGGCCGCGGCACGGGCCGCCTCGCATTCGAGCACTTCAAAGCGGTTCGCCGGCACCAGCACGGCCTGCGACGGTTCATCGAGCCGGTGGTTGGCGCGGCCTATACGCTGCAATATACGGCTTGAACCTTTCGGCGCACCGACATTCAGCACAAGGTCGACATCTCCCCAATCAATGCCGAGATCCAGCGTCGACGTGCAGACCACCGCCCTCAGATTTCCCGCCGCCATGGCGGCTTCGACCTTGCGGCGCTGGGCCACATCCAGAGAACCATGGTGCAGGGCGATCGGCAGGGCATCCTCGTTGGCCGACCACAGTTCCTGGAAGATCACTTCGGCCTGCGAGCGGGTATTGACGAAGATGAGCGCCATCTTTGCCTGTTTGATCCGCTCATACATCTCGCCAATGGCATAGCGGGCCGAATGCCCCGACCAGGGCAATCTTTCCTGGGACTTGAGAATCTCGATATGGGGCTCCGCCCCGGCTGTTCCCGTGACCAGTTCGGCCATCCGGCCGTGCTCAGACAGGGATTGCGGAACCAGCCATGCGCGCAAGGCGTCCGGGTCCGCCACCGTCGCGGACAGGCCGATCCGGCAGACCTTCGGCGCAAGGCGCTGCAGACGTGCCAGGCCCAGGGACAAGAGCACGCCACGCTTCGACGTCACAAGCGCATGCAGTTCGTCGAGCACGACGAACCGGAGGTCGGCAAACCAGCGCTCCACGCCATCCTGGGCGATCAGAAGAGCGATCTGTTCCGGCGTGGTGATCAGGATATCCGGCGGGTGTTCACGCTGACGCCGGCGTTTGGAGGCAGGCGTGTCGCCGGTACGCGTTTCGACCGTGATGTCCAGTCCCATCTCGGAGATCGGCGCCTCAAGGTTGCGGGCAATATCGACCGCCAGCGCCTTCAGGGGCGACACATAGAGCGTGTGCAGGCCGCCGGATCGCCGTTCTGCCAATTCCACCAGACTCGGGAGAAATCCGGCCAGGGTCTTGCCGCCACCGGTCGGGGCGATCAGCAAGGCGGACCGCCCGGCAACGGCATGGGCAAGCACCTCCATCTGGTGGACGCGCGGACGCCAGCCGCGGGCTTCAAACCAGTCCACGAAGCGTGGCGGCAAGCCCCCGGCAACCGGTCCAGATTCAGCTTCCGAAATCAGCGTCGTCATAGTAGGACCATACACCCATTAGGCTTATAGCAACTCCCTCTTCAGGCCCATTCCGTAGTGCGATACTCCCGCAGGACACGGTTCGCCACCCGGCCACAGACCGCGATTGACGTGAACAATCGCCGGGTGCTGGCGATTGCCCTGCCGATCATGGCGTCGAACGTCTCCGAGCCGCTGATCGGACTGGTCGACACGGCGGTGATCGGACAACTGCCGGACGCGCATTATATCGGCGCCATCGCTGTGGGCGCGCTGATTTTCAGCTTTGTCTATTGGGGCTTCGGCTTCCTGCGCATGGGAACCGGAGGGTTGACGGCCCAGGCTTTCGGGGCGGGCGACAAGGACGAGCTGCGAGATGTGCTGGGCCGGGCGTTGCTGATCGCCGGGATCATCGGGCTGTTGCTGATTGCCCTGTCGAAACCGATCGAGCATCTGGCCTTTTCGCTGATGCAGGGTTCAGAAGCCGTCGAGAGCGAGGCGGCCAAGTATTTCCAGATCCGCATATGGTCGGCGCCCTTTGCGCTTGCGAACTACGCCATGCTCGGCTGGTTCATCGGCATGGGAGCAACGCCGACGGCGTTCGCCATTCAGCTGGTGCTCAACATCACCAACATGGTGCTGGATGCTGTCTTCGTGCTCGGTTTCGGCATGGCCGCGGAGGGTGTGGGTCTGGGCACACTACTGGCGGAGGTGATCGCCGCGCTGCTCGGTTTCGGTCTCATCCTGCGCGAACTGAACCGGCGCGGCGGCCATTGGAGCCTGAAGCGCATCTTCAACCGCGAAAAGCTCTTCCGGACCTTCGCCAT
>JANQIR010000227.1 GCA_028282065.1 Aestuariivirgaceae bacterium
GCTCAGGCTTGGCATAGCCATCGAGCGCATCAAGCCGGGATGCCCGCAGCAGAACGGCCGCCACGAGCGCATGCACCGGACCCTGAAGCAGGAGACAGCCAAACCACCTGCCTTCAACTTCCTGCAGCAACAGGAGGTCTTCGACCGCTTCATCGAGGTTTACAATAACCAGCGCCCGCACCAAGCGCTCGGTGGCGCCTACCCAGGTGATCTCTATACACCTTCGGTGCGTGTCTACCAGCCGCCGCCTGAACCGGAATATCCCTTCCATGACTGAACCGTGCGGGTCACACGCTGTGGCCGCATCTGTATCGGCAAGCGAAAGATCAATCTCAGTCAGGTCTTCGCAGGCCAAATTCTCGGCATAAGAGAAGTCGAGGACGCCATTTGGCTGGTGTCTTTCCTCAACTACGATCTCGGCTTCTTCGACAACAAGGAGGATCGTGTAGAACCGGCTAAAAACCCATTCGCCCCGGAACAGGTGTAAACCATGTCTCCGGTATCAAATGTAAACCATGTCACCGGTATGGACCCTTTGAAAGTTGGCGACCCCGGCAGGATTCGAACCTGCGACCCTCAGATTAGGAATCTGATGCTCTATCCTGCTGAGCTACGGGGCCGGTGCGCGACAAGGCTATCAGTCCAGAACTGTTCACGTTTAGGCTCATGTCGATTCAGTCAAATCGTGAATCGCACCAGACGCCAGCTCCTATACCACATGTCGTGTAAGAAAACAGCGTTCCGTGACGCCTGCAGTTGCCGAACGGGGTTAGAGAATCTGGCTGAGGAATTCCTTGGTGCGCGGGTCCTTTGCCTCCTTGAAGAAGGTCGCCGGTGGGCCATGTTCGACGATCACCCCGCGGTCGGTGAAGTAGATGTGATCGGCCACTTCCCGGGCAAAGCCCATCTCGTGCGTCACCAGAATGCAGGTCATGCCGTCCTGCGCCAGTTCCTTGATGGTCACCAGCACTTCTTTTACGGTCTCCGGATCAAGTGCTGCCGTCACCTCGTCGAACAACATGACATCCGGCTGCATCGCCAATGACCGGGCGATGGCCACACGCTGCTGCTGGCCGCCCGACAGCTCGCCTGGGTAGCTATCCTCCTTGCCCTCCAGCCGCACCTTCTTGATCAGTGCCCTGGCCCGGGTTTCCACATCTGCCTTTGGTTCCTTCAGCACCAGCACCGGCGCCATCATGACGTTCTCGATCGCCGTCTTGTGCGGAAACAGGTTGTACTGCTGGAACACCATGCCGACCTTCTTTCTGAGCTCCAGCTTGTTCAGGTTGGGATCGTGCACCTCCTGGCCTTCCACGGTGATCGAACCGGCCTGGATGTCGTTCAGCGCATTGACGCAGCGGATCAGCGTCGACTTTCCGGAGCCAGACGGCCCGATGATACAGATCACCTCGCCCTTCATGACATCCAGCGATACCCCTTTCAGAACTTCCAGTTCGCCGAACGATTTGTGCACGTCCCTGATCGAGACGATCGGTTGGTCGGGGGTCCATCCATTTGCAGCCATGACAACTACCTTCACAGTTTTACGGCAAAGCGTTTTTCGAGCGAGATCGTGAACCGGGCGATCGGGTAACAATAGGCAAAGAAGATCACCAGGCAGAAGCCATAGAACGGCACCAGCAATTCGGGATGGTTGTCTTCCGCCTCCATGGCCTGCCGTGACAGCGTGACGATCTCCTCGACGCCGAGCAGCGAGACCAGAGGCGTCGCCATGGTGAGAATGGCGTACCAGTTCATCCATGGCGGGATCATCCGCTTGAAGCACTGCGGCAGGATGATCCGCCACAGGGTCTGCTGGCGCGAATAGGCGAGTGACTCAGCCGCCTCCCACTGGCCGGACGGCACCGACTGGATGGCGCCCCGAACCACTTCGGAGATATTCGCCATGACCGGCAGCGACAGCCCGAACACCGCCTTAACCCAGTCCGGAATCAAGATCACAGTAAAGCCCAGATTGATCTCGAACGGAAACGCCAGCATGACGATGAACAACAGCACCAGCCAGGGCGAGTTACGGAACGTCTGGGTCACCGCCCAGGAGAATTTCCGCAACCAGGGATGTGGCGAGATCTGCCACAGACCGAGGACCACACCGGTGATCGTACCGATCGCCATGGTCAGGAAGCTGATCAGGATGTTGAGCAGGAAGCCGCTGCCGACCAGGAACGGCAACCACTTCCACAAGGCATCGACGGCCTGACCCATCGTGTAGGTCGACTGGGCATAGGCGGCAACCGGCCAGGCAACCACAACCGCTGCCATCACGGCAAAGATCCAGCCCGGGGTGGCCGCGATCCAGCGGCTGAACAACAGGTCGTCCGCTTCGCCCGCCGCCCGCGCGCGGAACGGCTTAAGAACCGCCAGGTCCGAATTCGAAGTGGCGTCAAGGCCGGGTATCGAACGTATCCTCTTCATGGCGCTCAGGTCCCGTAGCCCGGAATGCGCATGGCCCGCTCCCAGCGGTTCATGCCGAGCACCAGAATGCCGACCAGCGTGATGTAAACGACGAACATCAAGACCATGCAGGCGTTTTGCGCGGTCGAATAGTCGTTATACATGCTGACCAGCTGGTAGAGCAGTTCCGGCACTGCGATCACGATGGCCTGCGTCGTCGTCTTGACCAGGTTGACCAGATTGTTGTTGAGCGCCGGCAACGAGACCCGGAAGGCCAGCGGCAGCACGATGTAGATATAGGTCTGCAGCCGGCTCATGCCGAGCGATTCAGAGGCTTCCTGCGTCGACACCGGAACCGCTTCAATACCGGCCCGGAAAATCTCGACATTGAACGCGCCTGCAAAGAATGACAGCGAGATGATGGCCCAGCCGACATTCGAAATGATCGGTTCGACGGTCCAGCCGTCCGCTGCCGTGATCGTCGGTGTAAACTGGCCGAGTGCGAAGTAGAAGAACAGAAGCTGGATCAAAGGCGGTGTGTTGCGGAAGAACTGGATATAGCCCTGCACGATCGCGCGCACCCACCTATGCGGCGAACCCTGCAACCAGGCCCCGACCACGCCGATGATGACGCTCAAGATGACGCAGAACACCGAAAGCTGGATTGTCATCCACAATCCGTCCAGCACCCGTTCCGTTTGGACCGGGTCGTAGATGTAGATGAAGTTCCATTTCGGATGCGTTTCCGCCAGCTCCTTGAAGAAGCTTCGTATCCCTTCAAGCATTCCCCGTACCCCGAAAAAGCGGGGCGCCATGCATGCGGCGCCCCTTGAGCAGTATCAGGTTCTGGCTACTTGCCTGCCAGCCAGTCCGAGAAGCGCTCATTCTGCTTCTTCAGATAGGCCGTGGGCTGGATACCCCACTTCTTTTCCAGCTCGATCAGCCTGCCGGACTGGTGCCAGTTGTAGGTCATGCCGGACATGAACTGACCGAACACGCAGTTCTTTTCGGCCAGTGGTACGGCAAGGCCCCAGGGATTGTCGTCTTCGCTGTTCAACGGCATTTCATAGTCATTGTAGTTGCCCGACGACAGATCCGACATGATCGAGGAATCGTCATAGACCCAGGCGATACACTTCTTGTCGCGAAGCGCCTGCTTGGCTTCCGCGTTGCCGGTGAACGCGACGACGTTCACGCCATACCGCTCGGCCACGACCTTGTTGTAGAACGCACCCTGCTTGCCACACACCGGCTTATCCTTCAGGTCCGTCCACTGCTTGATGCCGACGGCCTTCGGCGACATGATATTGGTACCTGAGGTGTAGTAGTTCGGCTGGGTGATACCGACGATCTTGCGCCGGTCCTTGCGGTCGGACATGGTGGCGATCATCATGTCGATCTTGCCCTGTTCGAGGAACTGCATGCGGTTGGACGATTGCACCGCCACCAGTTCCAGATCGACGCCCATGGCGTTGGCCACATCCTGCGCCATGTCGGCTTCCATACCGACAATCTTGCCGCTTTCGTCACGGAAGCCCCAGGGCTTATAGTCGGCTTTCACGCCTACCACGATCTTACCGCGCTCCATGACCTTTTTCCAAACGTCATTGGTACACTTGGCGGCATCGGCCGTGGTCGCTCCGGCTGCTATCGCAAGCACGGCTGCGGCGGCAATTGATGATTTGAGCACTTTTTTCAACATGTTTGTCCTCCCTGATTTATGCTGAAAACGTATCATACCGAGCATGTCTCGCCCAGATGGTGATTGGCATCCTCCTCCGTTGATCTTGCATTTCCGAACACAGATCAGGGCCCTTCCAGGCATCCTGACCATGCCGGCACGTTACGGTTGATTGCATGATCTTTTCGAACTGGTCGCAAAAATAAAGCACATGCAACAAAAACAGGGAATTGCAAATTTGCCATGGCCGGGGTCTCAAAGCCGCCCGTCATAGGCCATGCGGGAAAATTCGCATGCCACCAGAGTGAACCTGTCACGGCTGAACCCGTCCGATACTGCTGCGTTCAGCTCAGACCGGCTGGAGACAACAACGCCCGTGCCACCGAAGCTTTCCGCGATCTTGGCGTAGTCGTAGTCGCCGGCGAAATCGACACCTGCATTGGTGAGTTGCCGCTGGCGCTGCTTGATCTCGATGAGCGCCAGGGACCGGTCGACGAACACGACGATAACGACAGGCAGTTTGTAGTCTGACAAGGTGCCAAGTTCGCCAAGCGCCATCATCAGCCCGCCATCGCCGGTGAAACACAGCACCGGCGCCTCCGGTCTGGCGATCTTCACGGCAGCCGCCATCGGTACGCCGCAGCCCATGGAGGCAAGCCCGACGGACTGCAACAAGGTCTCCGGCTCGGAGCACGGCCAGACCTGCGATGCGACGATCCGATGCGCGCCGGTATCCATGGTCACGACAGCCTCCTCGGGTGTTGCCTTGCGCACCTCGTCGACGATAGCCGCAGGTCCCCAGTCGTCGCCTTGGCCATACGCCGTCGACAGTGCTTCGCGAACATCCCCGGGTTCACCGTCCGGCCACACCTTGCCGATCTTCAAGCCTGCGCCAAGAACATCCAGCCCGGCACCCACATGACCGATAAAACTGACCGATGCATGGTGGACGTAGTGTTGATTTCTCTCGGTGGAAAACTCGATGATCCGCTGGCGTGCCGGGTTCCAGGGATCGCGCCAGCCGGAACGCACCTCGATCGGATCGTATCCCGCCAGCACGATGGTATCGGCCTTGGAGACCAGCGGTTGAATATGGCGGTCGGAAACCGGCGACAGCGAAAAGCAACCCGCCACCTGTGGATCGCTCTCCGGCACGATACCCTTGGCTTTGTAGGTAGTGAGCACCGGTATGCCGGTTTGCCTGGCAAAGGATCGGACCTGCTCTGTGCTGCCGTCCAGGACCGCGTCGTAGCCGGCAATCAGCAACGGGCGTTCGGCCTTGGCAAGCCAGTCTCTGGCCTGCGAGATCTTGCTGCCTGCAGCAGGTGCAACAGGTTCAACTACAGCCCTTACAAACGAATAGGCTTCCGCGGCAGCATCGGCCGCGGAGATCGGCACGTCGATATGGACCGGGCCAGGGCGGCCGTCGAGCGCGATGTTCACCGCCTTGTCGGCCACGACGCCCGCGGTCGCCGCAGACAGTTCGAAAGAGCCCTTGCAGACCGAAGACAGGAGTTTGCGCTGGTCCAGCACCTGGTGCACGTAGGTCGCCTGATCGTCCGGATCGATGCACCCGGAGATGACGATCAGCGGCACCCTGTCCTGCTCGGCGTTGACCACGGCGTTGACGCCGTTTGTAATGCCGGGCCCCACCGTCGCCAGCAGAATGCCCGGTGCGCCGGTGGCATGCCATGTGCCCTCCGCCATGAAGCCTGCGGCATTTTCATGCTTGGCCAGATAAAACGTGATTCCGGCCTTCTCCAGCGCATCGAGCAGGGTAAGCACCTCGCCGCCCGGCACGCCAAAGGCCTGCCGGCACCCGGCATCGTACAAGCGCCGGGCCAGCACATCCGCAGCACGCAGTGTCACCTAGATCAGCTCCTCTTCCCTGTCGTCCGTTTCCCCGAAACGTCTGAGGATGGCGGGCTTCATCCCCTCATAGACCTTGCCGAGACCCTTTGCGATCTTGGCGTTTTCCCGCTCGAACAGGCTGTTGCCGGCAAGGTCGCTTTCCACCAGGAAGGGTCCGAAATTCTCCACATCGAACACCCACATGGCCTGGGCAATGCCCAGCTCTTCCAGCCAGTGCACACCGGCGACCTGCCTGATACCCCGGCCGAGCAAGGCGCCGGTGCCATAGCCCACCGTCGTCAGATAGAGCGCGCCGTTGGGTACGAACTTGTCGCGATAGACGTCGGCAGGCATGCCGCCCTTGCCGATGATCACCTTGACCCCGGACATGGCGAACCACTCGTCCAGCCACTTGGCAAAACGGAAAGACGCGGTGGCCGTCACCGCACCGATCTCGTAGTTGCCATCGGGACGCGCCGCGGCGGCAGGCGAGCAATGAAAGTTCACGTTGCCGATTTCCGATGGATTCACCGGAAGCCCCGCGCCGTCTTCCACCGCCTTCTTGTAAACGCCTTCCCGGCCGGTGAAGACCCGCCCGTCCAGATAGACGACCGTGCCGATCTCCAGACCGGCAAGATCGTCTGCCGTGACCGGCGCCTTCAGACGGACTGTCTTGAGGCCGGCTGCTCTGTCAGCCATTCCACACCCTCCCTGCGGGAATAATCGGTGAACCATTGCGGGTCGGTCCTGTACTCGGCCTTTCCACTGTCCAGCACCCTGGCACATGCCCGCCTGGACGACAGGCAGAACATGTGCACGCTCATCGGCATGCCGCCGGTATGGCAGTAGCCGACCTCGATATTGCAATCGACCACCATGTTCGTGCCCATGAAGCCCATGGCGCCCATGCCGATGGAGTTGCCCAGCTCCTTGAACTCGTCCTCCAGTGCGGCGATCTTCGGGTCCGGATTGCGGCTGCCGACGACGCGCAGGCAGGCTGCCTGCTTGCCGAGCACCATGCAGGTGTCCTTCGACCCGCCAAGCCCGATGCCGACGATTGCCGGCTGGCAGGCAAGCCCGCGCTTGCCGAACGCCACCAGCGTGTCGAGATAGAACTTCTTGATGCCGTCGATCCCGTCACCGGGAAACAGCATCCGGTAGTCGGTCCCGAACAGGCCACCCTTGTGTACCGTCGTCAGTTCGATCCAGTCGGCATCCGGATGGAACGAATACTCGATTTCAGGTGCATTGATGCCGCAATTGTTGTTGTGGTCGGTACGCCACAAGGGATGCACCCGGTTGGGCCTGAGCGGCACGCCGTTGGTGGCATCGGCCGTTGCGCGCCGCAACGCTGCCTCGAGCGCCACCGGACCGCCCTCGATCCGCGCATCGTTGCCGATCTTGACGTACCAGCGCGGCACGCCGGTGTCGGCGCACATGGCCCGGCGGTCTTCCTTCGCTGCCTCGTAATTCTCCAGCATGGCCTGAATGACGAAGGCGGAGAGATCGCCCTTTTCGGTGTCGGCAGCAGCGCGAAGCCCGGTCAGGTAGTCGTCCGGGATCTCGATCGCCGCCTTGGCGGTGAGCTCCTGTGCGGTCTTTTCCAGACTGTCGATGGGGATCATGTCTGTTGCTCCTTACTCCGCCGCCGGTGCGACATCGTCCAGCAGGGTCTGGCCCGGTTTGACGCGCGTGAACTTCACCGGCTTGGCAGTTACGTCCAGTGCACCGTCTACTTGCCGGACACTGGTGAAGGTGGAGGTTTCCAGGGTGCCGGTATCGGGGAAGTCCTCCCGGTAATGCGCTCCGCGTGAATTCTCGCGCGCCAGGGCTGCTGCGGCAATCACCTTGCTGACCGCAATCAGGCTCTTCAGGTTCAGCCAGTCATGCCAGGTCAGGTTGAAAGCCAGATCCATGACCGGAAGGCCTGTCGCTGACAAATCCTGCTCCAGCGTGTCAAGAGCTTCCAGCGCACGTTCCAGGCCATCCCTGTTGCGGATGACACCGGCATCTTCCCACATGATGGTGAGCAGGCGTTCGCGCAAGCCGTCAAGATCGCCTGCCTCTTGCGCAAAGGGCGCCATTGCGTCTGCCATGTTTCCGGCAATCGCGTCCTCGTCAGGCTCTGCGTGATCTGCATCCTGCGACACCCACTCTGCCATGACCTCGCCAGCAATACCTCCGAACACAGTTGAATTGGCGACGCCGTTACCGCCCAGCCGGTTGGCACCGTGAACGCCCCCGGCATCCTCGCCTGCCACGAACAGGCCATGCATGTCCGTTGAGGTATCGACGGCACATTCCACCCCTCCCATGAGATAGTGCGCCGTGGGCACCACTTCGACCAGTCCACCGGCAAGGTCAAATCCGCAGTCGGCACAGCGCTGCACCATGCCCCTAAACTTCTCCGCCACCACATCCGGTCCGAGATGGCTCATCTTGATGTAGACACCGCCATGCGGTGTTGTCCGCCCAGCCTGCATCTCCCGGTAGATCGACCGGCTGACAATGTCCCGGGTTGCACGCTCGGCCTTGGGGTCCTGCGCTTCCATAAAGCGTTCCATCGCACCATTGAGCAAATGTCCGCCGGCACCGCGCAGGCCCTCCTCGAGCACCGTGCCGGTCATGCGCGTTCCCGCTCCAGCCAGAAGTCCGGTCGGGTGAAACTGCACCATCTCCATGTCGCGTAGCGCCAGCCCCGCCTGCAAGGCCATGGCCAGCCCGTCCATCGACTTGTCGCCGGACGGTGTGTGGTAACGGTACATCGTCGGACCGCCGCCCGTCGCCAGCAGAACGGCTCTTGCCTGCACAAACCTGAATTGCCCGGTGCGGATGTCGATGAACAGAACGCCTGCAATACGCGACCCATCCGCCGCCGGGACCAGCGCGATCGCCCTGTGCTCCTCCAGCCGGTTGATCGGACGCGCCCAGACCTGTTCCATCAACCGGTTGATGATCTCGATACCGGTGAGGTCGCCCTTGTGCACGGTACGGTCGAATGTCTGCCCGGCAAACGCCTTTCCATGCACGGTGCCATCCGGATTGCGGTCGAAGAAGCAGCCAATCTCGTTTTCCAGTTCCTGGATGCGCTCCACTGCGGTCTCGCAAAGTGTCCAGGCGAGATCCTGATCCGGCAGCCACTTGCCACCCTCGATCGTGTCCATGAAGTGCCGCTCGACGGAATCGCCGGGATGGATCGAGACGTTGTAACCACCCTGCACCATGCGGGTGCAGCCGCATTTTCCAAGCAACCCCTTGGTGGCAATCGTGACGTCCAGCGACGGATCCGCGTCATGGGCATGCAATGCGGCGAACAGGCCGGCGCCACCGCTTCCGAGTATGAGAACATCCGTCTTCGTGCGCTCCGCCGTCAGCATGTCAGAACACCCTCAACAGAAATGTGAAGGTCACCAGCGCCGAACATCCAACGGCCAAGGCTGCGAAGGTCTTCTGCCCGTCCCGCCACGGCAGATTCTCCAGAACCAGCAACCGAATGCCGCCCACGGCATGGACAGTGAGCAGAAACACCAGCCCGGCCTCGGCCAGCTTGACCAACGGTTGGTCGGTCCAGCGAAGCGCGCCGTCAAGTGCCGCCTCATTGCTAAGCGCCAGTCCCAGAACAAGAAAATGCGCTGGTAGGAACATTGCGAGACCGATCCCCGAGAGACGGTGTATACAAGATGCATACATTAAAGCCTTATGTCCATGCCAGCTGCTCATGAAACCACCGCCACGACTGCCCGCATGCCGAGAATCAAAAGAGTAACGCAAAACACCACCGACAGGACATCCGCACCACGCGCCCTCACCAGTGTCCATTCCTGCAGGACGGTGCGAATGCCGATGGAACCATGTATGGCGGCGCAGATAACGAAGAGTGCATAAAACCCGCCCCAACCTACGCTGCCACGGGTGCGCGACAGAATCTCCTCAGCGCTCAGCCCGGCGTTGATCGCGTAGATAATCGTCACAAGGTGCACCGCGATCATCGGCACCATCAAGGCTGCCGTCAGCCGTTGTGCCACATAGAGCCGCAGTGCCGTCATCTGACATCCCCCTTCCACCAGGCAGAAGCGGCCGTGCGTTTCAGGCCGGCAATCGACCGGGTGGGGTTGAGCTGGTTCGGACACAACTCGTGACAGGTCTGATGCGAGTGGCAGGACAGGCATCCGCCATCTGCCGTAACCGCCTCAAGGCGTGATTTCTGGCCGGCATCGCGTTCGTCATTGACCAGTGTCCAGGCGCGGTTCAAAGCGGCCGGTCCCAGATAGTCAACGTTCCAGGTGACCGTGTCGCAGGCCGCATAGCACACCGCGCAGTTGATGCACTCGATGGCCTCGTCCGCGGCAACCCGTTTCGAACCATCGGGGCGGATCGCAGGGATTGCATCGTGACGGGATTTCGACGGCACGAACCGGCCATCGGCCCTTTGCCACTTGTCGAAGAAGGCCTCCATGTCGCAGGCCAGATCCTTGATCACCGGCAGGTTGGTAAGGGGTGCAATGGTCAGCGCGCCATCTTTGGCCACCTTCGAGACATGCGTCCGGCATGTCCAGCGCGGCACGCCGTTGACCGTCATCGCGCATGACCCACACATGCCGACCCGGCAGGCAAACCGGTAGGTGAGGGCAGGGTCGGCATTGCGCTGTACCCAGGTGACGACATCCAGCACCGTCTGACTATCCTGGGACGGCACGGAATACGCCGTGAAAGCCCCTTCGCTTCCACCACGCCAGATCTTGACTGACAACATGTTGGTCATGTGTTTCCGGAATGTGCACACCCGCAAACCCGGCACTGGATGAAAGTTCTTTCACGGGTTTGTCCGGGCACAGTCTATACCGGCCCCCACTCAACAAAAACGAATTTATTCGCGGCAACATCAAATCAATACACATGTGTATGGACAAACGGGCAGAATGGGGCAACCTTATGTGACCGGGCTCAATCCCGGAATGCACTGGAAAGCGGGAGGTGCCAAATGACCAGGACCTATGACGCAGTGGTGATTGGCGCAGGCGTGATCGGCGCTGCGATCGGGCTCGAACTGGCCCGTATGGGCAAGAAAACGCTGAACATCGATAAACTGCCGGCAGCGGGCTACGGGCCCACGAGCAACTCCTGCGCGATTATTCGCGTTCACTATTCCACGCTCGACGGCACGGCGCTTGCCTATGACGGCTATTTCTACTGGAAGAACTGGGAGGATTATCTCGCCACCCCGGACGAAAGCGGTCATGCGCTGTTTCACGAGTGCGGCTGCCTGGTCATGAAAACGCAAGCCAACGGGCACCTGAAAAACGTCATGCGCCATGTTGAGGCCCTGGATATTCCGCACGAACACTGGGGTGCAGACCGCATCGTTCAGGAAATCCCCATGTACGACCTGAAGAGCTATGCCCCGGCGAAATTGATGTCGGACCCGCATTTCGGCGAACCGGCCGGTGGCACCGTTGACGGCGCCGTTATGTTCCCCACCGCCGGCTATATCTCCGATCCACAGCTTTCCACCCACAATCTTCAACGCGCAGCCGAAGCGGCCGGCGGCGAATTTCTGTTCAACAGAACCGTCACGGAAATCACCCAGGCCGGCGGCAAGGTGACCGGCGTCGAACTGGATGACGGCAGTGCGATTTCAAGCCCCATCGTCGTCAATGTGGCCGGTCCGCATTCCGCGCAGATCAATGCCATGGCCGGCGCCGATGCGGACATGAAGATTTCCACCAAGCCGGTACGCCAGGAAGTCGTCCATGTCGGCGCGCCCGACGGTGTGGATTTCGAGGCCAACGGCACGGTCGTGTCCGATAGCGACATTTCCTGCTATATCCGGCCGGAGACAGGAAATCACATCCTGATCGGCAGCGAAGACCCTGAGTGCGATCCGCGCGAAGTGGTGGATCCCGACGACTACAATCGCGACCTGACCGATCAGGCCATAACCCAGGCTTACCGCTATGCCCAACGTACGCCGTCATTGAAGGTGCCGACCCGGCCGAAAGGCGTGGTCGATCTCTACGATGTGTCCGATGACTGGATTCCGGTTTATGACCGTTCCTGCATCGACGGTTTTTATATGGCGGTTGGTTCAAGCGGCAATCAGTTCAAGAACGCACCGGTCGCCGGAAAGATGATGGCCCGGTTGATAGATTACTGCGAATCCGGCAATGATCACGACAGCGAACCCTACCGGTTCGCATTGGCCAACCTTGACCATGTGATCGACACTCGCACCTTTTCCAGGCTTCGGACGATCAACAAGGACAGCAGCTTTTCGGTATTGGGTTAGCTTTGACAGACACAAAGCCCGGCAAGCCATCATTCCGGTTCATGATCTCACGGCCGGCCCATGTGCTTGCACTGGGTTTCGGTACCGGGCTCAGTCCCTATGCGCCGGGCACCGTCGGCAGCCTTTTGGGCATTCCGCTTTTTGTCGGGCTGTTCGGTCTTCCTCTGGTCATGCAACTTACCGGCTATGCGCTGTTCTTCGTGATCGGCTGGTTCGCCATCGACATAACCGGAAAGAACCTCGGCGAGACCGATCATGGTGCGATCGTCTGGGACGAGATCTGGGCAATGGCTGCGATACTGGCGTTCTGCCCGGTCTCCATTGCCTGGTGGGCCGCGGCCTTCGTGCTGTTCAGGTTTTTCGACATCGTCAAGCCGTGGCCGATCCGGCAGGTCGATGAGAAACTGCCGACCGCATTCGGCGTCATGGCCGACGACGTCCTTGCGGCGGTTTACACCATTGCGATTGTTCTGGCAGCGCAGTGGATCGTGAACTCAGTTTGGGCCTAGATAGTAGAGTAGAAGCCCAAGGACCGGTCCGGTGACCAACCAGGAATCGGTAATGTCCAGCAATCCCCCCTGATTGGGAAGGACGGCCGGAAAATCCTTCACGCCGGCTCGCCGTTTGATGCTTGAGGCGACCAGGTCTCCAACAATGGCGGCAATGGCGGTCGCCGCAACGGCCAGAACGAGCTTTGGCCAGGGCAACTCGAGCAGAATGATGTTGACACACACCAGTGTGATGCATAGGGCCGCAAATCCTGTCACAAGCCCCTCCAGGGTCTTGCGGTCGCTGAGGCCGGGAAAAGCCCGCGTGCGGCCCCACATCCGCCCGCCCAGCAGCGCAAAACTGTCAAACACCTCAACGAAGAAGAAACCCGCCAGCAGCGCAATTTGCAGTGCCGGGTCGGCCAGAACAGCGGCAAACGCAAATACGGGCAGGCCGGGAAACAGCAACGGTACATAGAGACCATCGCCTTTGCCTGACGGCTCCGGAAACCGGACGGTTGCCAGACGCCACAAGGACCACACGGCAAACACCGCATATGCAATGACGGCAACCCAGATTGCAGACAGCCACCCTGCCAGCGCCAGTGCGCCCACCACCATTGCCAGTGGCCATTTGGCCCACGAAGCGGCCTCCCGCCCTGCGGCAATCGCAACCGCGCATTCCCATCCGGTACGCAGAGCAAGCACGGCAAAGGCGATCTCCGCAAACACCGTGCCGAGAAGAAACGGTACGGTCGCAAAGGCAATGATCAACGCCTCGCTGGCCAGCAGGCCCCATAGCGCACGTGCCCGCCCGGCAGTTGTCGGTATCATGGACAGCAGTCCCAGTATGGCGCCGCCCAGCAGCCATATGACCCAGACGGTCATGACCAGCTTCAGTTCAAACGTCACCGGGCCTCTTCCTCACTCAAACTGGATATGGACACGCCATGATACTAATGAGTCCTGACCCTAGAGCATTTTTTGTGAAACCCGAGTCACCAAAAATGCTCCATCTCTTTGATATTGAGCATGTTCTTATCCGAAAACCGCTCACACTTTTCGGGAACATGCTCTAGTCGTCCGGGCCACCGAAACGGTCCGCCAACCGGCCCTGGTAGGCACGCAAAGCAGGTGCGATGACACTGTGAAACCGCTGCAACAGTGCAAGCCGCCAGCCCGCCGTCAGTTCAAAGCGGCCCTTGCGCGCACCATCTACCAGCCTGTGCGCAATCTCGTCAGCCTGCCAGCGACCACCACTGCCGGCTATCCGGCTGGTTACCGCAGATCTTTTCGGCAGCTCTTCTGCAAGTTGCGGTGTGTCGGTATCCGGCGGATACGCGATCGAAACGGAAATTCCGCGGCGCGCCAGTTCCACGCGCGAACTCTCGGCCAACCCCCGTACTGCAAACTTCGAAGCGCCGTAAGCCGCGTATCCGTAAAGTCCGCAAAATGCGGCACCCGACGAGACAAACACCAAACGTCCGCCACCTCGCTCCGTCATATGAGGAACGACGGCTTTGGCAAAATAGACGGTTCCGAGATAATTGGATCTGAGTTGTTCTTCATGCACATTGACCGGTAGCGATAGAAAGGTTCCCGGTGTCACGCTTCCGGCACATGCGACTGCCCAACTAGGTGGCCCCAGCTCCGCCACAGCCTGCCGGACTGCGCCGGCACAGTCTTCGGCATCCCCAACATCCACAGATATAGTGTTAACGTTCGCGCCGCGGTCGCTGCTGCGGACAATGTCGGCTTGAGCGGCCAGCAATCTTTCTTCGTTACGGGCAAGAATCGTCACATCGAGGCCGTCACCGGCGAGGCGTTTTGCGACAGCCAGCCCTATCCCACTACTGCCGCCGGAGATGATCGCATGACCTGCATTTGAGCCGCGCGTGGCGCGCTCATGTGTCATCAACCTTTTCCCTCACCGCTGCGAGGCGTGGTTGCCTTTCGACAAACCGTTCCAGCATGCCCAAGGCCTCGCCGTCCTCGTGTTGCCGTG
This sequence comes from Aestuariivirgaceae bacterium, assembly GCA_028282065.1. Lineage (GTDB taxonomy): Bacteria > Pseudomonadota > Alphaproteobacteria > Rhizobiales > Aestuariivirgaceae > JANQIR01. The sequence continues at coordinate 14,727 of JANQIR010000227.1, forward strand.
GTGGATGCTTGAACAGGAAAGAGCACACATCGTCAATAGAACCTGCCAGGCCACGATCGAGAGCGATCTGAGCACAGCGCACCGCGGCCAGCGCCATTGCAGCGGCATTCGGAGAGTCCTGGACGGACATGCGCACTTCGATATCAACCGGCGCTCCGCCCAGCAGCTTCCCCTCAAGCCTGAGATAGGCGACCTTCTGATCGTTCAGCCACGGCACATAATCGGATGGTCCGACGCGGATGTCTTCATCGTCAAGCCGCTCTTTAATGGCCGTTTGTACCGCTTCGGTCTTGGAATGACGTTTGGACGCCAGACGCTCGCCACTGACCATATTCAGGAAATCGGTGTTGCCGCCGACATTCAATTGATAGGCCCGGTCAAGTTCCGCGCCGCGCGTGCCGAAAAGATTGGCCAATGCGCGCTGCACGATCGTGGCGCCTACCTGTGATTTGAAATCGTCGCCCAACAGCGGCAAGCCGGCATTCTCAAACCGCCGCGCCCATGTCTGGTCGCTGGCCAGGAAAACCGGCATGCCGTTCACAAAGGCAGCGCCGGCCTCCAATGCGCAGGTCGCATAAAACTCGGTCGCAAGCTGGGAACCGACAGGCAGGAAGTTCAAGACAACCTGTGCGCCTGATTCCACGATATGCTGCACGACTTCTTCCTGGGTCGGCTCGGCCTGTTTGCTCGGCTCGAACCGGCGCTCTGGCTGTACGCCTTGCATAGACGGTGAAATACCGTCCAAATCACACCCCCGGAACACGTCGACGCCAAGATGTGGTACCGCGGAATAGAAGGTGGTTGTGCAGTTTGGCGGGGCGAAGATGGCTGCGCTGACATCCTCTCCGACCTTGCGGGCGTCAATATCGATTGCCGCAGCCAGATTGATATGCCCGGGCGTATAGCCGCCAAGGTCGGGAAAAGGTAGGCCCGGCAAGGCAGCCGGATCACTCTTATAACAGGATATCGCCTGCACAAAGGCGCTTGCGCAATTTCCAACGCCAATCACGCAAACGTTGATATCTTTCATCACATTAAGGTCCCAGTCACCCTACACGTGCCGGTTGTTTTGCAGTCGGCACCACACCGCGCAATGAGCCATATCAGCACATACGCAGTAAACTCGAACCGTCCCATCTGATGCTGCCTAGTGACAATGTTGCGCGCACCATCCCTGCCGTAAGCAGTACGAATCATCCCATAGCCAGTTTCATAGTGACACGCAAGTTTCCTGCTGCAATACAAATCACGGAAAGGCATCAAATCTCTCGCAATTCAGGGCAAACAACATTGAGCACGATCAAAAGTTGATCCGCCAGTCATCATCAAATGTCATGTCCGGGGCGCCATGGTGAATATTGTCCAAATCTGTCCGTACGACATTGGCCGGCCGGGAGGGGTGCAAAATCACATTCTGTCCCTCACCCGTGCGCTTGGCGCCCGGGGGCACAATGTCAGGATCGTCGCGCCGGGACCTGTCCCGCCAAACCCTCTTGAAAACACCGACTATCTGGGAGCGGCACGGCAGATTTCGTTCGCATCGACGCGGTTTGAGATCTGTGTCGCCGATTCCACCGACGCCGATACTCTGACTGGACGACTTGAACATTGGCCGGCGGAAATTCTCCACTTCCACACGATCTGGAACCCGGTCTTGCCGTGGCAAATGTTTCGGCGGCGCAAATGCGCTGCCATCGCCACGTTTCACGACACCCCGCCGGACACAACGACCGGTCACGTCTTGCGCGGCCTTTTTTCGCTGGCGGGGCGCTATTTCTTGAACAGGCTCGACGGGGCGATTGCCGTTTCGCCGGCACCCATGCGTCACCTGAAGCCGGGCCGCAACAGTGCGCCCATCCGCGTCCTGCCGCCATCGACCGACCTTTCGGACTTCTTCGACCTTTCTCAGGCCGTTTTCCCGGCAACGCCGTTCAAGGTGCTGTTCCTCGGCCGCCTGGAACAACGCAAGGGGGTCGGCGTTCTTCTGGATGCCTGGAGCCAAGTCATGGCGCGCCGCGAAGACTGGCAGGATCTGGTTCCGGCCATGCAGCTGACCGTGGCCGGTAGTGGTGAACTGCGCCAGGATGTCTTGTCCGCCGGTGACCGTCTGCCGCCCGGCAGCCTGGAATTCATCGATGCGCCCGACGGTCCGCAAGCCGTAAAGCTCCTTGAGGCGGCGCACGCCTTCGTGGCGCCATCGCTGTATGGTGAAAGCTTCGGGATCGTTCTGACCGAAGCCATGGCGAGCGGAACGCCGGTTATCGCTGCCGCCAACAGTGGATATAGGACCGTTCTTACCGGCGACGGCGCTGAAGGTCTGGTGCCGCCCGCAGATGCCAACGCGTTGGCCACCGCGATGATCGACCTGGCATGTGACCGTGAAATGCAATGTAAGCTGTCTGCCTGGGGCCGCCGTCATGCCGCCGCATTTGACATCAGCCATTGCGTGCAGGTTTTTGAAGATGCCTATCGTGACGCCATGGACCATCACAAGGAATAGTTGCGAGAGGATCAACTGGACCTTGAGCATTGGCAGCGAAGCTGGCATTGACAGCAAAGTTCCTGGTGCGGGCAATTCCTGCCGGCACCTTGGTGTCTATCGGTATTCAGCAGGACGATCAGCGCGTGAACCATAAGCGAGATCTGGTGATTGCCGCCGACTTCGGCACCAGCGGAGTGAAGGCTGGCGTACTTGACAAAGACTTCCGGCTGATCGCTTCCGCCAATTGCAGCTACCCGCTGAACCTGCCCGCTCGTGGCTACGCCGAGCAGGACCCGCAGGACTGGTGGGCCGGTCTGAAAGACGCGATCGCCTGCATGGACAAACAGACCGGGGGGCTGCGCGAACGGGCCGCCGGCATGGTATTTTGCGGACAGATGTGTGGTGTCGTCTGTACCGGTGAAGACGGAGAGCCTGTACGTCCATGTCTGATCTGGCTCGACAAGCGCTCCGCCGATTTGACCAGATCGCTCGCTGGCGGCCTGCCGTCGATACGCGGCTACGGGGTCTTCAAGCTGCTGAAGTGGCTCTATCTTGCCAATGGCGCGCCCTCCCTTACCGGCATGGATCCGCCGGGCAAGATGTGCTGGATACGCCAGCATGAGCCGGAGAACTGGCAGCGCACCCATAAGGTGCTCGATGCCAAGGACTGGCTGGTTCACAGGGCCACCGGCGAGTTTGTCACCACCGCCGACTGCGCCAACCTGACATGGATGATGGACACGCGGCCTGGCCGCCACCAATGGTCCGAAAGGTTGATTTCCACGTTCGGTCTGGAAAGGTCGAAGCTGCCGGACATTGCCGATGGTACGGCCACGGCCGGTGGCCTTACGGCAGAAGCGGCAGACGAACTGGGTCTGCCGTCCGGACTTCCGGTCTTGGCTGGCTGCGGTGACGTCTGTGCGACGGCCATTGGGTCCGGTGCGATCGCGGACGGTCAGCTGCACATCTATATGGGAACCAGCAGTTGGATCGGTGGTTTTTTCCCCGACCGCCGTATCTCCGTTATGGAGAGCTATGCAACCATTTCAAGCGCAGTCGACAAGCGGCCGCTGCTGATTGCCTCGCAGGAAACCGCCGGGGAGTGTTTCAATTGGGTCGCCCGTGTGGCCGGACAGGATACGCTTGATGAGATCATGGAACAGGCGGCCGCCGCCGACACCAAGCAACCTGCCCTGTTCCTGCCGTGGCTTGCCGGCGAACGTGTGCCCGCCGACGACAGCGATCTGCGTGGCGCCTTTCTCGGGCTGTCGTTACGCGATGACAGCCTGTCGGTGGTGCGCGCGGTTCTGGAAGGGGTGGCGCTCAACACCCGCTGGGCATTTCAATCCGTGGCCCGGCAGCGTGGCGTCGATATGTCGGGAGCGCTGATGCTGACCGGCGGTGCCGCCATGAACCGGGGTGTCTGTCAGGTTTTGAGCGATTGCCTTCAGCATCCGCTTTGTGTTCATTCGGACCCGCAATGGGCTGGCGTGAAGGGGGCTGCGGCGATTGCCTTCGCCGGCCTGGGCTGGGATAGCACCGCATGGCAGGCTGCCTCGCGGCTTGGCTCTTCCGGCCTCAAGGTGTTTCAGCCTGATACCGAACGCGCCACCTATTATTCTGGCCGCTACGATGCGTTTGTGGATGCCTACAAGCGCACGGCGCCCTGGTTCCGGCATGTCGCAAAGACATCCCGCGATGCGGCGTCAAACGAGGACGGGTCATGATCGACGGTTTCTTCAAACGCAACATCGATCCCTTGTGGGATCATGCGGCCACACCGCTGATCCGGCTTGGCGCAACCCCCAATCAGGTTACCATGCTGGGACTGTTGCTGGTCCTTGCGAGTGCCGGGGCATATCTGTGGCACCAGGCGAGTTTCATCGCCGCAATCAGCCTTGCAATTGCATTCAGTGCCGACTCACTGGATGGCGCGGTCGCAAGGCGAACCGGCCAGACGAGCCATTTCGGCGGCTATCTCGACGCTATGGTGGACAGATATCAGGAAGCCGCCGTCCTTTTGGTTCTGGCCGTATTGGCCGGTGCATGGCTTCCGGCCATGCTGGCCCTGTTCGGTGCCGTCATCACCTCCTATGCCAAGGCACGCGCGGCACTTGAGATCGAGATCAACAATGACGATTGGCCGGATCTGTTCGAAAGGCTTGAGAGGGTGGTGTTTGTGTGCGTGCTGCTGGTGGCGGATGGTGTCTATGAACTGTTGTCAGGCCATGCCTTCGTGCTGCTGACGCCCGGCTTGTGGCTGCTGGCGCTGCTCACCAACCTGACCGCCGTGCAGCGCATGTTGCGGGCCCGCAAGCTGATGCGGGACAAGCCTTTGGAGCGGTGACCAGGTCAGGTCTTTTCACGCCCATAGTGGTCATCCAGCCTGACAATATCGTCTTCGCTCAGGCATCCGCCCGATTGAACCTCAATCATGTGGAGTTCCCCGGCGCCGGGATTTTCAAGCCGGTGCGCCACCCCTTTGGCAATATAAGTGCTCTCGTTTTCGTTCAGGTCGAACACATCGTCGCCCCGCGTCACCCTGGCGGTACCGCGCACGACGATCCAGTGTTCCGCGCGGTGGTTGTGATACTGCAGCGACAGAGATGCTCCAGGCCGCACGACGAGACGTTTCACCTGAAATCCCGGCCCGTCGTCCACTTGTTCAAAAGACCCCCAGGGACGTGCGACACGCCGGTGGTGAACAGTTTCCACGCGGTCTTGATCACTCAGGCCTTCGACAATCTCCCGCAGCGATCCAAGCTGCCCGCCGGCTGCCACAAGAAGCGCATCCGCCGTATCGGCGATCACAATGTCGTTGAGTCCCACGGCGACAATCAGGCGTTTGTCGCCATGCACGAAACACCCGGAACTTTCATGAAAAACCACATCGCCGCGCGACCTGTTACCGTCGGCGTCCGGTGGAATGAGTTTCGCCAGCGCGGTCCATGAGCCGACATCCATCCATTCGCCGGCATAGCGGGTAAGCGTGATCCGTTGCGATCTCTCCAGGACCGCGTGGTCGAGGGAAACCGGTTCCGTAAGGTCATCGAATACGTCTGCGAGGCGCCAGAAGGCGCCGTCACGCTGTGCGCCGGCCATGGCGCGTCGGCACATCCCGGCAACGTCCGGCGCTTCTTCGGTAATAACGTCCACCATGGTTTGCGCCTTCGCCACCGAAATTCCGGCATGCCACAGGGCGCCGTTTTCAATGAGATCCGCCGCCCTTGCACTGCCGGGTTTTTCAACAAACTGCCGCACTTCGAAGACGCCGGGATGGCCGTGCAGTTCCCGGCCCGGTACGATATAGCCAAAGGCCGGTGACGGGTTTGCCGGGTCTACTCCCAGAACCGGCCAATGCCCCGCCTCTGCGCTGGCGGCGGCCCGTGCGATCGTTGCTGCAAACGCCGCCTCATCCGGGACGTAGTGGTCTGCGGGCAGGGTCACGATCACGGCATCGCGATTGCGTTCCAACACGTGCAACGCCGCACACATGACAGGCACCGTGGTGCCGCAACCATCCGGTTCAAGCAGGATGTCCGCCTCCAGCCCGGCCCGCGCAGCCGTCTCCGCCGCCATGAACCGGTAGTCCTCGGAGGTTGCGCAGATCACCCCCACAGCTCCGGCGAGTGCCTTGGCGCGGCGCATGGCTGCCGCCGTCAGACTGCCGCCATCGACCAGATCTATGAATTGTTTGGGGTCATTGCGCCTGCTCAAAGGCCACAGTCGCGTTCCCCGCCCGCCGCACAGTACGACGGCGACAATGTCAGCTGCAGCCATGCCACCCCCTCATGGGGCAACGCCGAGACGCTCGCAACAGCCGGCAGCTCCGGCACAAAAACAATTTTGACAGCATTCAGCGCTTTCCGCCCAGGCGCTTTGAGGAGCTCTACTCTTGCCAATGACGGTCGCCGCCGTCAACCGCCCACATCGTCTTCTAACGTGCCCGCCGAGACGCTCTGAGCAACAGCAGCGTAACAACGGTGCCGACACATACCGGAACGATCCAGGCTGCAACGAGCGGCGGCAGGTATCCCAACTCGCCGAGTGAGACAGCCGTTTTGACCGCCACATGAACGGCATAGCCAGATAGGAAGATGATCGCGAAATCCACCAGGGTCGGTTTTCGAGCCGTTGTAAGCAAGGCGACGCTTGCTGCCAGAAGCGCCACCAGAAGGGGCAGTACCGATCTCGCATGGCGGAAGTGATACCATGTCTCGTAATTATAGCGTTTGTAGTCCTGCGGATGGTCCTGTGACAGGCGGCGCAGGACGTCCTGCGGGAGCAATTCGGCATGGATATCGAAGTTACGCACCCATAACTGGGACAAATTGAGCACAATCTGCCGGCTGGCCACCGAAGGGCCGCGATACAGAATTTCCGTCTCCCGTGAGTCCGGCTGGGTAAATTGCCTGGACTGACTATTCAGGGCAGGTGGCGCGGGGTCCCACCGCTCGACCTGTTGGAATGTCCAGACCGTGTCCTGTCCTGCCGGAACAGCCTTCTTGGCGATGACGACGCTTTTGAGCCTGCCGCCCGGTGTCAGCCGGTAGAGGCTGACATCCAGCAGCTCAGTTGGCGGGCCATAGCGGATTCTGGCGCGCAAAAGATCGTCGCCAACCGAAATCCACTGGAACTGGTTGATCCGGGTACGGTCAAACCACCGGCCGAATTTGCCTAACCGGTCCTCTATTTGCTGCCCGACACCGAGCGGGCGCAGGTAAACATCAAGGCCAAACTGCACGGGCCACATGAGGCAGCCGAGTATCAGTGCGGCCGCCATACCCTGGACCGGTGAGCGGCCGGTGGTCCAGATCACGGTGCGTTCATTCGACATGTTCTGCTGAACCTCCCACCACAGGACAGCCAGAAAAGTCGAAACGACCATCAGATTTGCCGCAAGGTCGGGCAGCCGTAGCATCGAAAAATATACCAGGGCCTGCACCGTTCCCGTGCCCTCGCGCGTGGTCATCTCCTTGACCACGCCCTCGCCCTGTTTGATCAGGTCGATCGTCAGCGCAATAAGCAACAACGCCGAAACCACCACGACCATGCGCTGCAGATAGCCCCAGACACTGTAGCGGACCAGTATTCCGGCGATAATTGCGCGCGGCACGAGATCGCGCCTTGGGCGTGTGCGTGGGCGGTGCGTATGTGAGTGCACACCGGCGCTCATGAGCGTTCAAGCTTCGGCCGCAAGAGTTCTTCCTGCCGGGCGATCATGCTGACGACAAAACCCGTTGCCCCTACAACCGCCAGAGAATAGGCAAAGACCCAGGTGAATTGAAGTTTCGCCATGTTGGCCAGAAGGTTGGCGGAAAGTGACAAGGCCACGTCGCAGCACATCATGACGCCGCATGCGAACGGCAGGGCAAGCGTGCGGGTCTCGCGGCGTGTCAGCGCCACGGCGAGCATGGCAATGAACGGCGCCAGAATGCACAACAGGCTGCGCGCCATTCTCTGGCTTGCTTCGACAATATGCCTGGGTGTTCTGGGGCCAGGCGCCGGCGTCAGACCGGCAAGCTCGAGAATGTTCCATTCCTCGCGCATCTGCGCGCGCGGTGTAAACGTCAACAATCCGTCAATTGCCAGCTGTTTGGAATATCCGCGTGCACGCACGGTTTGCAGGATGGGGCCGCGTTCATCACCGTCTTCTCTCTCAACGGCCAAGTGGTCTGATTTCCTGCTGCCATCGCCTTGTGGCGCCCCCGGCTGGGGCTTCAGGTCCGAATGCGCGATCGTGTGCATATTGAAGCCCTTAAGTTGCAGCCGGTATCTGCCATCATCTGCCGGGCCAACCAGATCAGACGATGCAGCCGTGATGATCTTGGACGCTTCGGCATCACGCGTGTCGTACACAAAGATGCGCTGCGATTTTCCGTCTTCATCACGCGCCCGCGCACGGATGAAAAGTCCGTTGAAACTATAGAAGCGCTCCGGCACCAGCCTGCCTCTGAGCACCTCGTACTGCGCATCAAATAACAGTTTTCTGTATGCGAAGTTTGCCTGCGGCTCGACAAAGCCAGACACCCACACGCTCAGCCCAAAGGCCATCACCGCAACCAGCGCGACCCGCCGCAGAAGAAACTGTGCACTGATACCCGCCGCCGCCAGGATCAGCAGTTCACGCTGTTCGCGCAACCGCAGCAACACCCGGTAGACACCAATGACGAGCGCAAGGGGTAATGCCAGATCGAGGATTTCCGGCGCCTTGTAGGCGACAAGCCAGGGCAGCGGGTCGATGAACCCCAGCCGCTTGTTGGCTATTTTCAGCAGGCCGACAAACTCCTCGGCCAGAAACACCCCTTCGATGAACACCAGAACGGCGGTCACCTCGAGCAGGATCTGCCCGATAAAGAATGCGTTGTAGACCCGAGTCATGCGTAGTGGATTCCGGCCCGATTGTTCCGCGTACACCCGCCGCACAAGGTGCGTCATCCTAAGGTCAGGACCCTAGAGCATTTTACCACCATATTGAACCATACCGGCGGAGCGAATTTGTGGCGCCGGGATAGTCCGTGAGGCCTGGGGCGTCAGAGAAACGCGCCGTGGCAATGCTTGAATTTCTTGCCCGAACCGCACGGACATAGCTCGTTGCGGCCCACCTTCCCCCATGTCGATGGATCGTTGGGATCGCGGTCGACCGCCGGCACCCTGCCGCCGGACACCGGAGCATCTTCAAATGCCAACCCCGCCATCTGCATGTCGTCCTCGCCGGTAAACGGGTCGATATGATGCGCCTGCATCTCGGGCAGTTCATCCTCACCGGGCAGCATGTCGCCCACCGGCTGATCGGAAATCTCCACCCGCATGAGCTGAGCCGTGGTCAGCTCACGCAGCCGTGACAGCAT
>JANQIR010000027.1 GCA_028282065.1 Aestuariivirgaceae bacterium
ATGGCCAAAAGTGTAACCCATGTCTCCGGAACGTTCTGTCACCTATGTCTCGGGTCTCTCACGCTTCGCGGCATCTCGCTTTGCTCGGCGCCCCCGCGGAGCTGTCCGGCGTAAGCCGGACTGGCGTGATCGACGCTATATCCACGCAAACCGGTCTTGCTATGCATTGCAACAATGACAATGCATCGATTGCGCATTCAACATACCAAAAGTTCGGATCAAAGAACAAAGCAACCCGGCTGTTGCGATTCTCCCGGGGGCTTTTAGCTGACCCGGGCGCTTTTAGCTGAGAAGGCGCTGGACTCATGTTGGGTGCCCGCCGGCGCCAGTAGCCTTGCGCCCTTGTCGGTCCAACCAAGGGAGCAGGAACACGCCAATGCTATCGGCCTCCAAATTGACTTCAAGCACCCCTTGTGAGATTGTTTGAAATATTGCTGGTTATATTTTCAGTTTCGGAAAATTACCATGAACCAGAATGAAGAAAATCGGAAACAAAAAAACAAATCCAGCTCTTGGAAAAATCCTAAAGATTTCAGAGTCTTATTAGTATATCCGAATATCCAACAATCCGCCATGATGCCTTATTCGATGGGATTGTTTACAGCTTTGTTGAAAGACAGCGGATTTGAAGTCGACTTGTTTGACAGCACTTTTTATGTTGAGGATCTCACATCAAACTATATCCACTATCGTACATACGTCAGAAAGTTTGATTGGCTTGAGCGCGATGTGAACTTCCGAAGCACAAAAATGCTGGACGATTTTTGTGCGAAAGTAGAAGCGTTCGAACCGGATCTTGTGGCCATCTCTGTGGTGGAAAACACGTACTCCATCGGACGTGCGATGGTGCGCGCCCTACCGGAGAAACATCGCAAAATTCCCACAGTTTGGGGAGGGCCGTTCGCAACATTCGCACCTGAATTCATTCTCCGAGACAATGTCGGCGATTTCGTATGCCGTGGCGAAGGTGAGATCGCCCTGATCGAACTCTGCAAGCGGTTGTGCAGAGGTGAGCGAGCAACCGACATTCCCAATTTGTGGGTACGGGAAGACGGAACATTGCATCGCAATCCTCTGGGCCCACGCGTCGATTTGGACACACTGCCATTTGCAGATTATTCGCTGTTCGAAGAACAGGCTATCTACCGGCCGATGGAGGGCCGGTTGTGGCGGACAATCGGTATCGAAAGTCAACGCGGCTGTCCTTACCAGTGCACCTATTGCAACTCCCCGGGACAAAACCGCATAGCGTCTGAAGAGCAAGGAAACCTGTTTTATAGAAGAAAATCGCTCGACCGGGTCATGGCGGAATTAAGCCATCTACACAAACTCCATAATATCGAACTGGTCTACTGGTTAGCGGATACGTTTCTCGCAATGCCTCAACGCGTTTTTGACGAGATGGTCGAACGCTACGAAGATTTCCGAATTCCTTTTTGGATGAATACGCGGTCGGAAACGATAACCGAACACACCGCTTCAGGTTTGGAGCGCATGAACATGTTGCGTATGAGTATCGGCATTGAACATGGTAATGCCGAATATCGGCGGAAATTTCTCAAGCGAACCCAGACAAACCAACAACTCAAGAGGGCGTTTGAAATAAGCTCCGGGCGCACCTTTTCAACGACCGGCAATTGCATAATTGGAATGCCCGAGGAGACGCGTGAGCTCATTTTTGAAACGATTGAATTTACCAGAGGGCTGCCTGATGACATTGACACTGCAGGGTGTTTCATTTTCTCGCCACTTCACGGCACCGAACTTCGCACTATTGCCGTTCAAAATGGCTATCTGGATCCAGCAACGTTCTGTGACATCTCCGATCCGGAGGCCAGTATTCTGGATCAACCACAGTTAAGGCGAAGCGAAGTCCTCGGAATTGCGAAAACCTTTGGCCTGTATCAATGCGTGCCGAAGTCGGACTGGGACCGGATCCGTTCAGCCGAGGACGATTCACCAACTGGCGATGCAATGCTCGACAAGCTGCAGCGCGAATACCGCCCGGGAGATGTTGGCGCAGCGGGTGATGGCGTGGCCGTGTTAAAAGGCAGCACTATGTTGCCTTTAGGACCTGACCAACCTGCGCCGCAAACAGATAATCCGGTGAAACCAGCAATATTCTGACAGCCAGCACCAAACCCGTCCGCAAAGTTACGAAGCAACTCAAAGAGGCTTCTCAAAATTCTCGCTGACGCACACGTTCAATAAGTTCTGACGTTGAAATTCCCGAAGTGTACCTGACAAGCCGCAGGTTGCCGGATCGGGCAACCGGACCATACGCATCGTCAATTGCGTCCTCAGACAAATCATCACCATGAACGACAACCGCGATGTCGTGCTTGTCGAGGAAATCCATAGTCACCGTGAATGGCGCATCCACGACAACCTCATCTACGTAACGGCAGGCCTGAATGACCGCAACCCGCTCCTCCAGTGTCATTATTGGTTTGCGCTTGTAAGACCGGGCAACTTTGTCCGACAGCACACCAACAACCAACCAATCACCAAACGAACGAGCCGCCCGCAAAAGGTTTACATGGCCAGCATGGAATAGATCGCCAACCATATCGACATAAACTCGGTTTTGAAGTGCGCGAACCGGCCCTTTATCAGCCGTCAATCTGTTGCGATCATTGATCGAACTATGCAGTTGATGTCTCATGGCGATTACAACGAAGCCAATTTTCCACGCTACAGTAAGAACTTATCTACAACACATCAATTTCGCCCCAAAAATAAACACGTAAAAACCTACACCTCGACGTAATGAAATTCAATTGCCATTTCGTTCGGAAATTAAGCTTGCCATAAGGTGTTGGTTTCGCAACTCGTATGGACCATTTCACCCCACATCCGAACAATTATCAAAAGATCGGTCAAAAATATTCGGGGTGATTTATATCTGATGGTTTACGAACAAAGTTCATGCAATGTAAAAAAGATTTCAAAATACCTTGAATTCGCGCTAAATAATTTTCACAATTTCACCATCTTGACGTTGTTTCAAAATTATTGTGACAAACAGGTGCGTGAACATGAAACTTGCAGAAAATGGCGCGGGCAATTCAGTCTCAACGTTGGCCAGTCTGAACGATGCTGATCCACACACACCGGATGTCGAGCCAAGCAATTCGGCAGAAGTCGCAGTTTCTTCCTACAATGAATGGGATCCTCTCGAAGAAGTCATCGTAGGCACCATCGAAGGCGTTACGGTTCCACCTCTTACCCATGAAATGAAGGTCATGGTGCGGCGTGACTATTGGGACTATTACCGTTCGCACGGTGGTGAGCCGTATCCCGAACACTTGGTTGAGAACGCCTCCAAGGCATTGAACAATCTGCAACAGGTGCTGGAGGGAGAAGGAGTTGCGGTCACCAGACCCCAGTCTGTTGACTATGCGACACGGACATTTAGGACCCCGTACTTTGAATCTACCGGGTTTTTCAACGCAGATGTCAGGGACGTTCTTTTGGTCGTTGGGCAGGAGATCATCGAGGCGCCGATGGCCTTGCCGCCGCGCTACTTTGAACACCTTAAGTATCAGTCATTGTTGCAACACTATTTTTCTCGCGGCTGCCGTTGGACGGCAGCGCCCAAATGCTCCATGGGGCCGCATATGTATGATGAGGCCTATCCCGAAGAACATCTCGCCTTTTTTCGAGGAGACCCGAACATACCCGACAATGTCGGCCCGCTCGTTGGCCGATTTATGACCAACGAAGCAGAACCATGCTTCGACGCCGCTGATTTTGTGCGCTTTGGCACAGACATCATTGCCCAACGAAGCCACGTAACCAATGAACTTGGCATTCGTTGGCTGGAACGGCACCTTGGCGACAAATACAAAGTCCATCGGGCACGTTTTCGCTCATCGGGCCCGGTACACATTGATACGACCTGGGTTCCTATCGGCGAAGGACGGGTGCTCACCTGCCCTACGCGACCATGCTTGTCGCCGGAAATCGTCGATATGTTTAAACAAGCCAGATGGGAAATTATTGAAGCACCGGAGGGTGTTGCACCGGCTGAATTCCAGCTTTCCAGCCGATGGCTATCTATGAACATATTGATGCTGGACGAGGAGCGCGTTCTTGTGGACAAGCACGAGGAACCGACCATCAAAATGTTCAAGAACCTTGGCATCAAGCCGGTTTTGGTCGATTTCAAAGACCACTACGTGTTTGGAGGCGGGCTACATTGTGCAACGCTTGATGTTCGAAGGCGTGGCGAATTGAAGAGCTACTTCAATTAAGTGCAGAACCTAGAGCATGTTCCCGAAAAGTATGTGCGATTTTCGGATAAGAACATGCTCAATATCAAAGAGATAGAGCATTTTTAGTGACTGAGGTTTCACAAAAAATGCTCTAGGTCCCCCGAACCGCGGAAGCGACGGCCTTCACCGCCTGGTCAATATCGTGCTCGAACAGCCACCCGGCATGTCCAATCTGAATGGTGACCTCGCCCTGTGGGGTCGAACCGTATCCGAAGACCATTCTAGAGTCGGCAAATAGCCGTCCCTGGAATTCGGCGAGCGTCACCTGATCGGGAAGCAGCGCGACGGTGCACGCAGCGCTTTGAAGCGTGCAAACCAGCTCCAGCCCCGCATCCTTGACGCATCCTTCCCGAAACCGCTTGGCCATCTTGGCGCGGTGATCAAGCATCCCGTCAAGACCAGCAGCCAATATCATCTGGACAGCCAAGTGCAGGCCTCCCACCGTAGGCACCGGCAGTCCGTTCAGCAGCTGGATATTGCTTACCAAATGAGTCCGTAAATCCAAGTAGGTTCCAGAACATCCAGCGCCAGGTCCAAGCTCTGGGGTGTCGAGCAACGAAAGAGCTCGAGGACCTAAAGCCACAAAACTCAAACCGGGGGGCGCCATCAGACCGCTGCTGGAGGATGATATGGCGACATCCACACCCCACTCGTCCATGCGAAGATCATCAGCACACAGGCCAAGACATGCATCAACAATCAAAAGACGGCCCTCTTGGGAAATCATCTCTGCAGCTGCGGCGACATCAAATCTTGTTCCATCTTCCGCTTCTGAAAGGGGCAGGATGACCGCCTTCGCCTCAGCGTGATGAGACAGTGCTCTTTTGAGTTCTGGAAGCTGAAGGCCTTCGCCGAATGCCACATCGAAGGGCGTAATTTGAACCCCGAGGCCTTCGGCAACGCCACTCCAATAGCGAATGGTGTCGCGCCCACCAATCACCATAACCTCTTGGTCCGGTTGGCAGAAGGCGCTTATCACCGCCTGACAGGCGCCAACAGTCGGACAGCCCAGCGATACGACCCTGCCCTCCGTTCGAAAAACCAGGGGCAGTTGGGCTGAAAGCTCCTGCCAAATTGTTTGGAACAACGGAGCGCTGCTTGACATGGGCTGCTGTGCAGTTAGCGCCAGGATTTCAGTCGACAACTGCGGAGCATTGGGAGCCCACCAACTGACATCTGGAAACCGCGCCACACGGGTCAGATGCGCAAGCCTATCAGTCGATTCAGCAAAAGAGCTTGCCCGGCCCGCGGCAATCGCCCAGTTTTCCTTATCCCTGGCACGGATCAAGAAAAAGTGTGAAACAAAGATCACAGTAGAAGACAGGGCAAGAAACGCTGTGATCGCGGTCACCGTTCCCTCGGTAACACCAAACACTACAAAAACAGCCACGATCGGCAGCTCTATTGGAGACAGATACCAAATGAACTTTATTGTCACCTGAAACACTCGACGAAGCCAAGCGTACTGCGAGATGTTCGAGGCTTCAGACCGCACCTGCCGAACAACCGCAATATAGATGGCCTGTGTCACTGCAAGCGTTGCGGCAAGCAACACATTGGCCGCAGATGGGTTGGCCAGAAGAACGGCGGCACTCGCGCCAACCGCAAGTGCCATATTGCCAATCCAGTGAGCGAGTTGCTCAAGAAGCGTTCCTGATATGGAAGATTGGCCCCGGCGCCGGGCCAGATCGCCATCAAGGCAATCCAGCAAAACAGCGACGAGAACTAAAGAAAAGGCTATGTAAGGGCGTTCAAAGGCAAGATAAACCGAAGCGACAATTAAAAGACCGCCCCAACCAACCGTAATGACATTTGAGCTGAGCGGCCACTTGTACGACACCGCTACAAGACGCGAACTCAACAGCTTAAACGGGGTGTATAGCGGAGGATACGCTGAATCTGCCTGGGCCGTTTCAGGGTAATCTAGGTGTTCTTTCAAGTTTCCTCTGCGTAGTTCCGCCCGACAAAGCTAGAGTCTGTTGGCGCGTCAAATCATTCAACAATTTGGGGATGTCACGTCGGCCAAACAATTTTTTCTGAATCCGACCTCGCATTGCACTCACGTCAAATCCGCGGGAAGCCAAAATTTTGGCTCCCCGCAAATTTGAATGTGCCGCACAATTCCGCACTCACGTCGCGGTTGGCGAAAGGCTGGCTGAACCGACAGGCGCCAAACTCGCAAGCAAATCTGCTGCCTCGGAAGGAGGAAGGCAGGAAACCAGACTTGCAGCCAAACTGGCAGCATCAAACGGAGAGACGCTCGCAGCCAGGCTTGCCGCCAAACTGGCCACGTCGGAAGGCGAAAGGCCTGCGGCCAGACTTGCCGCGAGGCTGGCGGTATCCTGTGGTGACAGGCTGGCCAACAGACTTGCGATGTCATTCGGAGAAAGACTCGCGGCAAGACTTGCAGCCAGACTAGCCGCGTCCCGAGGCGCAACACTCGCCGCAAGACTGGCCGCCAAACTCGCAACAGCAGCTGGAGAGAGACTCGCCGCCAAACTAGATGCAAGGCTGGCAGCATCCTGAGACGAAAGATTGTGGGCCAACTGTTTTGCGATACTTGCGGCATTCCGGGGTGACAGGCTCGCCGCCAAACTTGCTGCCAAACTTGCGGCAGCATCAGGCGAAAGGCTTGCCACCAGGCTTGCAGCGTCTCCTGGTGAAAGACCCGCCGCTAAACTAGATGCAAGGCTTGCCGCATCGCTGGGCGAAAGACTTGCAGCCAGACTTGCCGCAAGGCTTGCAGCATCCTGAGGCGAGAGGCTGGCCAGTAGACTTGCAATGTCATCGGGAGAAAGGCTCGCAGCAAGACTTGCCACGAGACTGGCCGCGCTCTGAGGCGCAACACTCCCCGCCAGGCTTGCCGCCAAGCTCGCAACATCGGATGGAGAAAGGCTCGCCGCCAAGCTCGATGCAAGGCTGGCAGCATCTCGCGACGGCATGTCATAGGCCAAATGTTCTGCGAGACTTGCGGCATTCCGGGGCGAAAGGCTCGCCGCCAAACTTGCTGCCAAGCTTGCCGCATCCTTAGGCGACAGACTTGCTGCCAGGCTCGCAGCATCTCGCGGTGACAGGCTTGCGGCTAAACTTGCTGCCAGACTGGCAGCCTCGCCGGGCGACAGGCTTGCGGCTAGACTTGCCGCCAGGCTGGCCGCGTCCCGAGGTGAAAGTTTTGCTACCAGACTAGCAACGTCTTTTGGAGACAGGCTGGCACCTATATTCTTGTTATTATTTCCGTACTTAGCGGCCTCGCTACTCTTTGATTCCTTTCCCATTTTTCATGGCTCCTAATAAAGAGAAGCCCACCAATATGCGCCAATCCTGCCAAAATGTCAAACAGATGAGTGGTATTTTAATTGACGACTATTGCGTTGATTGAGTTGATTGAATAAACGATAACTTGTTGATAATGAAAGGTTACTCAGCTTATACTGTGCCTATATAAAATGCACATCACAACCGGCGGATGGCTGTCGGTGAGATTTTACCTACACCCCGCCCCTGCCGGTCGGGTTCTTTTGATCCTGCTCGACTATTTCGTCAGCCGGCTCGCTGGACAACCGCTCAGCCTCGGATGCCGGAACCACTTCACCACCGGCCTCCAACGATCCCTTCGGCGGATAATCGAGGGTTCCTGCCAACGCTTCTTGCCGCTTTTCTGAAAGCCGCGGAAACGGCAGCTGGCCCGATCGCCGCCAGGCTTGCACTTGCTGCTCCGCAGCATCGCGCGCCGTTTCGTCCAGCCCTCCATCCTTGCCCATGTAGACCGTTTGGGAGGGGAAGGCGAAGCCGGAGCCCGCGCCGTTCACAATGTCATAGATCCGCAAAAAGACGTCTTCGCGTATAGCAAAGAAATCATTCCATTCTCGCGTCTTCGCATAAATGCGAATACCGACATTCAACGCGCTGTCACCATAACCCTCAAAGCGCACACGAACTGTCTGCGGATCAATACGGGGATGGCTGTGCAGCATCTCACGCACTTTCGTCAGTAGGAAGCGCAACTGGTCAGGTGAGGTTTCATAACGAAGGCCGACGGTTTCCTGGATCAGCATCTGATCGCACCGTGCCCAGTTTATCAGCTGCATGTCGGCAAACTGGGCATTCGGAATCGAAATCTGCGTCCGGTCGAGCGCTCGCAACTGGGTTGAGCGGATGCCGATACGCTCTACCGTTCCGGTTTGCCCGCCGAAGCTGCAGAAATCGCCAACCTGAACCGGCTTATCGATGAAAAGGACGAAACCGCCAATCAGGTTTTCCAATGTCGGGCGGATCGCCAGCGCCACGGCAAGACCGCCAATGCCAAGACCTGCCAGCAGGCTCAATACCGGCAGTCCCAGCTGCTGGCCGCCATAAGCCACAATCAGCACAACGCCAATGACGCCCAGGATTCCGGAAATGAGCCGCAGCATCCCCGCATCGTAACTTGTGTCCGCAATCCGCGGCGACTTGATCACCGCTTCAAAGACAGCTCGAACCGCGATCCAGAAGAGCCAGGCCCAAGCGGCATAGATCGCGATGGTACGGCTGAACTCCTCAATCCCCGCGGCCCGTCCGGACAGATTGATGTTCAGCGCAACAATGGGAATGAACAACGACGCCGCGACCAATACCGTGACCGGTGCAGCCATACGGACAATGAGCGCGCCCAACCGGTCTTGAGGAGCGATCCGTCGCACCCCCCACGTAAGTAGACCCACACCCACAACGACAATCACGTCCACCAGGATCATCAGCACGACTTTCCAGGCCGGTGTATCCAGCCAGAAGGCGTGCAGCGAGACCGGCAACGGCCGGGCAATCCACATTGGGATCAGCGGCCCGGTGATTTGCTTGCTCATGTCAGTCCAGGTATCGAACGGCATTTTGGGTGTCAGCGGGCGGTCCACAATCCCGCGCAAGAAACGTGGCGCATCATGAACCGTACGGGCACTGAACAAGAACTCGCCCTGGCGCGCGCCTTCCTGAATCAGGCTGATGCGGATCGGTGTTTGCGGGATGCGCCAGGACACCGGCCCCTGAAGGTCGCCAACCGCTTCGGCATCCGGCGCAGCCTGCAATGGCGGTGGCGGAATACGCCCGAAGACGTCGAGCAGAACCATCGCGGTTTCCGTACCGCGCTTGCGGCGGGCAGCGCCCGGCACCGCGCTCAAATCAATGAGCGCCACGACTTGCTCTGACAGTAAGGCGAGCTTGCGGGTCAGCTCCGCACTCCTGTCCGTGCGATATTTCACCATAGCATCGGAAAGTTCACCGCCGATACGCAGGAAGGTTTGCAGTGTGTCGCGCGGGCTATCGGTGCGGATCGGACGAAAGACCGGATCGGACGACGGCGATGCTGCAGCCTGCGTGCCAGACGCAGATTGCGCCACCGCCGAGCCATTTTCTCCAACGGTAACAAATGCAAGCACAAGCACACATATCGCCAGAAGTCGTTGCAACAGGAATGGCCTCCCTGCACCAAACATTACCTGACGCACAACTGTGTCAAAACCGAAAAACGTCAGGCCTGCCTCGCCCCTTGCACTTTACCGGCCGCTTTACCGAAGCTCCCGCAAATTCAGGTCAACATCACTGATCATCAGTTTCATGCCGAATATATTGCCTTTCAGGATTTTGATTTGCGCCTCTGAACCGGCTTTCTCGGCAATTTTCAGCCTGCTCTCGAACTTCCTCTTCAGCCGGTCGATCCTGCTGCGCAACCACTTCAGATTTTTCTCGTTGTAAGGCGACGCATTGAAACGCTGTATGGAATTTATGAGGAAGAGCGCCGATGCCTTGTCGTATTCTCCCATTCCTGCATGCAGTTGGTGCAAGACCAAGGGTTGGCGCAGAAAATCGATGATGTATTCAATGCCTTCTTCCTGCTTCACAACGAACTTGTCGTAGGTTTCCGGCGTCAGCATCTGTTTCAGGACAACCCGTTTCGTTTTGCCCAGCGAATCGTTCCCCCGTCCGTCATTGCCGCTTTCCCGGGCCAGCGCTTGCATGCCCGGACCACCGAAGGGAGAGGATGTAGTTGCAACCGCGCAAAACAAAACAACCATCAAAATGAGCAATAGGCGTGCAACAGCAACTGCGACTCTCATATGCCAATCTCCTGAAACATAATCCTATATGCTGGGGCGGCGCTTCCTACACTCCACCCAAGTCGGTAATTTACGGCAGAACAACACTCGACAACACAAGCCATTGAATTATTTCACTTATCGGAAAAGTGCCGGTCAGATCCCATGGTATTGCTGAAATCATGTACCGGTGGGACTAAGCGGGTCCTGACGGCCACTTAGAAGATCCCCCAAGGCACCGGATTACGTGAGGAGACCAGATGCGCGGTGCCCGGCCTAGACCCATCTGAACACGCAAAACGCAAATGCCAGGCAGACCGCGATGGCGCCCCACAATGGCGGACCGAACAAACCCAGCCAGAACAGATTTATAAAGGCCGATCCGAGCAGAGAAATGAACAGCCGGTCGCCCCGGGTCGTGTCCAGCGCCAGGATGCCACGGCGCGCCCCTCCGCCCGGCGCACACCATTCCCAAACCATCATGGAGATCAGGCAGGCCGCGATGAAGCAGAAGAAGACCGCCGTGTGCCAGGTCCAAGCCATCCAGGAAAGGTCCATGATGCGCCTCCTATACCCGGCCCAGGGCAAAGCCCTTGGCGATGTAGTTGCGAACGAAGTAGATCACGAAGGCACCCGGGATGATCGTCAATGTCCCGGCTGCAGCGAGCAGCCCTAGTTCGTAACCAGAGGTCGAGGCGGTTCGCGTCATTGTCGCGGCAATCGGTTTCGCCTCCACAGAGGTCAGCGTCTTTGCCAGCAGAAGTTCCACCCAGGAGAACATGAAGCAGAAGAAGGCCGCCACGCCGATACCGGCTGCGATGGTCGGCAGGAAGATCTTGATGAAAAACCGCCAGAACGGATAGCCGTCCACATAGGCCGTCTCATCGAGCTCCTTCGGTACCCCTGACATGAAGCCTTCAAGGATCCACACCGCCAGCGGAATGTTGAACAGGCAGTGCGCCAGAGCGACTGCAATATGCGTGTCGAACAGCCCCACCGCGGAATAGAGCTGGAAGAACGGCAGGGCAAAGACCGCCGGCGGCGCCATGCGGTTGGTCAAGAGCCAGAAGAACAGATGCTTGTCACCAACAAACCTGTAGCGCGAAAACGCATAAGCTGCAGGCAGCGCCACCGTGACCGAAATGACGGTGTTGATCACCACGTAGGTCAGCGAATTGACGTAACCCATATACCAGGTCGAATCGGTAAAGATCTTGCGGTAGTTATCGAGCGTGAACTCGGCAGGAAACAGCGTAAACGAGCCGAGGATCTCGTTCGTCGTCTTGAACGACATGTTGAGCAGCCAATAGATCGGCAGCATCAGGAAAATGATGTAAAGCGCCGGAACGAGCCACTTGTATCTGGTCATCAGTTCGCCTCGTTGCGGGTCATGAGCGTGTAGAACACCCAGGACAACAGCAGGATGATCAGGAAATAGATCAGCGACATCGCCGCAGCCGGTCCGAGATCGAACTGACCCAGCGCGATCTTCACAAGATCGATGGAAAGCAGAGTGGTCGAGTTGCCCGGGCCGCCGCCAGTGAGCACAAACGGCTCGGTGTAGATCATGAAGCTGTCCATGAACCTGAGCAGGATGGCGATGGTCAGCACGCGCTTCATCTTCGGCAGCTGGATGTAGCGGAAGATCGCCCAGGCCCCGGCCCCGTCAATCTTGGCTGCCTGATAGAACGCGTCGGGAATGGAGCTAAGCCCCGCATAGGCCAGCAGCACGACAAGTGATGTCCAGTGCCAGACATCCATCAAGATCAGGGTGAACCAGGCCGAACCGGGTTGCCGGGTAAAGTTGTAGTCGATGCCCAAAGCGTTGATAGTGCGCCCAAGCAGACCGATGTCCGGCAGAGCAAAGATGTTCCACATGGCGCCGACAACATTCCACGGGATAAGCAGCGGCAGGGCCATCAAAACCAGGCACACCGATACCCAAGGCCCCTTTCGCGGCATAGCGAGCGCAATGGCAACACCAAGCGGTACCTCAATAGCCAGGATCATGCCGGTAAAGGCCAGCTGCCGCATCAACGCTGCGTGGAAGCGCTCCGAATGCAACACTTCCTCGAACCATTTCACACCTTCAAAGAAGAACACGTTGTCGCCGAAGGTTTCCTGTATGGAATAGTTCACAACCGTCATCAGCGGTATGACGGCATTGAACGCCACCAGCAGCACGACCGGGGCCACAAACAACCATCCCTTTTGATTGGTCGTCTTGCGGATCATGCCAGCCACCCGTTTGCGTAGATCTGGGTGTGGCCAGGATCAAAGCTGACGTGAGCTGTGCCTCGGCCGGGCACCTCGGCGTCTTCCTTCGCCAGCAGACGGATCGTATGGCCGTCACGTTGCGCCTCAACGATGCGGTAGCGGCCCGCATCGGCAACCTTGACGATCTCAACAGCAATCCCTTTGCGCGACAGTTTCACGAACTCGGGGCGGATGCCGATTTCATAAGCCGTGTCTTTCGACCCTGCGGAGACCGTGTTGGACGTCTTGATTTCCGCACCGGCGAAGTAGCACTTGCCGCTGTCGATCATGCAAGGCAGCACGTTCATGCCGGGCGATCCGATGAAGTGGCCGACGAAAGTGTGTTGCGGTTTCTCGAACAACTCGACCGGTGTGCCGCTCTGCACGACCTGACCCTCGTGCATTACAACCACCCTGTCAGCGAAGGTCAAAGCCTCGGTCTGATCGTGGGTGACGTAGATCATGGTCCGGGCAATACGCTGGTGCAGCTCCTTCAGCTTGGACCTCAGAACCCATTTCAAATGCGGATCGATGACGGTGAGCGGTTCGTCGAACATGATGACATTGACGTCCGAACGCACTAGGCCGCGACCCAAAGAGATCTTCTGCTTGCCATCGGCCGTAAGCCCGGCTGCACGGTTGCCCAGTGTCTCCGTCAGGTCCAGCATGTCGGCGATTTCGCGCACCCGCGCATCGACGCCGCGCTCTTCCATGCCACGGTTTCTCAGGGGAAACGCCAGATTGTCATAAACGGTCATGGTGTCGTAGATGACCGGGAACTGGAACACCTGCGCAATGTTACGCGCCTCAGGCGGCACTTCCGTCATGTCCGTGCCATCAAACACTACCCTGCCCTCCGTCGGCTGCAGGAGGCCGGAAATGATGTTCAACAACGTGGTCTTACCGCAACCGGAAGGCCCCAACAACGCATAGGCGCCGCCATCGCGCCACTCCAGATCCAGACGCTTCAGCGCCCAGTCATCCTCAGCGGACGGACTTGCAAGATAGCTATGCCTGATCTGATCGAGATGGATCCGGGCCATCAACCGTCTCCCCCGCAATCACTGTGCCTCGCGCCTTGCCCGTTCATCCTGCTACGACCTCTCCACCTTCCGAGAAGACGAAGGCATGATCGACAGCCATTTCGAACTCAGCAACTTCGCCGACGTCGTGGCCATGGATACCGTGTGACTGAGACACCCAGGTGTGGTTGCCCAGTTGAAAATGAACCACGCTCTCAGATCCGCTCAGTTCGGTGATCATGACCTGACCGGTCAATTTTGCACCGCCCTCGCCTGCGCCGGCCGGCACGATGTGATGAGGCCTGATGCCGATCCTGTAGCTGCCGTCGGCAAGCCCAGTCTGGGTTTCCGGTGCCGCCCAGGAGATCGCCTCATCAAGATGAAATCTATCTCCCCGTTTCGTGACCGTTGCCGTGTTGATCGGCGGGTCGGAAAACACGCTGGCACTGACGAGGTCCTTAGGGTTTCGGTAAATCTCGCTGGTCGGACCAAACTGGGTCACCCTACCCTCATGCAGCGTCGCCGTGTGACCGCCCAGCAAGAGTGCCTCGACCGGTTCCGTCGTTGCATAAACGACCGTGCACCTGCGCCCGGCAAAGAGTTTCGGAAGCTCGTCGCGCAGTTCCTCGCGCAGTTTGAAGTCGAGATTGGCCAGCGGTTCGTCCAGCAACACAAGATCGGCATCCTTGACCAGAGCACGGGCCAAAGCCGTGCGCTGCTGCTGGCCGCCGGAAAGCTCGGAAGGATTGCGCTCCAGCATGGGCGTCAGCTTGAGCAGGTCAGCAATCTGCATCACACGTGAGCGGATTTTGTCCGATGCCTCTCCGGCAACCCTCAACGGCGATGCAATGTTCTCGAAAACCGTGAAATGCGGATAGTTGATGAACTGCTGATAGACCATGGAGACGTTGCGCTTCTGCACCGCTTCGCCGGTCACGTTTTGGCCATCGAACCAGATCTCTCCGGAAGACGGCAGCTCCAGGCCAGCCATGATCTGCAGCAACGTCGTCTTTCCCGAAAGGGTTGTCCCAAGCAGGATATTGAAGCCATCTTCGGCCAGCGTCAGATTGGTTTCGTAGATGTGCGTGTTGGCGCCTTCGCGCTTCACCACATTACGCAGTTCGAGTGCCATGATCGCTATGCCGCTTGAACCTGCCCGGCGGACACAAACCCTGCAGGGTCGCACCCGTTAAGTATGCGCGGCCCGGCACCTCCTGCCGGACCGCCTGATTTGTTGTGCACGCCTAGTTGGCGCTCCACCGCTTGATCAGCTCGTCATAGGCGACGGTTTCACCCTTCGGCTTCTCGTTGTCGAGCTTGGCCTTGGCACCCCCCTTGCCGAGCCATTCTGCTTCGTCCTTTTCCTCGTTGAGGCGTGGACCGCAGCCACCATAGGTCTTGGCCTTTTCATCAGCCTTCTGCATGCGCAGCATAACCTGATCCATTTCCTTGGCGAGCCTGTCCATGGCCTGCTTGGGGGTGAAGGTACCGGAGTTCACATCGCCGATATTCTGCCACCACAACTGGGCGAGCTTTGGATAATCGGGAACGTTGACACCCGTCGGGGTCCAGTTCACCCGGTCGGGAGAACGATAGAACTCCACCAATCCGCCGAGGTTCGGCGCACGGTCCGTGAAGGACTGGTGCCGGATCGTCGAGTCGCGAATGAAGGTAAGGCCCGTGTGGCTCTTTTCCACGTCCACGGTCTTGGACACGACGAACTGGGCATAGAGCCAGGCAGCCTTGCGGCGGTCGACCGGTGTAGACTTGAACAGCGTCCACGATCCGGCGTCCTGATAGCCGAGCTTCTGGCCTTCGACCCAATACGGTCCATGCGGTGACGGCGCCATGCGCCAGAGTGGCTTGCCGGCATCGTCAACGGTGTTGTTGCCATCCGCCTTTGGCGCAACCATGGAGGCGGTAAACGCCGTGTACCAGAAGATCTGCTGGGCGACATTACCCTGGCTGAGCGCCGGCAGCGACTGGTAGAAGTCGTAGTCGGCCGCACCGGGCGGTGCGTATTTGCGCAGCCACTCGTCCCACTTGCGGATCGCATAAACCGCCGCCGGGCCATTGGCTCCACCGCCACGCGACACGGACGCGCCCGCCGGATTGCAGGAATCCGCCTCCATGCGAATGCCCCACTCGTCAATCGGGCGGCCATTTGGAAGTCCCTTGGAACCGGCACCGGCCATCGACAGCCAGGCATCTGTCATGCGCCAGCCCAGGTCCGGAGCACGCTTTCCGTAGTCCATATGGCCGTAGACCCGCACGCCGTCGATTTCCTTGACGTGCTCTGAGAAGAACTCGGCGATATCCTCATAGGCCGACCAGTTGACCGGAACCCCCAGGTCGTAGCCATACATTTCCTTGAACTTGGCCTTGATATCGTCGCGGTCGAACCAGTCCTTGCGGAACCAATAAAGATTGGCGAACTGCTGATCCGGAAGTTGATAGAGCTTGCCGTCCGGGCCCGTTGTGAACGATTTACCAATGAAATCATCGACGTCGAGCATCGGATTGGTCACGTCTTTACCGTCACCGGCCATCCAGTCCGTCAGATTGACCGCGAGCTGCAGGCGCGAGTGCGTGCCGATCAGATCGGAATCGTTGATGTAGGCGTCATACAGATTACGCTTGGTCTGCATCTGCGTCTGCACCGCCTGAACCACTTCGCCTTCACCCAACAGCTGGTGGTTCACCTTGATCCCGGTGATCTCCTCAAACGCCTTGGTTAGGGTCTTCGATTCATATTCATGCGTCGGAATGGTCTCCGACAAGACATTGATCTCCATACCCTTGAACGGCTCGGCGGCCTTAACGAACCACTCCATTTCCTGCATTTGCTGTTCTTTGGTAAGCGTGGAGCGTTTGAACTCGCTCTCTATCCATTTCTTCGCTTCTTCCATTCCTGCCGACGCCGGACCGGAAAAAACCATCAAGGCCGTCAGCGCTGCTGCAGCCATGAGACGATTTTTCATGTGTTTCCTCCTCCAGAAAGACGCCGTTAACTATGAAATGAACCAAAACGAACGTCAATCGAAAACGAATGCACTTGCGACGCTAAATCACCACGCCTATCATCTGCCTTATTCAGACTGTTACGGAGCATGCGGCTTGGACACCCCTATTCCCGAAAGGCAGATCGGCATTTTGACCATCACCCGCCAGCTCGGCCGGGTCAATGTTGACGACCTGGCAGTGCGGTTTGCCGTTACACCGCAAACCATCCGCCGCGACCTGAACGAACTTTGCGAGCGCGGCCTGCTCCATAGGGTACATGGCGGTGCAGTTCCTGCCTCCGGCATCGCCAACTACGCCTACGAGGCGCGCCGCAGTGTGGCGGAAGACGAAAAGCGGCGGATCGGCCTGGCCGCCGCCGGGTTGATATCCGACGACAGTGCGTTGCTTATTAATATCGGCACAACCACCGAACAAGTCGCCCGCGCCCTTCGCGGCCGTAGCGGACTCATGGTCATTACAAATAATATGAACGTTATCAATATTTTAAGCGGGTCGACTGGCATCGAAGTGGTGGTTGCAGGTGGCGTACTCCGGCATGCCGACGGCGGTATCGTGGGTGAAGCCGCCGCCGATTTCATTCGGCAATTCAAGGTGGACTATGCCATCATCGGCGCATCAGCCATCGACACCGACGGGTCGCTGCTGGATTACGACTATCGCGAGGTTCGCGTGGCCAAGGCCATCATGAGCAGCGCCCGAAAGATCATCCTGGTTGCGGACGCAATGAAGCTTGAGCGTACCGCACCCGTCAGGATCGGCCACCTGTCACAGCTCGATCACATCGTCACGGATCGGGAACTGCCCGAACAACTGATGGATATCTGCAATGAAAACGATGTGCAGGTTGTCATTGCAGGCATTCCGGCAAGCACCGAAACAGCCAGCAATGTTGCTGCAGGTCAGTGAATTCCATTGAATATTCGAATTTGTTCGTTTACGTTCGATATTTCCTTAACGCGGGTACAGACGAGACTCTGGAGCGTCGTTCGTGTTCGACATAGCGGTTGTTGGCGGCGGCATAAACGGATGCGGCATTGCACGTGACGCAGCCGGCAGAGGCCTGTCGGTTTTGCTTCTCGAAAAGCACGATCTGGCCAGCGGGACGAGTTGTGCTTCCACAAAGCTGGTACACGGCGGATTGCGCTATCTCGAACACTACGAATTTGCCCTCGTTCGCGAGGCGTTGAAAGAGCGCGAAGTGCTCTTGCAGATGGCGCCGCACATCATCTGGCCCATGCGGTTCGTGCTACCGCACCATCGCGCGCTGCGCCCACGCTGGCTCATCCGCCTCGGTCTGTTCCTTTATGACCATATCGGCGGACGCAAAATCCTGCCCCCGTCGCACAACGTAAACTTGTCGCAAGACCCGGCGGGAAAACCGCTCAAGAACGAGTTCTACCACGGCTTTGAATACTCCGACTGCTGGGTCGATGATGCGCGGTTGGTGGTGCTCACCGCCCAGGACGCAGCCAGCCACGGCGCTGACATCCGAGTGGGGACAGAGCTCGCCTCGGCGGAACGCGGACGTGACGCCTGGCAGCTTCAACTGCGTTCGGCCGACGGCGGCGAGATATCTCACGCCGAAGCGCGGGTCCTGGTCAACGCAGCAGGTCCTTGGGTCGGATCGGTCATGTCCAACCGGTTGCGCATAAACAGCAAGGCACAGATACGCCTGGTAAAGGGCAGCCACATCGTCGTGCCGCGCCTGTTCGATCACGATCGGGCGTACATCTTCCAGAATGCCGATCAGCGCGTTTGCTTTGCCATTCCCTATGAAGAGGATTTCACGCTCATCGGCACAACGGATGTGGATGTTGAAGGAGAACCTGACAGCCCGCAAATCACCGACCAGGAGATATCCTACCTGTGCGACGCGGTGTCCGGATATTTCAAAGATCCCGTCAGGCCGAGTGACGTGATCTGGACGTTTTCCGGCATTCGGCCGCTCTATGACGACGGAGTGTCCTCGGCGCAGGAAATTACCCGCGACTACGTGCTCGAGCTTGACGCGGAAAATGAACCGCCACCGCTGCTGAGTGTGTTCGGCGGCAAGATCACAACCTACCGCCACCTCGCTGAGGACGCGCTTGCCAAGCTCTCACCCTGGCTCGCGCAAACAGACCCGCCGTGGACGTCGGGCAGTCATCTGCCCGGTGGGGATTTCAAACTGACCGACAGGCCTGCGCTTGAACAGCGAATTCGATCGCACTGCCCGGCGATTGGTAAGGAACTGGCACAGCGCTACGCCCGTACCTATGGGCTCACCGCACTGGAGTTCCTTCCTGAGACCGACAATGAGGCAAAACTCGGCGAGCACTTCGGTGCCGGCCTCTACGCGTGCGAAGTGCGCCACCTGATCGCGTATGAGTGGGCGCGCGACGCCGACGACATACTCTGGCGTCGTACCAAACTCGGCCTTCGACTCGATCAGGCGCAGATACAGCACCTGCAAGACTGGATCGCAGGAACCGGTTCCATTACTGCCGCTCCGGCGGCAGAATAGTGTCCGAAGAGGAGAGCGGCTCATGGGCACCTACATTCTGGCGATCGATCAGGGCACGACATCCTCGCGAGCCATTCTGTTTGACCGCCAGCGTAATGTCACAGCCATAGGCCAGCAGGAGTTCGCGCAACACTTTCCGCAATCCGGCTGGGTCGAACATGATCCCGAGGACATCTGGCAGACAACCCTGGCGACCTGCCGGGATGCCATGGAAAAGGTCGGAGCAAGTGCCGGAGATATCGCCAGCATCGGCATCACCAACCAGCGCGAAACCACGGTTGTCTGGGACCGCGAAACCGGCGAGCCCGTCCACCGCGCGATCGTCTGGCAGGACCGCCGCACGGCGGACACTTGCGCCGCCCTCAAGGCGGCCGGTCACGAACCGGGCGTCACATCGAAAACCGGTCTGCTGCTCGATCCGTATTTTTCCGGTACGAAGGTTGCGTGGATACTCGATAATGTCGATGGCGCCAGAACCGCCGCTGAAGCCGGCAAACTCGCCTTTGGCACCATCGACAGTTTTCTGCTGTGGCGGCTCACGGGCGGACAGGTCCACGCGAGCGATGCCACAAATGCCAGTCGCACCTTGCTCTATGACATTCACCAGGGGTGCTGGAGCGAAGAGCTTTGCGATCTGCTGAACGTGCCAATGTCGCTATTGCCGGACGTACGCGACAGCGCCGCGGAGTTCGGAACCAGTGCCGCGAACCTGTTGGGCGGAGGCATTCGGATTTGCGGCATTGCAGGCGATCAGCAGGCAGCGACTGTTGGTCAGGCCTGTTTCGAGCCCGGCATGATGAAGTCGACCTACGGGACGGGCTGCTTTGCGCTGCTTAACACGGGGGCCGATGCCGTTACCTCAAAGAACCGCCTGTTGACGACAATTGCTTATCAACTGGATGGCAAGCCTTGTTATGCGCTTGAGGGATCCATCTTCACTGCCGGCGCCGCGGTACAGTGGCTGCGCGACGGCCTGGGATTGATCGAACATGCGAGCCACTCTGGCGATCTGGCGGCGCAGGCCGACCCGGCGCAGGTTGTTTATCTGGTTCCGGCATTCACCGGCCTTGGCGCACCCTACTGGGATGCCGACTGCCGGGGCGCAATCTACGGGCTGACCCGCGGAACTGGCCCGGCGGAACTGGCGCGCGCGGCTTTGGACGCTGTTTGTTACCAGACGCGCGACCTGCTTGAAGCTATGCGCGGCGACTGGGGCGCATCGCTTAAGACCGTGCTCAGAGTGGACGGCGGCATGGTCGCATCCGATTACACCATGCAATGCCTGGCGGATATGCTGGATGCGTCGGTCGACCGGCCCCAGATTCTTGAAACGACAGCATTGGGTGCCGCTTGGCTGGCAGGCATGCAGGCCGGCATCTACCCGGACCGGGACACCTTTGCCGCCGACTGGGCACTGGAGCGCCGCTTCACCCCGGCCATGGACGATGCCACACGCAACATGCGCTATGCCGGCTGGAAAGAAGCGGTCAGGCGAACATTGACGAGTTGATAGCACCACACCGGCATCGGTTAGCCGCTTCGTTTCAGCATATACACGACCGTCATCGGAAATTCGGAACTGTCACGGCCATCGGGTGGCCGGAACTTTGTCTTTAAAGAGTCGCAAGTTTCAACAAGAGTCGTCGCAAATGACCTTGCGGAAGCACATACTGCCTTGGCATTAAAGGGTCCAGACTTACCGGCACGCGAATCTGGAGGTAGACAGATGCACAATCTCATTGGGCGGTTACAGCTATTCACACTTGTTGTGGCGGTGATTGCTTTGATGGGTTCTTCGTACACACACGCGAAGGACAATCTCATCCTCGTTCTGGATTCATCAGGCAGCATGGCCGGTCAGATCGACCAGAGGGTAAAGCTAGATATCGCGCGTTCCGCAATCGGCGACCTGCTGACCAAGCTCAAACCGACGACACAGCTGGGCCTGGTGGCATACGGTCACCGGCGCAAGGGCGATTGCGGCGACATTGAAACCATCTACCAGCTGGGTAAGCCGGATGCACAATCCATCATGCAGGCGGTCGGCGAATTACGGGCTGTCGGCAAGACGCCCCTGTCTTCCGCGGTGCGCCAGGCGGCCGAACAACTGAACTTCACCGAAGAAAAGGCCACAGTCATTCTGGTGAGCGACGGCAAGGAAAATTGCGGCTCCGATCCCTGCCGGCTTGGCCGCGAACTGAAAGCACAAGGTGTCGACTTCAAGGTCCATGTCGTCGGGTTCGATATCAAGACGGAAGAAAGCGCCGGTCTGCAGTGCCTGGCTGAATCCACCGGTGGCACCTATGTTCCGGTCGGCAGCGCACAAGATCTCGAAAGTGCGATCTACGAGGCCGTGCAGGTTGCCGAAGCGCCGGCGGCGACACCTGCACCAGCTCCAGAACCCGCACCTGAACCCGAACCGGCGGTAGAGCCGGGATTGCGCATCGACGCCGTGGTCAGCGAAGGCGGCGCGCCATGGAAAGCAACACTTGGTCTGAAGATCCTCAGCGCGAAAGCCGGCCTCGACGGCAAACGCAAGGAAATCGCCAATGCCTGGCGGGTCAAGAACGGTCACACCTTCAAGAACCTCCCCGCCGGCAGCTACCTTGTGGAAGCCGTACTGCCGGACCATCGCCACATCGTGCGTACGGCAGAAATCGAGCTTGCCGAAAACGATGCAAAGACTGTCACGGTCAATCTGAATATCGGCCAGGTCCGCTTTGATGCCTCCTTGTCCGAGGAAGGCAAACCTTACGCCGGCGGGCTTGGCTGGACGGTCTTCGGGCTGAAGAAGGACCTCGGCGGCAAGCGCAAGAAAATCGCCAATTTCTGGCGGGTTAAATCGGGGCAGGTCTTCTGGCTGCCGGCCGGCAAGTGGCACATTGAGGGTGTCATCGCCGACGCGCGCTATCTGACCGTCAACCGCGAGATTGCCGTTGAAGCCGGCGGGGGCGAGGCGCATGCGTTTTCCTTCAACGCCGGCACGGTCAGATTCGACGCTTTCCTGGCCAGCGAGTCCGCCGCCTACACCGCAGGCCTGGGTTGGACGATTTTGTCAAAGACCAAAGACCTGAGCGGCAAGCACAAGAAAATCACCAACTTCTGGCGCGTGAAGTCCGGCAGCATATTCCTGTTGCCGGCCGGTTCTTGGCTGGTCGACGGTGTTTTGGCCGACCACAGACATGTCACCACCAGCATGACGGTCGACGTTGCTCCCGGTAGTGAAGCCCTGCATGAGTTCGACTTCAAGGCAGGCCGCATTCGCTTCGATGTGACCGTAGGCGGTCAGGCGACCGGCGGTGGTCTTGGTCTCACTGTCTTCGGCCTTGAAAAGGACCTGGCGGGCAAACAGAAGAAGATTGCCAACTTCTGGCGCGTCAAGTCTGGCCACATTACCGTCCTGCCGGAGGGAAAATATCAGATAGACGGCCTTCTGGCCGACCAGCGCGAGGTCAAGGGCACGCAGCAAATTGAGGTGACGGCCGGCGATGAAAAGGCGGTGACAATCGATCTGAAGACTCAGTAGCCACGCGACAGCTGGCGTTCCGTCTTACATTTCGCGCCTGTTTCGCTGCCGTTGCGACAGCCGCCGCGCCGGGCGGAGGCTGTCGCAAGGTTGTCCTTCACCCTTGCAAGCACACGCCGCCCGCCCCACATGGCGGAGGCTGAGGTTGCAAGTATCCCGCTTCTCGTTTATCCCGCCGGCGACCGGCTTTTTCACCATATAGCTCTGGAGGAGTGCCCATGTATCCAGAAAAAATCGAGCTGCTGATCAACGGCAAGTGGCGTGAGGGAAGCGAAGGAAAGACCGAGCCCCTGATCAACCCCGCCACCGAAGAAGTGCTGGCAGATGTGCCGCACGCCTCGCCTGCGGATTTGGAAGAAGCCCTCCAGACCAGTAAGGAAGGTTTCAAGGTCTGGCGCGCCACACCGCCCCTGCAACGTCAGGCAATTATGGAGAAGGCAGCGCGGCTGATGGAAGACCGCGTGGACGACATCGCCAGGACCCTGACATTGGAAATGGGAAAACCCTACGGCGAATCGAAGATTGAAGTCGGCTTCGTCGTCGATGTGACGCGTTGGTATGCGGAAGAAGGCAAGCGTGCCTATGGACGCATCGTACCAGCCCGCATTCCCGGCGCGCGTCAGATGGTCATGAAGGAACCGGTTGGCCCGGCATGCGCATTTGTTGCGTGGAATTTCCCTGGAACCAACGTCATCCGCAAGGTTGCAGGCGCGCTGGGGGCTGGCTGTTCGATGCTCATCAAGCCAAGTGAGGAAACGCCGGGAACCGCCGTCGCCATTGCCAGATGCTTCCAGGATGCGGGATTGCCACCGGGCGTCCTCAACGTTGTGTTCGGCGTTCCCGATGAGGTCTCGCGCCACGTACTGGGATCATGGATACCCCGCAAGGTGTCATTCACCGGTTCGATACCCGTCGGCAAGCACCTTCAGAAACTATCCGCCGAAACGCTCAAGCGCTGCACCATGGAACTTGGCGGGCACTCACCTGTCATTGTTTTCGACGATGCGGATGTTGAAAAGGCACTCAATACGGCGGCAGGTTTCAAGTTCCGCAATGCCGGCCAAGTCTGCATTTCGCCGACACGGTTCTATGTGCAGGACAAGACCTACAAGTCGTTTGTAGAAGGATTTACCGAACGCGCCAACGCAATAAAGGTCGGCAACGGCATGGACGACGGCGTACAGATGGGACCGCTGATTGCCGATCGCCGGCTGGGCGTCATGGACGCGTTCGTTGCCGATGCACGAGATTGCGGCGGACGCGTTACCACAGGTGGTGAGCGCATGGGTAACCAGGGGTATTTCTATGCGCCGACGGTGATTGCCGACGTACCCGATGAAGCCAAGATCATGAATGACGAACCGTTCGGACCCGTGGCGCCAATTACGCCGTTCAATACCTTTGACGAGGTCGTCGAGCGCGCCAATTCGCTACCCTTCGGCCTGGCGTCCTATGTCTTCACATCGGACGGAGGCAAAGCCGCCAAGATGGAGGATGCGCTGGACGTGGGGCTTGTGGGTGTCAACCATCCTTTCGTGGCCATGCCGGAAACGCCATTCGGCGGTGTCAACGAATCGGGATACGGGTCGGAAGGCGGCATCGAAGGGCTCGATGCATTCCTGCGCACCAAGTTCGTCACGGAAGTCGGCGTCTGACACACGAAAGCCTGGGTTCGGTTCGCCGCGCTCAGGCCAATCCGGCCAGGAGTTCGCGCGCGTCCATCAGATCGCGCGTGTCGCAACCTGGCATTCGAAGCGCGTAACAATGCCGGCTGCCAGATTCTGGAAGCCGGTTATGACATCGCGCATCTCTTCAGGATCGAGACGGCCGGAAAGGCGCGTCGAACCGACCAGATCAACAAACATGATCGTCAGCTGCCGCCGTTCCGCAATTCCTTGCGCTGTTTGGCTGGTCTGCGTTTCGCGCCCCGGCGCTGATGGCACAACCGCACCGTCACCGCATACAAATGCACGAATGGCTTTCAGGAGCTTCTTTCGCGGACCGAGAGGAATGCCCAGCCCTTCAAGGTCAGCGTCCTCAAGTTCCGGCAAAACATCTTCGTCAATCTCATTTTCCTCAAAGAGATCAACGAACCGCTCAAATCCGTTTGCGTCAAGCCAGGACGAGATGGACATACACAACGCTTAGACTAGAGCTATTTGTCTGGCAAATTCAAACTTGCCCTGCAGGTAGTGCGGCAGATTTACCGCACGAGAGAGTTATCGGCTTTGCACAAAATGTGCCTGCTCAGCCCTAAGCAATTCTGCAATTTTCACTACTTACGTAGATTTCTAGCGGTGTCCGCAATCTATACGAATAGCCCAAATGGGCATTCTCCGGGAGAATAGCGCAAGTTTACAGGTAAGCAAAAAATTTGATTGGTAAGGGAGCATCCAAATGAGTTCTGCATCCGGAATCGGCAACCACAATTTGATGAGCGCTTTCAACGCTGCGGGATCAGGCTTTGGCTTGGGACGTGGTGCATTCGGCGCAGGCGCGGGCAGCCTATTTGGTGGTGGTCCCTTTAATCCTGGCAACGCCCCAACCATACCTCCATTTAATCCCGGCGGTCCTCCTCCAATACCTGCTTTCAATCCTGGTAGCCCTCCTCCCATGCCACAAGTGGGAATAGGTACACCCGGAAGCGATTTCATGGCAGGTGGCCCCGGCAACGACGTCATGTTTGGCGGCTCGGGCAACGACGTCATGTTCGGCGACAGCCCGCGACCACAGCATCGCGGACCGATGGGCGGTGGCTATGGCGGCTACGGCAATCATGCCGGTGGTGCCCACATGCACGCCGGTGGTTACGGCGCGCGTCATTTTCCACACGGACCCATTGGCGGTTTCGGAGACCGGCTATTCGGTGGACCAGGCAACGACGTGATGCATGGCGGTAGGGGTGCCGACTACCTGCACGGCGGCCGTGGCAATGACACGCTCTATGGTGGCAGCGGCAATGACACGCTCATTGGCGGCAAAGGCCATGATGTCCTGCATGGCGGGCGTGGCTTTGATGCGCTCTTTGGCGGGCGCGGCCACGATACACTCTTTGGCGGCAAAGGACCTGATGAACTGTCCGGTGGCAAGGGCGCCGATATCCTAGATGGTGGCCGGGGTGCCGACTTGCTCGACGGCGGCAAGGGTGACGACGTTCTCTATGGTGGCAAGGGGCCTGACACGCTCTTTGGCGGCAAGGGTGACGATGTGCTCTACGGAGACGGTGGCTTTGATGCGCTCTTTGGCGGGCGCGGCGATGACACGTTGCTTGGTGGCCGGGGTTTTGATCTGCTTGTTGGCGGCGATGGCGAAGACACGCTTCTCGGAGGCCGCGGCGATGACGCGCTCTATGGTGGCGGAGATGACGACGCCCTATACGGCGGCGGAGGCAATGACCTGCTCGCGCCCGGAGAAGGTGATAATCTTGTAGATGGCGGCTATGGTGTGGATACGTTAAGCCTAACCGGTAGCTATGACGCCTATGATCGAGACACATCGGACAACGATGGCACGACAATCTACTACTTCTCCAATGATAATGAAGATCATGAAGTGAGCAATGTTGAGCTGGTCGCTTACGGCGACACGCCAGTTCTACCAATAGACTATACCGTGTAATCCCTCCCCACACGGTGAAGCCCCGGCACGGTGTTCCCACCCGAATGCCAGTGCCGGGTCTACATCGTGCCCTCACGCACGGTGTACGGCTGACGCTCCTATCACTACTGACCTGGTGATGGGGCGTCAGTTATTTTGTGAATGATCTGAGCATTTCCGGCGAAGCAGGCGCGCGCACCACAATGCTGGGCCACGCATCTTGCCGGTTCAGTTTGTTTCCTGCTGCACGTCAAGCACGTCTTTCAGCCGTTTCTTGAGTTGTCGCGTCTTGTGATCGCTAATGCGGAACTCGCGGCCCTTCGCCAACGAGGCCAGTCGGGCGGCCATTTCTTCGCCGCCTCCCTCCGACAAGACCTGAACGGATACCCAGCTTTCCTGACCGTATTCGGACATGCTGAAACCAATCAGAAGTCCACCTGCTGTTTCCAGTTCCACTTCGCTGACCAGCGTACCCCCTGCCCCGGCCTGACGAATGTCCTGTAGCTCGATCGAGGAAAACTCACGAACGGTGGAAGGCAATATGGCGTCACTCTTTAACTTCGCGCCATCGGGAAGATCCGTGACCTTGTAAGCCTGACCATCCTTTACAATTTCCAACACATCACCGTCCGGATGGCGATATCGAACGCGTTTGATCTTTTCAAGATCGAGCTTCACAAGTTGTGTATCGATCCAGTCGGTAAGATATGGCCCCGCCTCCACATTGCCCTCGGCAAGCCAGGCACGCTTATCGCCGCTGGCCTTGACATAGACCGCAGGCTTACCGGATGCGATCCGGTCGTACGTGTCCTTGCCTATGATGACATTTGCCAGCTCAGCCCCTTTGCCGTCCTTGAGGACGAACTTCCGCCCCTTGCTGCCGTCCTTACCTGTGAAGTCCACTTCGATCGCGCGGAAACGTTCTTCGTTGCCGGTCTTCGGCTCAAAGCGCACCAGTCGCACAAGGCCGACCAGGACCTCCTGTAGTTTTTCCGGCTTGACAGGGATGCCCAACGGTTCAGCTGTCCAACCCTGCCCGCCCCGCTTGAGCTCAAGGGTCGCATCGCCCTGACTGACGGTAATGGCTGCGACGGAATTCACCTTGTCGACCATACCGATAAGTACAGGCTCGCCAACGCCTCCAGCCGCCACGGTGACGTGATTATCCCGCCAGGCATAGGTTGCCGCTACAAGAGACACCACCGCCGCCACACCCAGGCTGGTAACAAGTTTCGGGGTCATGGCAAGAATTCCCGCATTGCTTTTTTCATTGCTGAAAACCG
The DNA here is from genome assembly GCA_028282065.1 of Aestuariivirgaceae bacterium. GTDB lineage: Bacteria > Pseudomonadota > Alphaproteobacteria > Rhizobiales > Aestuariivirgaceae > JANQIR01. The sequence goes on from JANQIR010000027.1 coordinate 27,557, forward strand.
TATCTCTACTACTAAACCGCTTTCCGCCGGCGAATGAACACAAACACTAGGGCACCAAAGCCGATTGCCAGCGGCACACCGGCGATGTTGGCGACCTTCACCGTTGTTTCGAGCTGTTCGATATCTTTGCGCAGTGCACGCTGAACGCCGCGAAGATCTTGTCTGATCGACACGATTTCCTCACGGAACCCCAAAATTGCCGTCTTGTCCTGTTCGCTTAGGATGACATTGCCATCCTGTGCCCTGGATTGAATTTCTCCAAGCTTGCGTGTGGTCTGTTCGAGTTTGGTGTTCAACACACGTTCACGTCGTCTGTATCTGGTTTCAGCCTGCTGACGGATCTGCAGCACGCGAGTGAACGGCCGGGTTTCAACACCACGGCCTCTAAGACCGGAAAGAGCTGCACCACCAGAGGCGATCTCCAGCGTATTCAGCAGAAAGTCCGCATTGCCCGATACCGGTACGATAAACTGCTGTCCGGCCAATGAACGCACTTGCGCCCAGAAACGGTCAAACAACATATCGCTGTCACCGACGACCATGATGTTAACATCACCGGTCTTGAGGTGTTCCTTCGCGGATGGCGTCTGTTCCGCCTTTTTCCCATCACCCTCTTTCGAAGCGTCACCACCTGTGGCGGCCTTCGGCGCACCATCCGGATACGCAGTCTTCGCTGGTCCGGTCACACGTGCGGCAATGGTCAACGCCTTACCGCCGGGCGCGTAGTTCTGCAGAAGCGTCAAGGGGTCGGGTTGGGCAAGAGCCGCCACATCGACCAGCATGCCCTGAGTGCTGGTGCGAAGGATCGCCTCAAATTTAGTCTCCGCACCCTCCACAGGCTCCAGATTTGCCGGTGATGCCATCACCAGATTGTTCACGCTTGAAAACAACGCATTGCCTTCGTCAAGCCCGCCTTTGGGAAACTCCAGCCAGACGACATAGTTGGCGACCACAGGCTGCAGCCCCGCCTGATACTGAACCTGTCGGGCATGGCCTATATCAGCCACGACCTTTCCGGAGCTCACCTGAACACCCCAGGCTTTCAGCAGCTTATGAAGCGGATCATCACTGCCGAGCTTAACCTTGCTGCGCTGACTTGCTTCAGAAAATGTATCAAGGAATGCCACAACCGGTTTACCCGACAGGGCGAACTGCTCGATCGCATAAAGAGTGTTTTCAGAAAGCCTGCCAGGTGCGGCAAGAAAGAGAACGTCAATGCCTTCGATGGCCTTGCTATCATTGGCAAGCATCTCGACATCGAAGAATTCCTTCATTTGCTGGTTGATCAACCAGGCCGGCACCTGTCCGCGTTGCGGGTCGAAACCGCCGGCGAGCGGAAGCGATGTCATGATGCCGATCTTTTTGCGAGCCGGATTGGCAAGCTGATGAACAAGCTTTGTCAGATCGTATTCCAGGAAATTCTGCCGCTCGGTTGTGAGAAACGCCAACACCTTTTGATCGTCAGTGCTGTTGGTGCCCACAACGCCAAGGTATCCCGTACCATTGTCACCGCCCAGCGGCACACCACGCAGACCGGCCGCGACGGCCCTGTCCTCTGCGCTTGAAAACGGTTCAGGTTCGATAATCTCCAGCACCAGCTTTCCACCGGCCAGATCCGCATAGTGATGCAGAAGATTACGCACGCGCCCGGCATGGCGGGCATAGGCCGGTGAGACCTCACCGAGCTTGTTTGTGTAGTATAGCTTTATGTAGACCGGCTCATCCAGCTTCGCCAACACGTCTCTTGTCGCGCCGGATATCGTGAAGAGTTTGCCCTGCGTCAGATCGGCCCGCAGGGTGCGCAACTTCTCCGACGCCAGAACATTGATACCGAGCAATGTCAGCGCGGCAAAGAACAATGCAATCCATGCCAGATGATGCCGGGAGACTCGCTGAAGCCACTTCATGACAATCCTCAATCCGCTTTGCGAAGTGAAATCACGACGACATTGGCAAACAGCCAGAACATGATCATCGAGACACTGTAAACAAGGTCGGCACCTTCTATGACACCGCGGCTCAGCCCTTCAAAATGCGTCAAAGCGCTGAGAGCCGATACCGCATCGACGGCAAATTGCGGACTTACGGCGCGGATCGCGTCCAGCACGACCGGTGTTCCCGATGTCAGAAACACGAAACAAAGCGCAACCGCCAATACAAAGGCGATGACCTGATTCTTGGTGAACGCGGAAACGCACGCACCTATCGCCAGATAGACAGCCGCCAGCACCCAAGCCCCAAAATAGCTGGCGGCAATCACACCATTGTCGGGCGCGCCCAGATAGTTCACCGTAATCCAGAGTGGAAACGTCGCTGCCAGCGACAATCCGAGAAATATCGTACCGGCCAGCCATTTGCCGACAACCGCCTCCCACACGGAAACCGGCAAGGTCATCAGCAGTTCGATCGTGCCGGACTTGCGTTCCTCCGCCCATAACCGCATGGACACGGCCGGAACCAGCACCAGATACAGCCACGGCAGATACGTAAAGAAAGGCTGCAGATCGGCAACGCCACGGCCGAAGAAATTGCCGACATAAAAGGTGAACACACCGGTCAGCATGACGAATATCACCAGAAAGACGTAAGCGATCGGCGTGCCGAAATACGCTTTCAACTCACGTTTACAGATAGCCATTGCAGCACTCATGCCGCCACCTCTTCCAACGACGTGACGTGACGGAACACGTCTTCAAGGCTGGCTTTGCGCCGCCCCGGCATGAGCTTGCGAAGTTCCTGGGCCGTCCCGTCGGCCACTACCCTACCTTTGTCGATAATGATGGCGCGCGAGCAAACGGCGTCCACCTCTTCCAGAATATGGGTCGAAATGATGATCGCGCGATCCTTCGACATATCCGCAATGAGCTGACGAACCTGGTGTTTCTGGTTGGGGTCCAGACCATCCGTGGGTTCATCCAGAATCAAAACACCGGGATCATGCAGGATGGCCTGCGCCAGCCCCACGCGACGCCGAAACCCTTTGGACAAGGTCTCGATCGTTTGTTCAGTGACCGATTGAAGTTCCGTACGCTCGATCGCATTGTCGATGGCACGCGAACGCTGCCCGCCCGACAGGCCGCGAATCTCCGCGCAAAAGTCGAGGAAGCCGCGCACGGCCATCTCCCCATAGCTGGGCGCACCCTCCGGCAGATAGCCGAGCTGGCGGCGCGCCGCCTTGGGAGACACCGCGACATCCTCGCCGCAAATCGAGGATGTTCCCCGGTCAGGCTCCAGAAAGCCCGCGGCCATCTTCATCGTCGTGGATTTCCCGGCCCCGTTTGGCCCCAGAAATCCCAACACCTCTCCAGGCTCAACGGTCAGCGAGATTTCGTCCACCGCAACCAGTGATCCAAACTGCTTGTGCAACCCGTCCAGGACGAGAACACCCTGCATTACCAGCTCTCCTTTTAGAACGGCCCGGCCAGACCGGCCAGCCGGCAGGATTCACGCGAATGCACCACACACACGCCGCCGGGCCGCCCGCCAGCCCGCCAATCGGAATCCTCGCGCGATTAGATATAAAAGTTCTCCCCGCTTTACAAGCGCGCCGGCAACCAGGCCCGACCAAGCCGGAACTGTGGCCAATAATCTGGCAGCACTCCTTACCTCTTGCTGCTAAAAGCCTGATTTATATGAAATATTTTGTTTACCGGCTTGACCTCATACTCTCCAGTCATGAAAATTTCAATCAAACAAGCGGGAGATTTGCGGCAAAAGGAGCGAAGCGGAAATGATGACAAACGAATTGCACCGACAGTTACAGGGCTGGAGTCTAGCGACAGCCGAGATCATGTATCACATGCCGGACTATCATAGCGTCCTGCAGAGTTTCATCTGGCAGGAATACGACCTTGCCCCCCGCTTTCCCCGATTGATCAGGTTCCTTGATTTCTGGCATGCAAACCTCGACGGTCCGCTGGCATCGGTCCGCGTGGCCCATAGATCACTGATCGGTCCGGCGGAATTACGTCTTGTCGATGCGGAGTGGAAGCTCCACTGACGGCTGGATCGGGCTGCATATCGCACCGCGGAAATCGGCCGTGCCGCACCCATGCAGGTTGCTGTAGTTTTCGTGGCAGCCAACAGATATTCGAGGAAACCGTATGGACATTTTCACGCCCGCAGACCGCGAAACCACCCGAGGAAACGCAGATTGGTTCACCGGTACGGTTTTTCAGGACCCAATCATCACGGCCCCTGATCCGGCACGCATCCGCGGTTTTCGCGTCAGCTTCGAACCAGGTGCACGGACAAACTGGCACACACATCCGCTCGGGCAGACATTGTGTGTGGTTTCCGGCGTTGGTCGTATACAACGCGAAGGCGGCCCGGTGCGAGAAATCCGCCCTGGCGACACGGTGTGGATTCCGCCCGGCGAGAAACACTGGCATGGCGCCGCACCCAATCACGCAATGGTGCATCTGGCGTTTCAGGAGCACCTAGACGGCGTGCATATCGACTGGATGGAGAAGGTCTCCGACGACCAGTATCTCACCACGCCGCAGGCCTGAACACGCGATAGCCAGTTCGATCAGCTTGAATAGAATTCGATGACCAGGTTCGGTTCCATAAGAACCGGGTAAGGCACATCCGCCAGCGCCGGAATGCGGCTAAGCTGCGCTGTCATCTTTTTGTGATCGGCCTCGACATAGTCAGGGACATCGCGCTCGGCAAGCTGAACGGCTTCGAGAACCAGGCCCATTTCCTTCGACTTGTCCTTTATCTCGACCACATCGCCCACCTTGACCCGGTAACTCGGGATGGTCACACGGCGGCCGTTGACCTTGACGTGGCCGTGATTCACGAACTGGCGGGCCGCAAACACAGTCGGTACGAACTTCGCCCGATAGACGACGGCATCAAGCCTTCGCTCCAGCAGTCCGATCAGGTTTTCCGCGGTGTTACCCTTCATCCGTGAGGCTTCGGAATAGGTTGCCCGAAACTGTTTCTCGGAGATATTGCCGTAGTAGCCTTTCAGTTTCTGCTTGGCGCGAAGCTGTACGCCAAAGTCGGACAGCTTGCCTTTGCGGCGCTGACCGTGCTGGCCGGGACCGTATTCACGCCGGTTCACCGGACTCTTGGGACGGCCCCAGATATTCTCGCCCATACGGCGGTCGATTTTGTACTTTGAGGTTGCGCGCTTTGTCATGGTCACACTCCAAATGTCGACAAAAAACGAATTGGCCCCAAAATGTGGGCCGGTGATTTATAAGGCTCGCCCTCCTCTGCCCGTTTCCGGACTGACAGGCCGGTCTTGAAAGCGCGCTAATGAAACTTTCAAACGCCAACCGCAGGCAAGCAAGAACGCGGGCCCAAACGGCGCCCGCGTGAACGCTGGCTTCTACGCCTCCTTTGTGCCCTTGTCAATCAGCAGCAACACCGCGAGGCACGGACAGGTTTTTCACACGATCGAAGCCAAATTGCGCATAGGCGCTAACCATGTCCGGACACAGCGGTTCACCGGATGTGGTGATCACTGTTCCAGGCTCAACACGGTCAAGGTTCCGCACATCGACAGGCTTGCGTTCATCCAAAACCGTCCGCACCCGCCGGGCGATGGCCGGCGCGGGGTCTATCAGCTCCACCGGCCAGGGCGCGGCATGCCGAATATCCTCGGCAAGCAGCGGATAGTGGGTACAGCCCAAAACCACACAATCGGTACGGCCTCGCGGCGTCTCCTGGAATACGGCGGCAATTTCCTCTGCAAGAACTGCTTTATCCGGCATCCTGCCCTTGAGCTTGTCTTCCGCCATCGCCGCCAGTTTTGCGGCACCGTGAACCTTAACATGGCAATGATAGGCATATGTGTCGATCAAGGCTCCGGTATATTCACGCCTGGCGGTACCAGGGGTCGCGAGCACACCGATGACACCGGTACTGGACCGCTCAGACGCCGGTTTTATGGCCGGAACGGTTCCGACAAACGGTACATCAAAACGCCGGCGCAACCGCTCCAGGGCAATGGTACTGGCGGTATTGCAGGCAATCACGATCACATCGGGAACGGTAAGTTCCGACAATTGCCCGGCCAGCGCCTCCAGACGGGACACCAGTTGTGTTTCGATCCAGTCGCCGTAGGGAAAGCCCGCCGTATCCGCAGCGTAGATCATGCCATCACCCGGCAACTCTGCGGCGATCGCCCGAGCCACGGTAAGCCCGCCTGCCCCGGAATCCATTACCAGGATACGCCTCACGTCTCTTCTACTTGCGGATTGCGCCTGCCGGCCTTCGAACGCATGTGGGCCCGCACCAGCGAGGCGACGACGCCCCGCCAGGTTCTCACTTCCTGCTCGGTCATCTGGGCGCGCTGCAGCATATTGCGGAGCGAACGCACCATGGTCGGACGCATATCCGGCGACTTAAAGAACCCGGACTGGTCCAGTTCGGATTCCAAGTGCTCGAAGAACCGAAGCAATTCGGTCTTTGTGGCAGGCCGCGTATGGGGCATCGCAAGCCCGGTTTCGCCGGTTGCCGGCAGCTCTTCGGTCGCCATGCCAAGGGTTTGCGCGTCGGGTTTGTACCATTCGTAGCCAATCAGTAAAACCGCTTGGGCGATGTTGAGAGACGCAAAGCGTGGATCAACCGGAGCCATGACGACCGCATCACTCAATGCAATCTCGTCATTCTCAAGCCCCCAACGCTCTCGGCCGAATAAAATACCCGACTTCTGGCCGGCCGTCGCGCGCCTGCGGATCTCGCTCGCCGCCTGCTCCGGCGTGAAAACGGTCTTGATCATATCCCGCGGACGTGCCGTCGTCGCATAGACCTGATGCAGGTCGGCAATGGCGTCTTCAACGGACTCGAAGATCGAGGCGGCATCGATAATACCATCGGCGCCTGAGGCCGCCTTTCGGGCGCGCTCACTGGGCCAACCGTCGCGCGGCTTGACAATGCGCAACTCATTCAGTCCGAAATTACCCATTGCACGTGCAGCCGTGCCGATATTCTCACCGAGCTGGGGATTGACCAGGATGATCGCCGGCTTGGCTTCAGGACTGGTTGACATTCAGGAGCTCCCTGCAGCGCTTGTCGTCAAGTTTGGCCTTCTCCTGAAGCACGGCTTTGACACCGCGCGACTTCATATCCGCCACGATCTCCTTGTGCCGCGTCTCAAAAAGAGTCAGCCCGGCATCCCGGCCAACACCTTCCATGCCAGCCAGAACGAACAGCTTGTTGGCACCCTGGGTATAATACGCTGACAGCGGCTGATTGTTTTTCTCAACCGCCTGGGCAACAACTGAGAAATAAGCGGCACAATCGATCATCTCACGGCCACGGTCCTGCGCTCCGGTCGAGGAAGCTGGCGCCAAGGTGCACGCAAAGCATATAGCCAGCCAGGTTGCCAATCTTGAGTTCGCCATCGCTATCACGCCACTCCCAGAACACCGCTCAGCGGGCCTTAACATATAAGAGACTTGCATCCGCTGCTTACGCCATTGCCCGCCTGCAATCAATTGGCCCGCCTGCAAAGCCAACCCGGCAATTTAGCCTTCTGGAGGGCTTTAACAATGGCGGCACGTCTGCTACCACAGCCCGACATTATTTGTGCAGCGCACCATTGATGGCCGCTTTCGGCCCCCCTTCGCCAAGCAGGGTGCAAGAGACAACTGGCGCTGCAAGACCCGAAACTGGAGAGGATCAGCATGTCGAAGATTAAAGTGGCCAACCCGGTCGTGGAGCTCGATGGCGATGAGATGACCCGCATCATCTGGCAGTTCATCAAGGACAAATTGATCCATCCGTATTTGGATATCGATCTCAAATATTACGATCTGGGAATCGAGAGTCGGGATGCCACGGACGACCAGATCACCATTGATGCAGCCCATGCGATCAGGCAGCACGGCGTCGGCGTGAAATGCGCCACCATCACGCCTGATGAAGACCGCGTGGAGGAATTCGGCCTTAAGAAGATGTGGCGCTCGCCCAACGGCACCATTCGCAACATCCTGGGCGGTGTGATTTTCCGGGCGCCGATCATCTGTCAGAACGTGCCCCGCCTCGTCCCCGGCTGGACGCAACCGATCGTGGTTGGTCGCCACGCGTTCGGTGATCAGTACCGGGCCACCGATTTTAAGTTCCCCAGCGCCGGCAAATTGACCATCCGTTTCGAAGGTGAAGGCGGCGAAGTTATCGAGCACGAAGTGTTCGACGCGCCGGGCTCCGGTGTGGCGCTGGCCATGTACAACCTGGACAAGTCCATCGAGGACTTCGCAAGGGCTTCCTTCAACTATGGCCTGACCCTTGGATACCCGGTCTACATGTCCACCAAGAACACCATCCTCAAAGCCTATGATGGACGCTTCAAGGACATCTTCCAGGAGGTGTTCGACGCAGAGTTCGCAGACAAATTCAAGGACGCAGGACTGGTCTACGAGCACCGGCTGATCGATGACATGGTCGCCGCTGCGCTCAAGTGGACGGGCGGGTATGTGTGGGCCTGCAAGAACTATGATGGTGACGTTCAGTCGGACACGGTCGCGCAGGGATTTGGCTCACTTGGCCTCATGACCTCGGTACTGATGACACCGGACGGCAATACGGTAGAGGCAGAGGCGGCACATGGAACGGTGACGCGTCACTACCGGCTGCACCAGGAAGGTAAAGAGACTTCGACCAACTCCACCGCATCAATCTTTGCCTGGACGCGCGGACTGGCGCACCGGGCGAAGCTGGACGACAACGCAGACCTGAAGAATTTTGCCGGTACGCTTGAGAAAGTCGTCGTCGATACGATCGAAGGCGGCGAGATGACGAAGGACCTCGCAGTGCTTGTCGGGCCGGAACAGAAGTGGCTTTCGACGCAAGGGTTCCTCGACGCAATAGACCGCAATCTGCAGGCTGCCATGAGCTGAAGATCAGCCAAGCCACTTCGGGGCTGAAAAGCAGCAAGCACCCGCGTTACAAACGACGAATATTGCCGGAGTTTTCAGGATTTCGGCAATCTCTCGTTAGCGATAGCGAACGGAGCATTGAACACATGTAACCGTCCGTTAACCATATGATTTCATGCTATTCTCGCGACTGATTTGCTGGTGTGCAAATCGGAAGACATCCGGCAGACCGGCCGGACGTGACCGGGGGTAACTATGTCGACTGTCCATGTTCTGTGGATGGCCGTGGCTGCTGCCATGGTATATGCAATGCAGCTTGGCTTCCTGCTCTTGGAGGCAGGAACGGCACGTTCGAAGAACTCAATAAACGTAGCTCAAAAGAACGCCGCAGATTTTGTCATCTGCATGGTTCTGTTCTTCCTGATCGGCATCCAGATCATGTTCGGCGCCAGCCTGAACGGTTGGATTGGGCTCGGCGGATTAGATGTGTTTTCTTCGTCCGCCGACACGAATTTGATGCTGGTATATCAACTCGGCTTTTGTGCGACGGCTGTGACCATCCTGTCCGGCGGTGTCACCGAACGCATGACATACAAGGGATACATGATCACGGCCGCATTCGTCGCGGCGATCATCTATCCCGTATTTGGCCATTGGACGTGGGGTCAGACTTTCCTGCCCGGCAACTCCGCCCTTCTCGCTGATTTTGGTTTTATCGATTTCGCCGGGTCAACTACGGTTCATGCCATAGGAGGCTGGGTCGCTCTGGCCGCCATATTGGTCCTAGGCCCCCGAACAGGACGTTTCGATGCAAACGGCAATGTGGTGCCTTTCGCCGGACATTCCTCAGTGCTGGCCTTTGGCGGCGGTCTTATTCTTTGGGTTGGCTGGATCGGATTCAACGCCGGCGCGGCCGAACCCGGAACGGCATCGTTCAATCTCATCGTTGCCAATACAGTGCTTGCTGCAGGCTTCGGCGGAGCAAGCGGTATGGTGCTCGGTTATTTTCTGGACAACCGGTTGTTTACGCCGCGCAGCACCATCAATGGCCTGTTAGGCGGGCTGGTCGCGGTAACGGCCGGTAGTGCGTCCGTGCCTGTACTTGCAGGCGCCTGCATAGGCGCCCTGGGCGGCCTCGCTGCAGTTGGAGCAGCGCACCTATTGCTCCACCGGGCGAAAATCGATGATCCGCTTGACGTCGTGGGCGTCCACGCAATTGCGGGAACGCTTGGCACGCTGCTGGTGCCGCTGTTCGCGTATGACAGCGCGTTGCTCGCTTCTAGCAGGCTGGTGCAACTGGGCATCCAGGCAACCGGCGTAATGGCCGCGTTTGTCTGGGCCTTTGGCCTGTCTTACGCTTTTTTCCAGGTGCTGAAGCGTGTCGTCCCCTTGCGGGTCAGTCCGGAACAGGAAAGAGTCGGGCTGAACTTTTCCGAGCATGGCACAACCCTCGGTGCGGACCGGCTGCGCCTCGCAGTCCAGGAACGCTCATCGGGCGATGCAAGCCCGTTCCAAGGTTTCGATGAAACAACCGGAGATGAATCCGCCGAACTCGCATCGGCCTTCAATCAGGTGGTCAAACGACACGAAGACGCCTTGACCGAACTGTCGAATGCCAAGAACGCCGCCGAAGTCGCAGCAACTGCCAAGGCTGAGTTTCTTGCCAATATGAGCCATGAGATTCGCACACCAATGAACGGTGTCATCGGAATGGCCGAGCTTCTTTGCCGCACCCAGCTGGACGACAAGCAACGCCAGTTCGCGGACACGATCTTGCGCTCCGGACGCGCACTGCTAACCATCATCAATGACATCCTCGACTTTTCAAAAATCGAAGCGGGGCAAATGTCCCTTTCAGAAGGTCCATTTGACGTAACTGAATCGGTGGAAGATGTCATTGCGCTGCTTTCGTCAAATGCCGCGAAAAAGGGCATCGAACTCGTCGCGCGAATCGACCCCGATCTGCCCGCCGCTGTTATCGGGGATGCAGGCCGCCTGCGGCAGATTATTACGAACCTCGCCGGAAACGCCGTGAAGTTCACCGAAAGCGGTCACGTCATGGTAAGCGTATCAGGTGTCACAGAAGCTCAAACATGCCGGATAACCATCAAGATCGAAGATACAGGACCAGGCATTCCGGCTGAAAAGCTCGACGGAATCTTCGATCAGTTCAGCCAGGTCGACAGTTCGTCCACACGCAAACACGAAGGCACAGGGCTGGGACTGGCAATCTCCAAGAAATTCGTCGAACTCATGGGCGGATCGATCGGAGTGGACAGTGAGCTTGGTCAGGGCTCGGTTTTCTGGTTCGCCATAACCCTGCGCATCGAAGACGCCGACATAAAGAAACGGCGCGCGCCGGTCGACGTCCGCGGCGCCAAGGTGCTCACAATTGACGACAACCATGTCAACCGGCTCATTGCACTTGAGCAGCAGCAAAACTGGAAATTCGCACCCCAGGTGGCCGAGGACGGGCCGACGGGATTGTCCCTGTTGCGCAAAGCCCAGCGCGACGGCCGGCCATTCAACCTGATCGTGCTTGATTACCATATGCCGCAAATGAACGGCTTGCAGGTTGCTGCCGAGATCCGTTCCGACCCGCAAATCGGCATGACACCTATTTTGATGCTGACGTCAGCCGACAAATTCGAAGATCCGGAGGCGATGGAACGGTTGGCAATCAACGGCCAGCTACTCAAGCCACCAAGGGCATCTGCTCTCTTGGAAATGATGGTTGATATTCTGCACGGCAACATGGGAAGCGAGCAAGCTCACGCTCACCGCGCTGCAGAGCCCCGCGCGCCCATTCAACCGCAGCCAGAGAGCCCTCAGGCACAGACAGTTGCCGCCCCTTCGCCCGTTCCGCCAGCGCCGTCAGCCCAGCCCGTTCAGTCCACCACACAAACTCAGCCAGTCCCGGCGCCCGAGCCAATTACCCCCGCCGCACAACTGTTACAGCCAGAACCGTCCGGGAGTTCGCTCACGCCCACCTCAGAACCCAACAGTCCTCCTTCCGCCGAATCTACGCTCGCCCAATCAGACGGAAACAAGAAAATCCTCGTTGCAGAGGACAACGAGGTGAACCAGATCGTAATGTCCCAGATTCTTGGCGCGTCGGGCTACAGTTATACAATCACGGAAAACGGCGAGGAGGCCGTTGAAGCTTATCAACGCGAGATTCCGGGCCTGATCCTCATGGATGTGTCGATGCCGAAGCGCAACGGTCTGGAAGCTACCGCAGATATTCGCAGAATAGAGGCACAAACCGGACAGCATGTTCCAATAATCGGTGTGACCGCCCACGCCATCGCCGGTGACCGGGAGAAGTGCCTCAATGCCGGTATGGACGACTATCTCACCAAGCCTATCGACCACACCGAACTGCTCGGCAAGGTGGTGCGGTGGATGGGAACTGCGAGTACCGACAAAGAACCGCAACCGGCAGCCGAAAGCGCTCCGCAGGAAACCACACCACCAACTCAACGCGAAACGGCACCGACACCTGTTCCCACAGCTGAGGTCACGCAAACACCAGCCACCACACCTCCCATAACACAGGCAGCACGGGCACCCGCCCCACAGCACAGCCCGCCGCCGGCCGGCCAAATTACACCCACGTCACAACCTCAGCCGTCGCAAAACACACCTCCACCCACTATTGCGCAACCTTCAACGCCCGCACTGGCGCGGATCCTGGTCGTCGACGACAATGAAACGAACCGGGATGTTTATGTGGAATTGCTCGAGGCGTCCCGGTATGCGCCGATAACTTGTGCGGACGGCCAAAGCGCCGTGGACATCTATAAGCAGGATCCATCCGGCTTCGCGGTAATCCTGATGGATGTATCCATGCCCGGAATGGATGGATATGAGGCAACGCGCCTTATCCGTGAACACGAACTGATGACCGGACGAGCCGCCACGGCGGTTGTTGGAGTTTCCGCACATCACACAAACGAGCGCCGCCAACGCGGTCTCGAGGCCGGGATGGACGATTATCTCTCCAAGCCGTTTGAGGCAGCCGATCTTCTCAGCACGGTTCAAAAGTGGTCTGACCGGGATGGCCGCTCTGGTTTGCATCAGGTGGCCCAGACCATGGAGGCCGCTCAGGAACCGCAAGACCTTACCTGTGATTTGCTGGCCAAGCCAAAATCTGACGATGCCCCGTCATCCACAGACCCGGCAATTGCTGATCTGGTGAGAAAATATGGACGCTAGACAAATCATAGCCGGCGCTAGACGCAGCTGGGACTGGACGTCAAACACCAACTACGTGATGATCCATGATCTTGATCATGGGAGAAACGCACATGACTGGCGGTGGCAATACCGGGGGATGTCAATGCGGCGCAGTGCGCTATCGATTGATGGCGCAACCAAGCGACGCACACATCTGTCACTGCCGCATGTGTCAGAAGGCCGTCGGCGGGCCGTTTGCGGCACTTGCTGTCGTCAATCCAGACGATATCGAGTGGACGCGCGGCAAGCCGGCGGTCTTCAACAGTTCCGAGAACGTCCAGCGCGGCTTCTGTGCCAAATGCGGGACACCGTTGACGTATCATTATCTCGGCAATGACCGTTTGAACTTCTCAATCGCCAGCCTCGACGCCCCCGGCCAGGTCGTCCCGGACATTCAGATCGGCATTGAATCGCGCCTGCCATGGTGCGCGGCGCTGGCCAATTTGCCCGAACGCACAACCGATGACATCATGCCGGAAGATAAGAAGACGAATATGGGCAAGAACCGGCAGCATGCCGATCATGATTAGACGGCAAAACGCCCTTACTGACACCATCTAACCCACGCGGTTTGGTCAGGCTGTATTACCGTCCTCTGTTGGCTGTCCGCGCATGCAGGTTGCGCACCATTCGACTTGCGGTCTTTTCAAAGACACAAGGAACCAGCGCATGGACCAGTGCCGCAAAAGCGGCCGCGAAGAGTTGTGCCGAAAAGCCGACAGCAAAACGGGCGTGCTCCAGATACGTCTCATCAACGCTGCGCGGATGATCAAGAAAGATCCTGTCGAGTGATGCCATGGCCGTTCCCTCCAGTTGTCCATGCTTCGTATACTGACAGTAAGATAGCTTGACTCTGACGGGAATTGTTCCCATTCTTTGCGTAGGATTGCGTAGATTTAAAATTATTTCTCACAAAATAGCACAATGACGTCATTTGATCCCATAGATCGCAAAATTCTCAAACTGGTCGAGGCCGATGCGTCCTTACCGGTTGACGCGGTGTCCGAACAAGCCGGTCTGTCGCGTAACGCCTGCTGGCGGCGGATAAAGAGGCTGGAAGCCGAAGGCGTGATCAAGGCACGTGTTGCTTTACTGGATCCGGCCAAACTGAACCTTGGCCTGACCGTGTTCATCGCTGTGCGAACCACACGGCACGATGCCGCCTGGCTCGACGCCTTTAAGAGCGCCGTTCGCAATATACCCGAAATTACTGGTGTGTACCGGCTAAGCGGCGAGACCGACTACCTGTTGCGGGCCGTTGTGCCTGACATGCCGGCCTATGACGCGCTTTACCAGCGGCTGATCGCGAAAGTGGCGCTTTCGGATGTTTCCTCAAGCTTTGTTATGGAAGAAATCAAGGACACGCACGCATTGCCGCTTGACTACGTTTAGGCAGGGTTGTTTCAGGCGGCAGCACTGATTGCGTCACGGATGGCATCAAGCGCGGCATCAGCCTTGGACCCGTCCGGTCCGCCAGCCTGAGCCATATCCGCACGTCCGCCACCTCCCTTGCCACCAAGCGCCTGTGACCCCGCCCGGACCAGGTCGACAGCATTGAACTTATCGGTCAGGTCATCGGTAACGCCGACGGCAACACCTGCCTTACCTTCCTCATTTACGCCCACCACAGCCACAACACCGGATCCGAGTTTCTTCTTGCCGTCATCCACGAGCCCCCGCAGATCCTTCGGGTTGATGCCGTGCAATGCCCGCATCACAACTTTGACACCAGCAATCTCCGCCTCGCCGTCATCCGCCGATCCGGCACCGCCACCGAGCGCAAGTTGGCGTTTGGCTTCCGCCAGTTCGCGTTCCAGCCGTCGGCGGTCGTCCATCAGGCTTTCAAGGCGCGCTGGAACATCTGCCGGCGATGCCTTAATTGCCATCGCGGCCGCGCCCAAACGCCGGTCCTGCTCATTCAGATATTTGCGCGCCGCTTCGCCCGCCAAAGCCTCAACCCGGCGCACACCGGCCGCGGACGCCGTTTCCGCGACGATCTTGATCACCCCAATATCGCCGGTGCGCGCCACGTGCGTGCCTCCGCATAATTCGAGTGAATAGATCGGTTTGTTGCCTTCGTCCTGCGGTTGAAGTCCCATTGACACAACCCGCACTTCATCACCGTACTTCTCACCGAACAGCGCCATTGCACCCTCGGCGATGGCATCGTCCACATTCATCAGGCGTGTGGTGACGGGATCGTTCTGCAAAACGACCTGATTGGATAAATCCTCAACCCGCTCGATTTCTGCCGGATCCAAGGCTTTAGGATGGGAAAAGTCAAACCGCAGCCGGTCTGGTTCAACAAGCGAGCCCTTCTGCACAACATGTCCACCGAGGACCTGGCGCAGTGCCTCATGAACAAGATGCGTGGCCGAGTGATGCACGCGAGCCCCGGCACGCCGCGTGCGCTCGACACTCAGCTCGATAGCATCGCCGGGCCGCAACGTACCTTTGTCCATACGGCCATAGTGCACCAGCAGGTCACCGAGTTTCTTTTGCGTGTCCGTGACGGTGAAGACTGCCCCCACACCTGTCCTGATCTCACCCCGGTCACCGACCTGCCCGCCCGATTCCCCATAGAACGGCGACTGGTTGGCGATAATCGCAGCCTCATCGCCGGGTTGAAGGCTATCGACGAGTGCGTGACCGTCACGCGCCAGAAGCGCCACGATTTCTCCTTCCGCGCGTTCTGTTTCGTATCCCAGGAAATCGGTTGCGCCTGCCTTTTCGCGAATGTCGAACCAGTGCGTGTCGGTCGCAGCTTCGCCTGACCCCGCCCAAGCCTTGCGCGCCTCTGCCCGCTGACGCTCCATTGCCGTGTTAAACGCATCGGTGTCCACCGCAATACCACGCGACTTCAAGGCATCCTCAGTAAGATCCAGGGGAAACCCATAGGTGTCATACAGCTTGAATGCTGTCTCACCGGAAAACTTGTCACCTTCACAAAGTCCGCTCGACTCGTCGTCGAGCATGCGCAAGCCCCGCTCAAGCGTCTTGCGAAACCTCTGTTCCTCAAGTCTCAGCGTTTCGGTAATCAGATTGCTGGCCCGGACCAGTTCCGGAAATGCCTGGCCCATTTCCCTTTCAAGCGCGGGAACCAGCTTCCACATCAAGGGATCC
>JANQIR010000040.1 GCA_028282065.1 Aestuariivirgaceae bacterium
AACAGCTCCCGGGTGGGAAAGGCGATCAGCGACAATTCCTTGATCGGCGTTCCGTCCTGTTTCTCCGGCGGACGCAAAATCGTGAAATGTACCAGATCGACGGATGCATCGGCCTTCAGGAGATTGCGCCATGTTCTCTCACCGGGATGGGGTTCACCGGAAATAAGCAGTACGCGCAGCCTGTCGCGTATGCCCTCGGTCACCACCACCGCACGGTTGTTGTGTGTCGTCAGTTCGCCTTCGAGATCCTTTACCCGGATTTCCGTCAGGTTCTGGCCGCCATGTGCAATGTCGATCGTGGTGTCCACCGACTGACCCGGCGTCACCAGCCGCCGTTCGGTCACGGTACCACTGACGGAGACGGTCACCTCGACCGGAGCAGATGCATCGCCCGTTCCTGTTTCCTCAATGCGGAACCGGATTGTCTGTGACTGCCCGACTATGCCGAAGCGTGGTGATGTCTCGAGGATCACCCTGCGGTCGCGTTCGTTGCGGTCACCGGTAATCAGTGTGTGGATCGGACCGGTATAACCCAGCTCCGCGGCTGACTTCGGCACGTCGTGTATCTGACCGTCGGTGACGAGCACGGCGCCTGCGAAGCGTTCCGGCGGGACATCCGCGAGGGCGTCCTTGAGGGCAGCAAAGAGCCGCGTGCCGTCTTCCGTCGAGGTGACGCCGGACCGCACTGTCGCCGTGCGGATTTCAGTATTGGCAAGCCCTGCGATCTGTTCGCGCAGGTGTTGCTCGGCGGCGGTTGTGCGTTGCGATCTTTCGCCGATCTCCTGGCTTTGCGATCTGTCGAAGACGACGACGGCGATATCGTTGAGCGGTTCCCTGTCTTCCTGGCGCACGGCCGGATTGAGCAATGCCAGGACCAGTACGGCGAGTGTCAATCCCCGAAAGACACTTCCCCGGCTGCGTGATGCCAGGGCCAACAGCACGAGAACAGTTCCTATCCCGGCCAGAATTAGAAGAACCGGCAACGGTATCAGGGGGGTGAATTCGAGGCTCATGTTCATTGCTGTTCAGGACCTCTCATTGACCGAGCCGTTCCAGCAGCGCCGGTATGTGGACCTGGTCGGCCTTGTAGTTGCCGGTTAGCGCGTACATGACGATGTTGACGCCGGTGCGGAAGGCGAATTCCCGCTGGCGTTCGCCGCCGGGAACGACCGGGAACATCGCCCGCCCCTGGTTATCCGTCGCCCAGGCGGCCGCATAGTCGTTGGAACCGATGATGATCGAGCTGACACCGTCGGATTTGCTTGGTTCGGATGTGCGTGCGTTGTGGCCCGCCTCAACCCAGAGCTGACCGCCGTTCCAGCGGCCCGGGAAGGATTGCAGCAGATAGAATGCCTTGGTCAGAACGTGTTCAGGCGGCACCGGCTCAAGCGGTGGAATGTCGAGGGATGCGAGAAGACGCCGCAAGGCCAGCGCGGAGGGGCTCGGTGCGCCGGTCAATGTCGTGCCGTTGGCATTGTGATCACGGGTGTCGAAGAATATCGTACCTCCGTTTTTCATGAAGGTGTCGATCTTTGCGGCAACGGCGGCCGACAATGGCTTGGCATCCGGCAGCACGGGCCAGTAGAGCAGGGGGAAGAACACGATACTGTCGCGTTCGATATCGACGCCGGTTGGTACACCCGGCTCGATGGCGGTCCGGCGGATCAGTGTGTCGTTCAACCCGGACAACCCTGCGAAGCTCACCTGGTCCACATCCTGCCGGCCGGTCACGACATAGGCCAGCCTTGTTTCCAAAACGGAGCGCATGGCGAACCGGTCGGCAGCCGACAGCGTGGTATCCTGCGCCTTGAGTTCCGGGGCCGCACCTGTCAGGCCGATAACGGCGATCAACACGGCCGCTGCCGATGCGCCAGGCCGCAGGCGCCGCCAGGACCCGGACAGGGCCAGCGCGGCGATGCAGTCGAGCAGGAACAGGCCGAGAGCTATCGCAAACAAGGCGCCGGCCAGCGGCACGCTCGGGCTCGGAGCGTAGTCGGAAACGGTGACGCCGGCCGGAAGGTTCCCGATCGGTTTCAGTTCATTGTCCGGGACCTGGACATTTATCGCCCGGTTGATGCTCGCCCGCCGATACAGGCCCGGCGGATGAAACGGGCCGGGGGTGATGGTATCGATATCCTTTGCCGCAACCGGAGCTGCTTCGGGTGCCGGGTTTGTCAGAGCTCCGAATCCGCTGAGGCCGCGAACCGGGACATAGGGGCCAGAGACGGCGCCCTCGAACGTTGCCTCAGTACCGGACGAGCCAGCGCCGGGCGCCAGATCTACAACGCGCTTGAGCAGTTCAACGAACAGACCCGACAGGGGAAGGTTTGACCAGTCAGCATTTGCCGTGATGTGGAAAAGCACGACCAGTCCCTTACCGCGGCGTGCGGCAGTGATCAGCGGTGTGCCGTCTTCCAGGCTTGCCCATACCCGGTCGCTGAGGTCCGCCGCCGGTTCG
Organism: Aestuariivirgaceae bacterium; assembly: GCA_028282065.1. Taxonomy (GTDB): domain Bacteria; phylum Pseudomonadota; class Alphaproteobacteria; order Rhizobiales; family Aestuariivirgaceae; genus JANQIR01. The sequence goes on from JANQIR010000040.1 coordinate 2,459, forward strand.
GCCAAAACCTGACGCGATACCCTTACCGAGGGGTCCGGGGTGAGGCCGGTAAAGGGACTGCGTGTCGGGAATGCCGACAGGTTTTGCGGCTGCTCCCAGCTCAGGGCGCTTCCCAAAGAGCGACCGCCGGTGCGCAATTCCACCGGCACCATATCATCATGTGCGGCGGCCAGGCGCGGACCGGCAAAACGCAGAAGGACACCGCCGTTCTCCATCCACCTGGAAATGGCCTCGCGCTGCGGGCCGGTGACCTGGCCGACATCGGCCAGGACCAGCAGCGACAGACCGCGGTTCAGGCGGTCTTTCAGATCTTCCGGGTTGGCGATCCGTGCAACTTCGGCAATGGGCTCCAAGGCCCGGCTGACATAATAGAGCGGCGACAGCAGCGGCTGTTCAAGCTCCAGCGACGCGCCGCTCAGAAGGGCAACCGTCTTGCGCCGCCAGCGATCGTCGAACAGGTAAACCGAGCCGGCGGAACGTTGTCCGGATACACGCAGGACGGCCGCCTCGTTGCGCAATTCCACCGGGAGGTCTATTTCGGCCTTTGCCTTGGTGCTGCCGGCGGGTATGGCGATTTCCACCGATGATAAGGACCGGCCATTGCGGGCGGCAAGTTCCACGTCGATTTTGCGCTCAGCCGTGCCTGCCATGGTCACGCCGAATACCGTCAAGGTGCCGTCCTTCAGTTCCGGTTCCGACAGGGCGATAACAGCATCAGAGGGAGCCGGCAGAAGCGCACGAACCGTGGCATTGCCCCCGGCGAGCTGGCCGAGGCCCTCCGCAAACTGTGCGGCATCGCCGCCGTCCACGCCATCGGACAACCAGTAGACTGTCAGCGCATCGGCGTTTGCGTAGACGGTCTTGAGCCTTTCCAGCAGATCGGACCTGTTCACCGAAAGCGCAACCGGTTCGATGGCGCCGGCCGTATCCTTTAATGTCGCCGGGCTGGTCATTGCAAGATCGGATGGTTTGCCGGTCGGCGTGGTCACTGCCAGGGCGACCGGATTGCCGGCCCGCTGTGCCGTTTCGATGATGTCGTTCAAGACGCTGCGCCGGACATCCCACTTGCCGGCCGCCGTCCAGCCGTTGTCCAGGACAATCAGCGTGGGGCCGGACGGTGTGGCGCCGGTCCGGCCGTCCGACAGGAAGGGTTGGGCGACGGCAATGATGACAACCGCGGCCAGCGCCAGGCGCAGAAGGACCAGCCACCATGGGGTCTTGTCGGTTTCTTCCTCGCGCACCACCAGTTCGAGAAGAAGGCGGAATGGCGGGAAGCGGACCTGATCGGGCCGTGGTGGAGTGAAGCGCAGCAGCCACCAGATCACCGGCAGCAGGGCGAGGGCGCCCAGTGCGAGAGGTGTTGCGAATGTCAATCCTTCAAGACCGAACATCTAACGCCTCACCTGCCTGCAGCCGCTGTATGCGTGCGGCTGTCTCCTGAAATCAGTCCATATAGGCTCAACAGGATTTTCTGGGGAGGCACGTCGGTATGATGAACAGAAAAAGTCCAGCCAAGGCGCTGACACAACTCGCGCAACCGCTCGCGATGGGCGTGTAGTTTCTCGTGATATTCCGAGCGCAGAAGCTCGACCTTGCCGATGGTCAGCTTTCCTGCGCCGCCGAACTCCAGAAACTCTGTGCGGCCTTCATAAGGAAGGGTTTCTTCGGCGGGATCGAGAATCTGCAGGACATGTCCTGCGGCACCGTTTTGTGCGATCGCCGAAATTCGCTCTGAAAGAACCTGTGGTGGAGACAGAAAATCGCCGATCAGTAGGCAGGTCGAAAAACGGGGCAAGGTCGCAGCCGGGGGAAGTGCGTCATCCGGCAAGGGAGCGCCGGTCGTGTACCATTGTGTAATCCGTTCCAGTGACCGGTTCGCATGGTCGGGTGGGAATGGCGCCCCCATGGCACCGACCCGTTCTCCTGCACTGACCGCCATGATCGATGCCGCGAGCATGATCAGAAGTGCCCTGTCCGCCTTGGTGACATCTGATAGCTTGGAGCGAAACGACATGCCTGGATAGGTAGCGGCCCAGGTCCACAAGGTATTGGTGGCGGCCCATTCATTTTCCCGAATCAAAATCCGGTCGGCACGCGCCGATTTGCGCCAATCGATATGCTGGGCCGGATCTCCGGGCCCATACGGGCGGTATTGCCAGAAATCCTCGCCCGGTCCGGCGCGGCGGCGGCCGTGCACACCCTGAATGAGGGAATTGGCGATCCGGCGGGCCGCTACGAGCATTGGCGGGAATGCCGATCCCAGCTGCTCGGCCCGGTCGCGCAGGCGGTGTTGTGCCTCGCCGGACGACATGTTGGCTGTTGGCCTCGCCGCCATAGAGGGTTACCCGATCTGATCGGTCAGCTTGGTGATAATGCCATCGATGGTGTGGCCATCGGCCCGGGCGGCAAAGGTGATTGCCATCCTGTGGCGCAGGACGGGCGGCGCCAGTGCAATGACATCGTCGACCGACGGTGACAAACGTCCGTCCAGCAGGGCTTGAGCGCGTACACCAAGCATCAAGGATTGCGATGCCCGGGGACCCGGTCCCCAGGATACTGTTTCATTGATGAATTCATCGGCATCTTCGCCCGGCCGGGCGTACCGCACGATCTTGAGGATTGCCTCGGAGACCTGCTCGCCGACCGGGATCATGCGCACCAGATGCTGCGCCCGCATGAGTTCTTCGGCGCTGAGTATCGTCGCTGCCTCCGGTACGTCCGTACCCGTGGTGGCAAACAGCATGCGCCGTTCGGCCTCGAGATCCGGGTAGGGAACGTCGATCTCCAGCATGAAGCGGTCGAGCTGAGCTTCCGGCAGCGGATAGGTGCCGTCCTGTTCGATCGGGTTCTGGGTCGCTAAGACATGGAACGGCCTGGGCAGGTCGTAACGCTCGCCGGCCACCGTGATGTGATGCTCCTGCATCGCCTGCAGAAGAGCGGATTGGGTGCGCGGGCTGGCCCGGTTGATTTCGTCGGCCATCAGGAGCTGACAGAAGACGGGGCCTGGAATGAACCGGAACTGCCGGCGGCCGGTTTCCGTTTCGTCCATGACCTCGGCACCGAGAATGTCGGCTGGCATCAGATCCGGAGTGAACTGGACACGCTTTTCGTCAATGCCGAGTACCCGGCCCAAGGTGGTCGCCAGAAGGGTTTTGGCCAAGCCGGGCGCGCCGACGAGCAGGGCGTGGCCGCCTCCCAGGATGGCGGTCAGGGCCAGATCGATTACCTTGTCCTGGCCGTAGATCACGTTGCTGATGGATGATTTGACCTTGCCGAGCCGGTCGCCCATCGCTTCGAGGTCAGCAATAATCTTCTTGTCGGTTTGATTGATGGTGCTCATTCGCCTGACTATAGTTCCTCGGGCCTCGTGAAAGAAGGCGTGGTTTTATGGATTGCTTAAGGGGTTTGGACCCCAAGGGCAGTTGTGACCAATCTCGTCGGCAAGCATGGCGGCACTGAGGCGTAGATCACTTAAGATACTTAACATTAGATGATACGTATTTGTCTGCGAACAAGACCACAGATCACGTTGGTGTGAGCCGTCAGGCTGGGAAATGACAGGTTCTTCGGCGCAAAAGCCTGAAAGTGTTTTTAAGGGCTTGAACAAGCTGGATAAAAACCGGGATGGGGGCGGCTGTCTGCCGCCTGTCGAATCGTGGAATCCACCAAGCCTTGGCGATATTGGAATGGAAATCCGCAAGGATGGCCGCTGGTTTTACCAGAATGGCCCGATCGAACGTCCCGCCATGGTAAAGCTGTTTTCAAGGATCTTGCGGCGTGATCCCGACGGCAGTTACTGGCTTGTCACGCCGGTGGAAAAATGCCCGGTCCAGGTTGAGGACGCACCGTTCGCGGCGGTATTGATGGACGTTCAAATCCACGGCGAGATGCAAGTGATTCGGTTTGAAACGAATGCCGGAGATATCGTGACCGTGGATCGTGAGCATCCGTTAAGGTTTGTTCAGGATCCATCCAGTGGCGCCTTGAAGCCTTACGTAAGGATACGCGGCAGGCTGGATGCGCTGGTGGTTCGCGGATTGTTGTACGATCTGGCCGAAATTGGATGTTGCAAGATGCATGACGGTTCGCAGTGGTTTGGCGTCTGGTCATCCGGAATATTCTGGCCTATGGGCAAGGCGGGTGAAACCGATGTGGAGACCGCGTGAACAACAAACCGGACAGTTTCCGCTTCGATGCCGACGAGTTCGTGACTCTGGCACGCTCGCGGTTGCTTGAAACGGTCCCGGAGTCGGGGGTTGATCTTGCTCTTCCGGCGGCGCGCAGCGACGATGATCTCAATCCGCATCTGCAGAGTTCGGCAGATGATGGGGTCAATTCGCGCCCGGCCGCGGTGCTGGTGCCGGTCATCAACCGGGCACCGGAACTCAGCGTGCTGCTGACACAGCGGACCGAGGCCCTGCCGACGCATGCCGGGCAGGTTGCCTTTCCAGGTGGCAAAATCGACCGCGAAGATGAGGGCCCGGTCGCGACGGCGCTTCGCGAAACCGAGGAAGAGACGGGCCTCAAACGCCGCTATGTTCATACGATCGGCTTTCTCGATGCCTACCAGACCCGCACAGGCTTTCGAATTATTCCGGTCGTTGGCCTGGTGGAACCGGGGTTTGACATTGTCCCCGAACCTGGAGAAGTGGCGGACGTGTTCGAGGTGCCGTTGCGGTTCCTGATGGACCCGGCCAACCATCAAAGGCACACCCGTCAGTGGCAGGGTGTCCGGCGCACGTTTTATGCCATGCCCTATAACGAGCGTTACATCTGGGGCGTGACGGCCGGGATGTTGCGTAACCTCTATGACCGGATGTACCGGATCTAATGCTCCAGCAGGGAAATATGGCGGAACTGGCCGAACACGAATGGCTTAAGGGCGAGGCCCTGCAACTGGTTTTCGATGTACTGACCAGCGAAGGCGGACAGGCACTGGTGGTCGGCGGCGCGGTGCGAAACGCGCTGCTTGGCAAGGCGATCACCGATATAGACATTGCCACGACAGAAGTGCCGGAACGTGTTGTTGCGCTCGCCGAAGGGCACGGGCTGGCCGTGAAACCGACCGGTATCGATCATGGTACGGTGATGGTCATCGCGCACCATCTGCCTCATCCGCATGTGTTTGAAGTGACAACGCTCAGGGTCGATGTTGAAACCTACGGGCGCCATGCAGAAGTCGAATTCACAACCGACTGGGCGGCCGATGCCCGGCGCCGGGATCTTACCATGAACGCACTTTACTGCGACCGGTCAGGGCATGTGGTGGACCCGCTGGGCGTGATCGATGATGTGCGGGACCGAAGGGTCCGATTTGTCGGTGATCCGCATGACCGGATTCGGGAAGACTACCTGCGTATCCTGAGGTTCTTCAGGTTCCACGCGCAGCATGGTCATGGGCCGTTGGACGAGGCGGGCTATTCGGCCTGTGTGGAGTTGCAGGACGGCCTTGGCCGGCTGGCGCACGAGAGGGTGCGCGCGGAATTGTTCAAGGCCCTTGAGGCGGATGGCCGTGTCAACGTGACGGCGGCGATGTGTGACAGTGGCATTCTTAGCCGAGTCCTGCCGGAGCCATTGCGGGTGGATGTGTTTGCCAGGATGGCCGAGATCGAACGGCATACCGGGACGCGGCCGGAGGCAATTCGCGTCCTGCTTGCGCTTTGCGAGGATGCCGATCCGGATGTGCTGCAGGATGGTCTAAGGCTCAGCAAATCGGAAACGGCCCGACTTCGCGCGTTTGTCAACGTGGCACCGGTGTCTCCGGCTCTGCGGGACCTTGAGCGTAAGGCGATCATCTATCGAAGCGGCCCGGTCTCATACGGCGATGCGGCATTGGTGAGCTGGGCGCTGTCCGGCGCTGCGTCCGATGACCGGGTCTGGCGGGAGGTGGTGGCACTTGCCAACGAGTGGACCGCTCCCGTCTTTCCGGTCACCGGTGCAGATCTCAAGGACTTCGGTGTTGCGGCCGGGCCCGAGATGGGGGCGATCCTGACCGCTCTTGAGGACTGGTGGGTGGCCAGTGGTTTTCCCGACGACAAGGCCGAGGTATTACAGCGGTTGAAGAGTGTGACCGGTTGATTTCGCCTATTGGACGGCCGCACTCTTGCCAAACGGCATTACGATTTCCAAAAAAGAGCAACAGATACGCTCGAACAAGAAACGCTCCATTATGCAAAAATTCGGAATGGGCCAGGCGGTGCGCCGTCGGGAGGATGAACGGTTTCTCACCGGAACGGGGTCATATCTCGATGATCTCAATTTCGACGGCCTCGCCCATGCCGCCTTTGTGAGAAGCCCCTATGCGCATGCGCGCATCGTGTCTATCGATACGACCGAGGCGGGTTCTGCGTCGGGTGTGCTGAAGGTTTATACCTTTGCCGACGTGCGGGCAGCCGGGCTTGGGCAGCTGCCGACGATCGACCAGATCGAGGGTGTGGACGAAGACGGTATCAACGTGCCGCCACGCCATGCGCTTACCGGTGATGTCGTGCGGTTTGTTGGCGACACCGTGGCGATGGTGGTTGCAGAAACCAAGGCGCAAGCCGTCGAGGCTGCTGAACTGGTCATTGTGGACTACGACGACCAACCGGCGGTGAGTTCGTTGCGCGGTGTTCTCGATCCGCAAACACCGGTGATCTGGCAGCAGTTCAAGTCGAACCGGTGTTACCGCTTTCACAAGGGCGATGAAGCGGAGACGGATGCGGTGCTGGCGGGGGCGCACCATGTGGCCCGGCTGGAGCTGATCAACAACCGGGTGGCGCCGTCGGCCATTGAACCGCGCGGGGCGGTTGGCGATTTTGACGCTGAAACCGGCCAGTACATTCTTCATGTTTCCGGCCAGGCAGTGCACGCTCAAAAAGGGCAGATGGCCAATGCCGTTTTCAAGGTGCCGCCGGAGAAGATGCGTGTGGTGATGCCGGATGTCGGCGGTGGGTTCGGAGCCAAGAATTTCGTCTATCCGGAAAACGTCATGGTCATGCTGGCGGCAAGCCAGCTTGGCCGGCCGGTCAAGTGGATTGCCAGCCGTGCCGAAAACTTCCTCAGCGAGATACATGGCCGCGATCACCTGACCTGTGTGGAACTCGGCCTGGATGAAACCGGAAAGTTCCTTGCTCTCAAGGTGGGCACGCTCGCCAATATGGGGGCCTATCTGTCCAGCTTCGCAACCATCATTCCAAGTGCTGCAAGCTGGGTGGCGCTATGCGGTAATTATGACATTCCCGTCGCGTCGATGACAGTCGAAGCGGTGTTCACCAATTGCGTTCCGGTGGATGCCTATCGTGGGGCCGGGCGACCGGAAGCCGCCTATCTCATGGAGCGCATCGTCGATGTTGCAGCCGCCGAGATGGGCTTCGATCCTATGGACCTGAGGCGGCGGAATTTCATCAGTTCGTTTCCGCACAAGACGGCATTGGGCATGTCGATCGACTGCGGGGCGTTCGAAGACAACCTGGACCTTGCCCTCAAGACAGCCGGACATGACGGTTTGAGTGACAGGCGTGCGGCGAGCGAACGGGCAGGCCGGCTACGCGGCTTCGGCGTGTCCAGCTATCTGGAGGTGACGCTCGGGCAGCCGGTGGATGATGTGGAATTACGTTTCGACGAAGACGGAGGCGTTACGCTCAGCGTTGGCGGAAGCGCGACCGGCCAGGGGCATGAGACGACCTATCTGCAGATTCTGGAGAGCGAACTGGGATTGCCGGCGGATAAGGTGCGATACGTGCAGGGCGACACGGATCTGATCAAGACAGGTGGTGGACATGGCGGTTCGCGGACTCTCATGATCGTCGGCAACGCGCTGGTCGATGCCACTCGGACGGTTCGGGATAAAGGCAGGGCCGCCGCCGCGCATGTGCTTGAGGCGGGTGTGGATGACGTCGTGTTTTCCGAGGGCCTGTTTTCTGTTACCGGAACGAACCGGCGCATCAGCCTGCTGGAACTGGAAGCGGCCTTGCGGACGGCCGAGGACCTGCCTGAAGACGTGCCAGCGACATTGACCAGCTCAGGGCATTTCGAGCGTCAGGGCTTCAGCTATCCCAACGGTACCCATGTGGCGGAGGTGGAGGTTGATCCGGAAACCGGCGGCGTCACGCTTGAGGGCTATACGGTGGTTGATGATTTCGGGCGGATCGTCAATCCGCTGATCGCCAACGGCCAGGTGGCGGGCGGGGCGGTGCAGGGCATTGGCCAGGCGATGCTGGAAGGTGTGGTCTATGACGAGGATGGCCAGCTTTTGACTGGTTCCTTCATGGACTATGCCATGCCGCGCGCCGACGATCTGCCAGGTATAGAGGTGGTGTTCAACGAAGCCGTGCCGACGGCGAGCAATCCTTTGGGGGTCAAAGGGGCCGGTGAGGCGGGCGCGACCGGTGCGCCTCCCGCGGTTGTCAATGCGGTGATCGATGCGCTCAGACCCTACAAGGTGCGGCACATCGACATGCCCTTGACCCCGGAGAAGGTCTGGCGGGCGATCACAGGTTGAGCCAATAGCAAATTCATGCGGACATGCCGATGGTGTTTGGACCTGCCGTGCCAAGACCCCATATGCGTTGGCTCAGGCAGATTTGACGGCAGCACCAAACGGATTTGAGGCATGAGAGAAACGGGCAACAAGGGCGCGGTGCTGATTACCGGAGCGGCGCGCCGGATCGGGCGGCAACTGGCACTGGATCTCGCTGTCGGCGGACGCCCCGTGGCGGTCCACTACAATGCTTCGCAAGAAGATGCCGAAGAAACGGCTGAAACCATCCGCTCGCTTGGTGGCGAGGTTGCTCTTGTAACCGGGGATCTGGCTGATCGCGAGGGGCCTGATCGGATTGTGTCGGAAGCATCGGCGGCCTTTGGCGGCATTGAGGTTCTGATCAACAATGCGTCCGTGTTCGAGCCGGATGAGGCCGGCAAACTCGATCGAGATACCTGGGACCAGCATATGGCGATCAACCTGACCGCACCGGTGTTCCTCGCCCAGTCCTTTGCCCGACAACTTGCAGACGATGCCAATGGGAACATCGTCAACATTATCGATCAGAGAGTGCTGAGCCTTAATCCGAAGTTCTTCTCTTA